>JADMIJ010000018.1 GCA_015478655.1 Acidimicrobiales bacterium | reverse complement strand
TCCTCAGCCGCTGGTCAGCGGAACCTTCACCCCATAAGACACCAGCCACCTAGGTCGATGCTGCGATCGGCTTCTCGACATCCCGGTGGTCCGAGGCCGCAGGGTGCAGCCGGGTGCGTCCGTCTCGGGCTGCGACCCCACGCGGCATGCTTCCACTGGGATCGTCAGACCGGTCAATCTCGACGGGCCCCCGGAGGAGCATGACGGGCTTCGACGGCACCCTCAGTCGTCGTAGAGGAGGCCGTAGGCACCGCGAGCAGCATCGGATTGCCGGCGCGTCTGGTCCACCGCCCACTGGCGGGTCTCCCGGTCGACGGCGAACGTGGTCCATCCGGCGCCGTCCTCGTCGCTCAGGTGGATGAGCAGGGTGTGAGCGTCGTGCTCGACGCGCAGGCGGTGCCGGGGATTGGCCTCGTCGTGGAGTCCCCGAACGGCTCCCCCCGGTACGGGGTCCTCGGCGACGAACGAGGTCCAACGTCCCCGGCCCGAGTCTGGGCGGGACAGCTTGTTGCCCGTTGATCGTCTCACCACGCCTTCCACACTATGGCCGCGGATCGGGCTGGACCCGCCGGCGCAACCCTCAGGCCGGGAGGCGTCGATACAGGCATTGGCCGCCGCCGGAGGCGTGGAGTTGCCCATTCGGGGACCACACCCGGGCCGTCCAACCGAACAATCCCGCCGTCGACACGGGCGCGGCCCCGTCGCACAGGAGCCACTCGTGGTCCCGGGTCGGAGCATGGAAGGCGACGTTCAAGTCCAGGGTCGGTGCGGTGAAGGGCGGCGTCTTCCAGGCATGGGGACGGTGCGCCGAGGGCTAGCTCGGAAGGTCGACCAGTATGAGACTGCGAACGGCGTCGATCCAGGGGTCCGAGAATGTTGGGGTGGGCGTGAAGCGCAGCCATTGCTGCCATCGGGCCGGGCGGGGACCAGACGGAGGCCACGCCGCCTCGAAGTCGATGGGCTTTGCGTCGAGGTTGTCCCAAAACGGGTAGGGGGGTCGGTCCTCCTCCGGCAAGAGCTCGCGCATGTCCGGAAGCTGGTCCGGGCCGGGCACGTCGGGGGGCACGGTCTCGTCATGCTCCAACCCGTCGACCCCGTCGCGGGCACTCCACACCATGGCGTCGAGGATCGGGCGGCCCTGTTGTTCCATCTCGACCCGGTGTGCCGCGGCCATCCGGCCCTCCTTGCGACTGATGACGCGGATCTCGATGGGTTCGAATCGGGCCACGCCCAGGTAGTGGCAGGAGAAGGCGACGGGACGAGGGTGCTCGGTCGAGGCGCCGACGGCCCGCAGGGCGCTCGCGGCCACGTAGCCACCCATCGGTCCCCAGATCTCCCAGTCGGGGCTGAGTGTGGCCTCGAAGCGTCCCTGCCCGCATGGTCGAACCGACGTGTCATCCCCGAGATCACCCATGGGGACCAGCGTGCCGTCCGACCACACGCCTGGCAAACCCGAAACCGCACGCGCCAGATGACGGGCACGGCATGATCGCGCCACTATGGCCGGATGACAGTGGACGGTGATCTGGTCAGGAGTGCCCTGGTGCGCCAGTGGCGTCGAATTGCCGCTGCAGCTCCCCTGGTCGATCTCCATCTGCCCAGTCGCGTCGGCGGGTGGCGCAACCGCGAGGTTCTGGCCCACCTCTATGTTCAGCCGATCCTGCTGCGCCGGTTTCTTCTGACTGCGTCGGAGCAGAGTCCGTCAGTCGACGTAACCACCAATCTGCTCGGCACGGGAGCATTCGGGGGGCTCATCGACGCCTCGGCCCGGGAAGGGGCGGAACTGGGGAAGTTCAACTTTGCCGACCCCCTCGACGCCGCGCTCCCCGATTTGCTGGTGGCGGACCTCGGGGTGACGATCACAACGCTGCAGGGATCGATTCCCCTGGTCGACTATCTGGTCTCGAGGTGCGTAGAAGCCGTGGTCCACGGGGAGGATCTCGTCGACCCGGTCGAGCCCGATCCGGCGGCACAGGCCATCACCGCCCGTGCATTGATGGCCGTGCTTGCGTCGAAGGCACCCCATCTTGTTCCCGAGGCAGAACGACTCTCGTCGGCGGTGTGGATCGATGTCGCCACGGGCAGGCAACCGGGTGCAGGGAGACTGGCATCGGCGGTTCCGGTGATGACCTGAGGCCCTGAGTGGATCGGCTCAGTGAATCGTCTCGACCTCGGCCTTGATCCGTTCGAGGGTGGTGCGCATGCCGTTGCGATTGGTCGGTCCCCGGGCCCAACCGAGGAGCGCCCAGTACAGGCGGAGCGCGGCGGTGTCGGCCAGCTCGAACGACTCGGTGACATCGGTGCCGTCACCTACCGGTTCCAGACGATAGCGCCAGGTATTGAGCGGCTTGTCGCGGGCGCCGACACCGAAGGCGAACTCCCGACCGGGCTCGCTGGCCAGGACCGTGCACGACGTCCAGTAGACGGGGCCCTTGCCGTTCCGCTTGACGTGGCCCCGGAAGCGTGCCCCGACCTCAGGACCGGTGGCCCCGTCGAGCCACTCGGCCTCGAACGTCTCGGGGCTGTAGCTGCCGATCCTGGTGACGTCGCTCACCAGGTCCCAGACCCGATCGGGAGCAGCATCCATGTGCACGGTCACCGAGTCACGCATGGGTGCACTCTAGAACCGATCCTCCTTGCGGAGCACGGTCGGCAACGAAGGTCAGTCCCGGTCCGGAATAGCCCGCGACCCCCGTCCGTTGCACACCGCATGGCCCTCAAAGTGGTGGCCACCGGCTTCGGTGGCCCGGAAGTCCTGTCGGTGGTGGACGAGCCGGTGCGGGATCCGGGCCCGGGCGAAGTCTCGGTCCAGGTGCGGGCGGTGGGAACCAACCCGATGGACTACAAGGTGTTCAGCGGGGCCTTCGGTCGTGATCCGTCACTCCTGCCGATGGCGCTGGGCACCGAGGCGTCCGGCGTCGTCACCGAGGTCGGAGGACAGGCCGAGGGACCTGCCGGTCCGGTCCGAGCCGGCGATGAGGTGGCCCTCTTTCGCATCGAAGGCGCCTACGCGGCCCAGGTGGTCGTTCCCGCCTCGGCCGTGGTTCCCAAGCCGTCGACCCTCTCCTTCGAGGAATCCGGAGGTCTGCTCCTCACGGGGTGCACCGCGGTCCACGCCCTCGCGGTCACCGCGGTGGGCTCCGGGGACACCGTGATCGTCCATGGCGCGTCCGGCGGGGTCGGCCTCATGGCGGTCCAGCTCGCCGTCCACGCCGGGGCGCGGGTCGTCGGGACCGCCCGTCCAAGCGCCCACGACTACCTGCGGCGGCTCGGCGCCCACCCCGTGGCCTATGGCGACGGCCTCATCGAGCGGATCCGCGGGCTCGCCCCTGACGGGATCGACGCCGCCGTCGACACCGTGGGGACCGACGAGGCCATCGAGACATCGGTCGCCCTGGTCTCCGATCGCCACCGGATCGTGACCATCGCTGCGTTCAAGCGCGGCTTCGAACTCGGCCTGCGGGTCATTGGTGGTGCCCCCGGAGCCGATCCCGGCACCGAGATACGCAGCGCCGCACGCATGGAACTGGTGAAGCTGGCCAATGCCGGTGCCCTCCGCGTATTGGTGGCGAGCACCTAGCCACTCGTCGGGGCCGGTGCCGCTCTTCGCCAACTGGCCGGCGGTCACACCCACGGCAAGATCGTCCTCATTCCCTGAGCCGATGCCGACAGTGTGGGAATCGACCAGGTGAGACCAGCGATGGCCGAGAAGGCGTGCCGGTGGGAATGGTCCGGGGGGTTTCTCTGTGGCCGGCGATGAGGGGACGTCCGAACTGCTGCTCCGACGCGCCTACCGCCTGTTCAACGAGCGCCGGATCGACGCGCTCCTGGCGCTGATGACCGAGGACGTCGAGTGGCCGAACGTGGCCGGTGGCACGGTACTGCACGGGAGGGAGGCCATACGCCCCTACTGGGAGGGCCAGTTCGCGGCGGCCGACCCCCGGGTCGACCCGACAGAATTCAGGCAGGTCGGCGACGACCTGGTTGCCGTCGTCGATCAGCGGGTCCTCGACCGCCAGGGCCGACTCCTGGCCGCTGACGTGGTCTACCACCGCTACACGTTCACGCTGGGGCGCGTGTCCCGGATGGTCGTGTTCACCAGCCCCGAAGAGGCCTTCGCCCGCGGTTGAACCGGGGCGCCGACGCCGGGGCTGTGGGAGGCTTTGGGCCCTTGACCGCGCCCGACCCACTCGCCACGGCCGTGCTCCCGCTGCCGGCCCAGTTGATCGACGTGCCCTGGCCCGACGAGGACTGGCCGACCGCCGAGGTGCCCCCCGGCGTCGAGCTCCGAAGACTGATGGACGACGCCTTCGACCCCGAGGGCCCCTTGCACCAGACCTACGCGGTGGTCATCGTCCACCACGGCCGACTGGTCTTCGAGCGCTACGACGGTCTGCTGCCCCAGTGGGACAGGCCCGGGAAGCCGGTCGGTCGGGAGACCCCGCTGCTCTCGTGGTCGATGGCCAAGTCCATGCTCCACGCCGTGGTGGGCATGCTGGTGGCCGAGGGGAGACTGGCACTGGACGAGCCCGCCCCCGTCCCCCAGTGGGACAACCCGGGGGACCCCCGCCGGGCCATCAGCCTGCAACACCTGTTGGACATGCGAGACGGCCTCGACTTCACCGAGGACTACGTCGACGCCGACGCTTCCGACGTCCTGCAGATGCTGTTCGGTGAGGGGAGACACGACATGGCTGCGTTCGCCGCCGACCGGCCGCTGGCGAGCGGACCGGGCACCCGGTTCAACTATTCGAGCGGGACCAGCAATGTCATCTCGGGCATCGTGGCCCGCGAGGTCGGCCCCGGCGAGCCCTACCGGCGATTCCTGGCCGACCGGCTGTTCGGTCCTCTGGGCATGGCCTCGGCGACGGCGACGTTTGACGATGCGGGGACCTGGGTGGCGGCCTCCTACGCCTACGCCACGGCGCGGGACTTCGCCCGCTTCGGGCTGCTCTATCTGCGCGACGGGGTCTGGGCGGGCCGACCCCTCTTGCCCGCAGGCTGGGTCGATGGCGGGCGCCGGCCCCGGTCCGTCGACCCCGAGGACGGTGATCTGTACGGATCGCACTGGTGGACGCGGGACAACCCCTACGGCACCTTCTGGGCCGCCGGTCACGAGGGCCAGTACATCGATGTCTGTCCGGCGCTCGATCTCGTGGTGGTCCGCATGGGGCGGACCGATACCGAGCACGGGGAGCACCTGAAGCGCTGGCGAACCGAGGTGATCGAGGCGTTCGACGCCGCCCATTGATCGGGGCGGTCGGCGGTGTCGGGTCCGGTGGCTACACGCCGTCCCAGAGCCCGACGGGAGCCTGGCCCACCCGGTAGTGACCGGGTTGGCGCTTTCCGGAGGCGGCCTTCTCGAGGCGCTTCTGCATGCCCGGGGTGAGGGCCTCGGCCTTGATCATCTCCATGTAGGTGGCGGTGGCGTTGCCCACGTCGAAGAAGTCCCGTTGCCAGCTCCATTTGAAGTCGCCGGCGTAGCGGAACCAACTGCCGCCCAGCCCGGCGATCTCGTAGTGGCTGCCGTCAGGCCGGGTGGCGTCGGCAATCTGCTTCCACAGGCCGAGGATCTCCCCCTGGGCCTCGTCGATGAGCACCCGCTGGTAGGGGTAGACCCACCCACCGAGGCCCTCCATCTCGTAGCCCAGCGCGTACTCGCGGATCTGATCCTTGCCCACGGCCATGAACTCATCGGTCGGGCCGACGTTCCATCCGTAGGTGGCATCGTCGGTGTACATCTCGGCCATGGGCATCCAGTTGAGCTCTTCCTCGCAGCGCTGGTTGATGTCCAACCACCGCTGCATCATCTCTTTGAGTTCACTGCGCGGGTATGACGGCATGGCCTTACTCCTCCTCGGTGATGCGAAGTGCGGACGTGGGGCAGTAGCGGACGGCTGCCTCGACCTCGGCTCGTTGCCCGTCGTCGGGCCTCTCCTCGAGAATCGTGACCTTGGCATTCTTGGCCAATTCGAAGACGGTCGGGGCCTCGGACTCACAGACCCCGTGGCCCTGGCACAGATCGAGGTCGACGGCCACTCGCATCAGGATGGCGTCCGTGTCAACGGGCGGACCGGGCATCCCCGGCTGCGGCCTCAGACGGTGACGGGACCGCACCCCTGCGCCGGTACCGGACCACACAGGGCTGCTGCAGTTGGACCACCATCTTCGAATGGTCGTTGCGGTAGGTGTCCGACGGTTGGGCCAGCTCGAACTCCCAGTCCGACAGGAGCACCGAGAAGATGGCCTTGAGCTGCATCATGGCGAAGGCGGCCCCCACGCAACGGTGGCGGCCTGCTCCGAAGGGGATCCAGGTCCACGGGTTGGACCGGTCCTCCTGGCGCGGCTCCAGATACCGGGCCGGCTGGAACGAGTCGGCGTCGGGAAAGTCTTCGGGGATCCGATTGGAGACCGACGGGCTGGCCCCGACCATCTGGCCGGCCTTGATGGCAAAGCCGTCGACCTCGAGGTCCTCCTTGGCCACCCGGAGCAGCAAGATGAGCGGCGGGTGCAACCGCAGTGCCTCTTTGACCGCCGACTCGAGACGAGGCATGGCGCGGAGGGCCTGATAGCTGACCTCGGCCCCGCCGGCGTACAGCTCGCCGAGCTCGCGCTGCACCGCATCGAGGTCCTCGGGATGGCGCAGCAGCTCGATGAGTGTCCACGCCGCTGTCCCCGACGTGGTGTGATGGCCGGCGAACATCATCGAGATGAACATGCCGGTGACCTCGTCGGCCACGAAGCGGGGCGACCCGTCCTCGTTGGCGATGGACATCAGGACGTCCAACAGGTCGCGCTCGTCGTCGCCCGAAGGGGGAGCGGCCGCTCGACGTTCCATGATGCTCTCGACCAGCTGAACCAGGCCCACCCGGGCCGCATCCCGGCGACGGAAGCTCTCGATGGGGGCGTAGGGGTCGACGTAGGCGATGGCATCGGTGCCCTGTTCGAGGTCGTGGTAGAGCTGGGCGAAACGCTTGTCCAGCTCGTTGCGGAACCGCTTGCCCACCAGGCAGGCCGACGATGTGTAGATGGTCAGTTCGGCGAACCAGTCGAGGAGGTCGATCTCCCCGTGGTCCGCCCATCCCGCAACCATGTGTGCCACCTCGTCAGCGATGGTGGCCGCGTGGCCGCGCATGAACTTGTCCCGCAGCGCCTGGTTGTGGAGCATCTCGCGGCGGCGTTCGGGTGGGGCGTCGAAGACCACCCCCTCGCCGAATATCGGTGTCATGAACGGGTAGGCCTCGGCCTGATCGAGGATCTCCTCCGGCGCCCGGAAGAAGAACTCGTTGGCGTCCGCCCCGGACAACAGCACCACGTCGCGCTGGGCCAGCCGGAACACCCCGACGTCGCCACACTCGGCGCGGACCCGGTTGAGCAGTGCGATGGGGTCGATGCGCAGCTCGTCGAGGTGGCCGTTCGTTTCCTCGCCACCCGACACACGCGGCGGCTCCCGTTGTTCCACTGCGGTGGTCATTGGCTGGCCTCGCCCTTCGGGTCGTTTCGGATCGGTGCTTCCGGCTGGAGCTCGATGACGGTGGCGTGCGTGCCCCGGGGCAGTGTCACGACGGCCACGATCGCTTGCGCCACTCCCGCCGGGCGCATGAAGTTGGAGTGACGGGCGAATCCCCACGCCGCCCACTGGTCGATCACCTCGGCGGTGACGTCGGGGTCCCAATCCATGCCCATGCCGGTGACGGTCGGCCCGGGACGGACGATGGTGGCCCTCACCCCGGTTCCCTCGAGCTCCATCTGCAGCGAGCGGACGTAGCCCTCGAGCCCCCATTTGGACGTGACGTAGGCGGCCATCGACGGGCGGGGTCGCTCGACCACATCCGAGGTGACGAAGACGATGTCGCCCCGCCGGCGCTCGGTCATGGCCGGCGCCAGGGACCGGATCAACCGGTGGGTGCCGCTCACGTTGACCTGCAGCACCCCCTCGAATGCGTCGGACCCGGTGTCGAGCACCGATCCCGCCATGTTGAGGGCGGCGTTGGACACCACGATCTCGATCCCTCCCAGGGTGTCGACTGCGGCCTTGGCGAACTGCTCCACCGAATCGCCGTCGGCCAGGTCGAGGTGGATGGCCACGGCTTCGCCACCGTCGGCCCGGATGGCAGCCGCCGTCTCCTCGCATTCGGCCACCCGTCGGGCTCCGAGCGCCACCGGGTGTCCGAGCGTGGCCAGGGCCTTGGCCGCGGCTTGGCCGATGCCTGACGAGGCCCCGGTGATCACCGCCGGGCGTCGCTCGGGGTTGGGCTCGAAGCGGGGCATCAGCGCAGGGCCACCGTGGTGGGGAGGGCAGCCAGGCCGCGGACGTTGATGGAGTGCACCCGCTGGATCCGCTCCGCGTCGATGTCGTAGGACGAGACCCGCTTCACCACTTCGGTGAGGCCGATGCGCGCCTCCATCCGGGCCAGGGGGGCGCCCATGCAGAAGTGGCGTCCACTGCCGAAGCTGACCAGTCGCGAGGTGTCCCGATCGAGGTCGTAGCGGTCGGGGTCGGGGAAGACGTCCTCGTCCCGATTGGCCGAGCCCACCAACAGGAGCACCCGGCCACCTTGGGGGATGCTGACCCCGTGCAACTCCATGGGCTGGCGGGTCACCCGCAACAGCATCTGGGTCGAAGTGTCGTAGCGCAGGGTCTCCTCCACCCAGTCGGTGACCCGCGCCGCGTCCCCGAAGGCCTTGGCCCCCTGGTCCGGGTGGTGCCATGCCCAGAACCAGGCATTGCCCAGCAGTTTGGTGGTCGTCTCGTTCCCGGCCACCACCATCAAGAAGAGGAAGCCGATGATCTCCTCATCGGTGAGCTCGTCCCCATCGACTTCGGCCTCGAGCAGCGCGGAGGTGAGGTCGTCCCGAGGTGACGCCCGCCGCTCGTCGACCATGTCCTGGTAGTAGCCGACCAGGGTGAGGGCGGCGTCCATACCGGCCTGGGGGACGTCGAAGACGCCGTCCTCGCGGTGGACCACCAGGTCGGCCAGCCGGCGTATCTCGGCCCTGTCCACCGGGGGCACGCCGACCAGTTCGGAGATGACATCCATGGGGAGCCGGCCGGCGAAGTCGGCGATGAAGTCGAAGGAGCCCCGCTCCAGGGCCGGCTCGAGGTGCTCGAGGGCGATGGCCCTGATGCGGTTCTCCATCTGGGCCACTTTGGAGGGAGTGAACTTCTTGCCGACGAGTGAGCGCATGCGGGTGTGGCGCGGAGGATCGAGGGCGAGGAAGGACATCATCCTGTGGGCGTTGGGACCGAAGGCGCTGGGATCGAGGGAGACGCCGGAGGCGTTGGAGAAGGCGTCCACATTGCGGAAGGCGGCCAGCACATCGACATGGCGGGACAGAGCCCAAAAGTCGAACTCGTCGTTGCGGTAGACGGGGGCCTCGGACCGCAGGCGGGCGTAGACCGGATAGGGATCCTCGTGGATCTCGTAGGCGTAGGGGCTGTAGGTGACCGGTCGGCTCGTCGTGGTCACGTGCCGGCCCCGACCGCCGGTTGGCCGACCATCATCTGAGCCGCGTCGGCCACGAAGTCGGGAATGTCCATCGATGACATGTGGCCCATGCCGGCGGCCAGGAGCGCTCCGGAAAAGCTGGTCTCCAGGACCCTCACCACCATGGGGTCGGACCCGGGACCCAGGGCGGCGGCCAGTCGTCGGTGGATCTGCGCCCCGATGCGATCCCGGAGGTGCTTCACGTCCGGATTGGTGCTCAACAGGGCCACGGTGCAGGCATCAACCAGGGCAGCACTCTCGGTGGTGAAGAGCACCATGGCCCGCACTGTCTCGGACATGCGCTCGGCCAGCGACAATTCCTCCGACGTGTCCACCGGTGTCAGCCCCTGCATCCGCCGCCACAGGACCTCGGCCAGCAGGTGGTCCTTGGAGCTGAAGTAATTGTAGGCCGTGGCCGGCGCCACGCCGGCCCGCCGGGCGACATTGCGCACGGTGAGCCCCGTGTATCCGACCTCTTCGACCTCGGCCTCGGTGGCCAGCACCAACTGCTTGACCACCTCGGCTTGACGGGGCGTGAGCCGGCGGCGGGTGGCCTCGACCCCATGGGAGTCGTCGGTGGGGCGCAGTGCCAGGGTCTCGCTCATGGCCTGAGGTGGGTTCGGCACGGTTCAGTCGGCATCGGCCGGCAGGGGGATGTGGGGCGTTCCGTCGCGCATGGGCGGGAATTCGAAGGTGGCTGCTGTCGTCATCTTGGTGATCGTCGTGATCTCCGCCTCCGGCAGCGTCTCATTGTCGTCGTCGATGATGAGCTCCCAGCGACAGTGGGGTGACCGGTCTGACGGGACCCGCGGAGGACGATGGACGTGGCGGATGTGAGCCTTCGGGTTGATGGCCTGGGCGGTCACGTCGAATGTGCCGTCCTCGATGTGGTGGCACATGCCGGTGACCATCTTGTCTCCCCACGGTTCGGCGTCCATCAGGGCCCCGCAGTAGGCGAGCTCGAAGAACCCGTGCCGCTCGTCGACGACTTCGTATCGCACGTCGAGATAATGATGGGGAAAGCCCGGATCGAGCTGGAGCACCTTGAAGATGGCCTCGACGTCATTGCCCTCGACGCCCATGATCTGCCGTAGCCGCCGGCCGTAGACGGGGCTGGCGCCCCGCCATTCTTCGATGGCCAGCCGCTCCATCTCCTCCATCCCGTGAGACATGCCGATGGCCGCGCACATCGAGCGGTCGAGGATGTGCACCGCCTGGGCGTACTCGCGCACCAGTCGGACCAGCGCCTCACGGGACAGGTCCTCGTAGCGGAAATCGGCCTTGAAGGCACCGGCGTAGTCGGGAAGGCCGCCCTCGTCCCCGCCTTGCTCGCCGGTCTCGTCCGCTTTGCTCTGGCTCATCCATATGGACTATAGTCTGGACAGCTGTCCAAGTACAGGGGGCGGCGACGGCCTGCCTGCGGTGCCCCTGGCCACGTGGCTCGGCTGGCCCCGTCCCCCGAAGACGGTGATGGCCGTGGGTGCCATCATCACCAACGAGGTGGCCGAGCGACAGGGGGAGACGAGTGCAGAGTGAACAGGCCTCCGGCGGGTCGGGGCCCACGACGATGCCCGTGGTCGGGGTGATCGGGCTCGGCGCCATCGGCGACGGGGTGGCCACCAACGTGCTGCGGGAAGGGTTTCCCCTGGCGGTGTGCGACGTGCGATCAGAGGCGACCGACCGGTACCGGGATCGGGCCACGGTGGCCACTTCGCCGTCGGACCTGGTCCGCCGCTCCGGGGTGGTGGTGGTGGCGGTGGTCAACGATGAACAGGTCCATGCGGTGCTGTCCGGACCCGACGGCGGGCTGGCGGCGGCTGGGGCGGAGACGACCTTCGTCATCGTCAGCACCATCTCGGGTGCCTGCGTCGAGGCCATCGGGGCCGAGGCGGCGGACCTGGGGGTGGAGGTGTTGGACTGCGGTGTCAGTGGTGGACCGAGCGCGGCCGCCGGCGGAAACCTGGTCTGCATGGTCGGCGGTGATCCTCACGCGATCGAGCGAGTTCAGCCGGTGTTCGATGCCATCGGCTCGCTGACGGTGACCATGGGGCCATTCGGCGCCGGTCTGGCGGCCAAGCTGGCTCGCAATCTGGTGCAGTACGGGTCGTGGCTCGCCGCCTACGAGGGCCAGCGGCTGGCCGAGGCGGCGGGCATCGAGCTCGCCAGTCTGGCCACCGTGATCCGTGCCAGTGACGCCCTGATCGGTGGGGCCTCCACACTGATGTTCCGCCCGACCGTGGCCCAGTTCACCGAGGATGACGACAAGGGGTTGATCGGAGCCATGCAGTCGGGGGCATCGCTGGCCCGCAAGGACCTTCAGGCTGCCCTCGAGATGGCACGGGCGCTCGACGTCTCGCTGCCGCTGGCCGAGATGACCGAGGCGCGTTGCGACGAGATCTTCGGGTTGGGCGTGGTCGGGCCGTGACCAGTCTCCTGCCGCCAGCCCGCAGGCCTTCGGGGTCCATCGAAATGGGGAGGACGTTCAGCCATGAGTGAGCCCGACGCCGGGGGATCAGGGGAACGAGCCAGTGGCAAGCAGCGGGACCCCGGCTCTGCCCGGGCCCGAGGCATCGCCAAGATGCAGGAGGTCTACGGCTTCTCCGTCGACCCGGACACCATCGCCGGACCCTACGTCGCCTTCACCGTGGACCACCTCTTCGGTGAGGTGTGGACGAGGCCGGAGCTGGACAACCGTGACCGGCGGCTCATGACCATCGGGGTCTTGGCCGCCCTGGGCCAGTCCCAGTTGGTGGAGATCCAGTTCCAGTCGGCCCTCGACCGGGAGGAGCTGACCGAGGACCAGGTCCGCGAGACGGTGGTGCATCTGGCTCACTACGTCGGCTGGCCGCTGTCGACCGGGATCAACGAGGTCGCCGAAAAGGTCATTGCCCGCCGGCATCGAACGGCTGAGTCATGAGCGCGCCCGCAGCTGCCGCTGAACCCGGCGCTGCCGATCCGTCCCCCATGGTCCGGTTCGACTTCACCGGCAAGGTGGCCATCGTCACCGGCTCGGGGGGCGGCATCGGTCAGGCCTACGCCGAGGCTCTGGCCGCGGCCGGCGCCTCGGTGATGGTGGCCGACATCGCGGAGGAGCGGGCCACCGAGGTGGCGGCGGGAATCCGTTCGTCGGGAGGCAAGGCCGATTCGGTGCGGGTTGACGTGGCCGATCCGGGATCGGCGGCCGAGATGGCCGCACGGACCGTCGACCGCTTCGGCGCCATCGACTATCTGGTCAACAATGCGGCCATCTTCGGGGGGATGCAACTCGACCTGCTGCTCACCGTCGACTGGGAATATCTCAACCGATTCCTGTCGGTCAACATGCTCGGGGCCCTCAACTGCGTGCGAGCTTGCTACCCGGCCATGAAGGAACGGGGTGGCGGCGCCATTGTCAACCAGTCGTCCACCGCCGCCTACATGTATGCGGGCTTCTATGGTCTGGCCAAGGCCGGGGTCAACTCGATCACCCAGCAGCTGGCCCATGAACTCGGCGGCCAGCACATCCGCACCAATGCCATCGCTCCGGGACCGATCGACACCGAGGCGTCGCGGACGGTGGTCCCCGAAGCCTTCATGAAGCCGATCCTGGCCTCGCTGGCCCTCAAGCGACAGGGAGAGACGGCGGACCTGGTGGGCATGTGCCTGTTCCTGCTGTCCGACGAGGCCTCGTGGATCACGGGCCATGTCTTCAATGTGGACGGCGGCCAGGTGGTCCGCCCGTGACCGACCATCGCATCGACGTCGAGGACGACGACGGCGTCCGGCTGATCGCCTTCGACCGCCCCGAGGTCCGCAACGCCTTCGACGCCGCCATGTACGCGGCAGTCACCGGGGCGCTGGCCGGGGCGCTGGCCGATGACGGGACGCGGGCGGTGGTGCTCACCGGCCGGGGGACGGCGTTCACCTCGGGGCAGGACCTACGTGAGATGGCGGCCATCGCCACGGGCGCCGGCGGGCCCGCGGCCGGCTCGGGATTCCAAGGCCTGCTCGACACGGTGGTCTCCTTCGACAAACCGCTGCTGGCCGCCGTCCACGGCGTTGGAGTCGGCCTCGGCCTGACCTTGCTGGGGCACCTGGACGTGGTGCTCCTCGAGGAGGGCACCCGGTTGCGGGCACCCTTCGCAGAACTGGGTGTGCCGCCCGAGGCGGCCAGCAGTTGGTTGCTGCCCCAGCGGGTGGGATGGCAACGAGCCGCGGCGCTGTTGCTGGCCTCGGAGTGGATCGATGCCCACCAGGCGGTCGAGGCCGGGCTCGCCTTGCGAGTGTGCCCGGCCGGTGCCGCATTGGAGGAGACCATGGCCCTGGCCCGCCGGATCGCCTCGTTCGCACCTCATGCCACCCGGGAGATCAAGCGATTGATGATGGCCCCCGACCGATCGAGCATCGACGCGGCCCGGGCCCGGGAGGACGCGGCGTTCGCCTCGCTGTTTGCTGATCCCGCCAGCAATCCCGGGGCGCAGCTCACCGCAGGCCTGGAGACCTGAGCGGCCGTGCGCCTGGGCATCACCTCCTTCCTCACCGACCGCGCCATGGCACCGGCCGACCTGGCCGTGGCAGTCGAGGAGCGCGGCTTCCATTCCCTGTACCTTCCGGAGCACACCCATCTGCCGGTCCGGGCCGATGCGCCTCCGGCGCTGGTCGAAGGGGTCAACGCCGACGACTATCGGCGCAGCCTCGATCCGTTCGTGTCCCTGGCCACGGCGGCGTCAGTGACCGATCGGATCGCCCTGGGCACCGGGGTCGTCCTGGCCGCCCAGCACGATCCGATCGTGCTGGCCAAGCAGATCGCCACCCTCGATCACCTGAGCGGGGGCCGGGTCGTCCTCGGGATCGGGTTCGGATGGAACCGGGCGGAGGCAGCCGACCACGGCGTGGCCTTCGAGTCGCGCCGGGAGGTGGCCCGGGAGCACGTCCTCTGCATGCAGGCGCTGTGGTCACAAGACCAGGCCGAGTTCCACGGCCGCTACGTCTCCCTCGATCCCTGTTGGAGCTGGCCCAAGCCGATCCAGCAACCGCGGGTGACCACCCTGGTCGGTGGGGGAGCCACCCCCTCGGTGTTCGCCGCCATCGCCGAGTATGCCGACGGATGGATGCCCATCGGCGGCTCGGGATTGGCCGAGGCCGTTCCGAAGCTCCGACGCGCTTTCGAGGATCGGGGTCGGGACCCGCAGGGGATCCGGGTGGTCCCGTTCGGGACGATTCCGACTGACCAGAAGCTGGCCTACTACCAGGACCAGGGGATGGCGGAGGTGGTGTTGCGGGTGCCCTCGGGCAGCGCAGACCGGATGCTGGCAGAGCTGGACAAACACGCCGCCTACCTCGAGCCGTTCGGCGGCGATGATGAGTGAGCACCTCGACCGCGCCTCGGTCCCCACGTCCAAACCGTGGAGCGGGGGCGGTCGCGAGGAGCTGGCCGCAGCCGTCAGGATGTTGATGGTGGCCTCGGTGTCGGCGGCGGCCCCGCCCGAGCTGTTGGCTGATGCCGCCAAGCGAGTGGCGGCCGTGGCGGACGAGCTGAGTCGTCATGTGCCGGCTTCGGGTCCCGAGCCCACGGCCAGGTACGCCGATCATTCCGTCCCACCTTCCGAAGCGGACACGCTGGCTGCGGCCATGCCCTTCGACATGGTCATCGGTTCCTGCAATCCGGTGGCGTTGCCGCTCACCGTCGAGTTCGATCCGCCCAGGGCCATCGGGCATGCCGTCTTCACGGCGCCCTACGAGGGGGCTCCGGGTTGCGTGCACGGCGCCGTGCTGGCCGGGGCCTTCGACATTATGCTGACGGCGGCCAATGTCATCGCCAACGGGGCCGGGCCCACGGTCAACCTCTCCATCCGCTACCTCAAACCGACCCTGATCACCCAGCCGGCCCGGTTCGAGGCTTGGGTCACCGAGCTGGACGACCGGCGGACCCACAGCCGGGGCCAGCTCATCCAGGCCGGAGTGGTCACCGTCGAGGCGGAGGGCGAGTTCGTCAACATGGATCGGTCCCGCGTCGCGGCCATGCACCGGAGGGACGAAGCCAAGAGCCGGCGACGACGGATCCGGCCATCGGCAGAGGACGGCCCGGGTTGAGCCAGCAGGGCGCGCCGCACTTCTCTAGAGTCATACCGGAGGTCGCCGGGGGTCGGACACGCGATGGGGGCGGTCCGAAGGACCAGTTGGGGGAGACACCATCATGCGAGTCACCAGTGATGCAGTGAGATCGCCGCGACGGAGATCGGGGATGGCGGTGGTGTTGAGCGGGCTCGTGATGGCGGCCACGCTGACGGCCTGCTCGTCGACCAGCGCGTCGACGTCCACCACCGCTTCGGTTTCCAACGCCTCCAACCGATCGACCATTCCCGCATCGGCATTCAGGGACTACACCGGAATCAGCCCGACATCAGTGGCGGTTGGCAACGTGTCGACGCTCCTGGCCGGCCTGTTCAAGGGTGCCGCGGTCGGAACCCAGGCCTATGCCGACTACGTCAACTCTACGGGCGGGGTCAACGGTCGCAAGATCACCGTGGACGGCGGCGACGACAACTTCTCCGGTGCACCCAACAAGCAGCTGACCCAGGCCGACATCCAAAAGGACTTCGCCATGGTCGGCGGCTTCTCGCTGCAGGACAACTTCGGCGGGACGGTGCTCGCCGCCCATCCTGAGGTGCCCAATGTCACCGTCTCGCTCGATCTCGCCACCAGTAACCTGCCCAACTCCTTCAGCCCGTCTCCCGCGGCCAACGGATGGCAACAGGGGCCCCTCGCCTACTTCCAGACGAAGTACCCGGCCGAGGTGCTTCACGCCGGCGCCCTGGTGGCCGACCAGCTCTCGGCCACCTCGAAGTGGGCGGCGGAGAAGGCCGCCATGACCGGCTTGGGCTACAAGGTCGTCTACGACCCGACCTTCGACATCAGCACCAGCAACTTCAACCAGTACGTCGTGGCCATGAAGAGTGCGGGCGTGAGGATCCTCTTCCTGGAGCAGATGCCCGAAAACTACGCGGCGTCCGTGGTGCAGGCCCTCAATCTGCAGAACTTCCACCCGGTGCTGGTGCTCGGAGGATCGACCTACAGCGAGAAGCTCATCGCGGATGCCGGGGGCGCCTCCGCCATCAACGGCTCGTACCTCGCCCAGAACACGGCGCTCTACCTCGGTGAGGACACCGCCTCCATTCCGGCCGTCGGCACCTTCCTGACCTGGATCCAGAAGGCTTCGCCGGGGTTCAAAGCCGACCTGTACACGCTGTTCGGCTGGCTGTCAGCGGAGCTCTTCGCCCAGGCCCTGGCATCGGCCGGCGCCAATCCCAGCCGCGGCTCGGTGCTCCAGGCGCTGCAGGGCATCACCTCGTTCTCCGGTGGCAACCTCGTGGGCACCGCCAACCCGGGCAAGAAGATCCCGACCACCTGCTACATCATCGCCCGGATCGAACATGGGACGTTCAACCGCCTCGACGACCCTCCGGTGGGCGGCCCGACCCACAGCTACCGCTGTGACCAGCCCTTCTACTACGTGAAAGCCTGATCCGGTAGGTCAATCCACTCGAACGACGACGAGCGCATCAATGGTGCCCGGAGTTGCCTGCGCTTCGGTTCAGGCGTCGGCGGCCTGGGCCGCAGCCCGTCTCATCAGCCGTGCCTTGCGATTGGCGGCCTGGTTCTTGTGGATGACGCCCTTGGCGGCGGCCTTGTCGATCCTCTTGATGGCGAGGCGCAGGGCTTCCTCGCTGTTCTCCTCGCCGTCCTCGATGGCACGGATGGCCCGCTTGGTGCGGGTCCTCAGCTCCGACCGCACCGCCTTGTTGCGGGCCTGGCGCTTGACGGTCTGGCGATTTCGCTTGATCTGGCTCTTGATGTTTGCCACTGCCTGGTCCTTGTCATCGGGGATGTCGGTGCCGCGGGTCGTCCGACGACCACTGCGAACGTGGAGATCTGCATCCGGGCACCGGCGCACGGCCAACTCCGGAGACAGTGCAGGATAGCAGCACAGGCGTCCCTGGTCCCGACGAAGGCCCCCGGACCTGGCCCCCGCCGGCGGTGCCGGGCGCCCAATCGGGCGGTGGCGGCGGGCCCGGCATGACCGGTCCCCGGGCCTGCTTGGGTACGCTGGCCTCCCCGTGCTCCCTGTCGAACGTATCCGGAACTTCTCCGTCATCAGCCACGTCGATCACGGCAAGTCGACCCTGTCCGATCGCATTCTCGAGCTCACCGGGGCGGTCGATCCCCGGCTCATGCGGGAGCAGTACCTCGACTCGATGGACATCGAGCGCGAACGGGGGATCACCATCAAGGCGCAGAACGTGCGCGTGCTGTGGCGGGATCACACCCTGCACCTGATCGATACGCCCGGTCACGTGGATTTCGGTTACGAGGTCAGTCGATCCCTGGCGGCCTGCGAGGGGGCGGTGCTGCTGGTGGATGCATCCCAGGGCATCCAGGCCCAGACCCTGGCCAACTGCTACCAAGCCATGGAGAACGATCTCGAGATCGTGGCCGTCCTCAACAAGATCGACCTGCCCGCCGCCGACCCGGATCGGTGCGCTGCCGAGATCGAACAGGTCCTCGGTCTCGAGGCGTCGGGGATCCTGCACATCTCGGCCAAGACCGGCCAGGGGGTGCCCGAGCTCCTCGACGCCATCGTGGAGCGGATCCCGGCCCCCGGCGGCGACGCCTCCGCGCCGCTGCAGGCCCTGATCTTCGACTCTGCCTACGACCAGTACCGGGGCGTGGTCAGCTCGATCCGGGTGATGGAGGGGACGCTGGTGGGAACCGACCGGCTCCGGTTCATGCAGGCCGCCAGCAACCACGAGATCGAGGAGATCGGCATCCGCACGCCGGTCACCGTACCGGTGGGGGAGCTCGGTCCGGGCGAGGTGGGCTATCTGATCGCGGGGATCAAGGACGTGGGCGGAGCCCGGTCCGGCGAAACCGTGACCACGGCCAGCCACCCGGCCCCGGCTGCGTTGGACGGGTACCGCGATCCGAAGCCCATGGTGTTCTGCGGGCTCTTCCCCATCGACGGTGACGAACTGCCCGATCTACGCGACGCCCTGGAGAAGCTCCGGCTCAACGACGCCAGCTTCACCTATGAGCCGGAGTCGTCCCGGGCCCTGGGCTTCGGGTTCCGGTGCGGCTTCCTCGGCCTGCTGCACATGGAGATCGTCCGCGAGCGACTCGAGCGGGAGTTCGACCTGTCGCTGATCGCCACGGCCCCTTCCGTGGCCTATCAGGCGTTCCTCAACGACGGGACTCAGGTCGACGTGGACAATCCGAGCGAGCTTCCCGAGCCGACCCATCTCGACCATGTGGACGAGCCCATGCTGACGGCGACCATCCTGACGCCGGCCGAGTACACCGGCCCGGTGATGGACCTGTGCCAGGGGCGCAGGGCGGAGATGACCAAGATGGAGTACCTCTCGCCCGAGCGGGTCGAGTTCGTCTACCAGATCCCCCTGGCCGAGGTGGTGGTCAACTTCTTCGACCAGCTGAAGAGCCGGACCAAGGGGTACGCCAGCCTCGACTACGAGCCGGAGGGGTATGCCACCGCCGATCTGGTGAAGGTCGACCTCCTCATCAACCACGTCCCGGTGGATGCCTTCTCCACCATCGTGCACCGCTCCCAGGCCGACTTCTACGGCCGGCGGATGACCGAGAAGCTGCGTGAGCTGATCCCCCGGCAGATGTTCGACGTCCCCATCCAGGCCGCCATCGGAGGTCGGGTGCTGGCCCGCGAAACGGTCAAGGCCCGGCGCAAGGACGTGCTGGCCAAGTGCTACGGCGGCGACATCACCCGAAAGCGGAAGCTCCTGGAGAAGCAGAAGGAGGGCAAGAAGAAGATGAAGAGCATCGGCCGGGTGGAGGTCCCTCAGGAGGCATTCGTCTCCGCGCTCAAGTTGGACGACTGAGGAGTCGATCTTTACTAGACCAGAACTCCCTTCGATCGAGGATCACATCCGTGCTCTCGCAACTGGCGTCTAACGTGTCCGCAGTGTCGAAGGACGTCTCCATCTCGGTTTCGGACCTTTCGAAGACCTATCGGATCTACCGACGGGAAGACGTCCCCTCCTCCGCGGCCGAGGCCGTGATCAAGAAGGTCAAGGAGAGCAAGCAGAAGAAGGTCCTCGAGCACTTCGACGCCCTCCACGACGTGACCTTCGATGTGGGTTGGGGCGAAGTGGTCGGCATCATCGGTCGCAACGGCGCCGGCAAGAGCACCCTGCTCAAGATCATCAACCGGATCACCGCCCCCACCAAGGGCCGCATCGAGCTCGGCGGTCGGGTGGGGAGCCTGCTGGAGGTCGGGACCGGGTTCCACCCCGAGCTCACCGGTCGGGAGAACGTCTACCTCAACGGGACCCTGCTGGGCATGCGGCGCAAGGAGATCAAGGAGCGCTTCGACGCCATCGTGGACTTCGCCGGCACCGAGAAGTTCCTCGATACTCAGGTCAAGCGCTACTCCACCGGCATGTACATCCGGCTGGCCTTCGCCGTGGCCGCCCACCTCGACAGCGAGATCCTGGCCGTCGACGAGGTCCTGGCCGTCGGGGACTCGGACTTTCAGGCCAAGTGCCTCCGCAAGATGCGGGAGGTGGCCCGTGACGGCCGCACCGTGCTGGTCGTGAGCCACCAGCTCCAGACCGTGTCCGACCTGTGCACCTCTGCGCTCTACCTCGACTCGGGCCACCTGGTCCTGCACGGGACGGTGGAGGAGGCCATGGAGGAGTACAAGCGCAGCTTCGCCCGCAGCGCTCCCATGCTGCGCACCGCGGCTGCCCGCCCCGGGTCCGGCGAGCTCCGGTTCACCACCGCCGCCATGGCCAAGGACATCACCAACCCTGGCGACGATGTGGTGGTCGAGTTCGCCGTGGGTGCCAACCCCTCGTTCGGCAACCGGTTCCACATCTCGTGCTTCGTGAACAATGAGGACGGCATGCTCATCGCCCAGTGCGACTCCCGCCTGAAGGACTTCTGGCTCGACCCGGCGACGGACAACGAGGGGAGCGTGGTGATGAGGACGCCGTGGCTCAAGCCGGGTGCGTACACGGTCGACCTGTTCATCCACGCCGGCGGGCGCAGGGCGGACATCTGGGAGCAGGCCTGTCACTTCCAGGTCCTGCCCATCTCCCCGTACGCCCATCCGACCACGCCCGACGGCACCGACCGGGGGGTCGTCTTCCCCGATTTCGACTACACCCAACGCTGAGGAGCCATGGCCAACATCGTCATCACCCCTCCGGGCAGGTTCGCATTCCCCAAGGTTGCCCAGCTGTGGGAAGGCCGCGAGGTCCTCTACCGCTTCGGGGCCCGCGACGTGACCCTCCGCTACCGCCAGACCCTGCTCGGCGTGGTGTGGGTGGTCCTGCAGCCGCTGCTGATGGCGGTGATCTTCACCTTGGTCTTCCAGAAGGTGGCGCACCTCCCGAGTGCCGGCGTCCCGGGCCTGGTCTTCGTCTTCACCGGCCTGTTGGCGTGGAACCTGTTCAACGGCATCGTCACCCGGGCCTCCGCCTCCCTGGTCTCCAATCGCGACCTGGTGTCCAAGGTCTTCTTCCCGCGCATGCTGGTGCCGCTGGCCACGTCGTACTCGACCATCGTCGACTTCTTCGTGTCCCTGGCCTTCCTCTTCGTCCTCCTGATCGTCTACGGGATCAACCCCGGCCTGGGCATCCTCCTCAGCCCGGTGTGGACGGCAATGGTCATCCTGCTGGCCGCCGGCGCAGGCCTCGTGGCTTCTGCCCTCATGGTCCGGTATCGGGACATCGCCTACGTGGTGCCGTTCGCGCTGCAGTTCCTCCTGTACGCCAGCCCCATCGCCTACTCCATCTCGGCGGTGCCATCGAGGTACCGGGTGATCTACGACATCAACCCCCTGACCTGGCTGCTCCAAGAGTTCCAGTGGGCCTTCCTCCACCAGCCGGCACCACCGATCTGGCAGATCACCTTGTCGATCGTCGTGCCTATCGCCGTCTTCGTGGGTGGGGCGGTCATCTTCGAGCAGATGGAGCGCGGCTTCGCCGACGTGATCTGATGGCGCTCAATGCATCCGGCCACAGGATGGAGTGGCAATGACTGACACTGCTCCACCCGCCCACTCGGCCGCCGGCACGCCCCTGTCCGCCTCCGTGGCCGTCGTCACCTACGAGCGGCCCACCTTCGTTGCCCGTTGCCTCGAACAGCTGCTGGCCCAGACGCAACCTCCTGTCGAGATCATCGTGGTGGACTCGTCCACCAGTGACGACACCGCCCGCCTGGTCCGGGAGCGGTTCCCGACGGTCGCCTATGAGGTGTGTCCGGCGGGACGGGGTGCCACCGCCACGGCCCGCAACATCAGCTACCGGATGGCCACGGGGGACGTGCTGGCCTTCATCGATGACGACGCGTTTGCGGAACGAGACTGGCTCGAGAACCTTCTGGTCCAGTTCGCTGATCCCACGGTCGGAGGAGTCGGCGGGCGCCAAATCCGCAAGCAGCCCGGGGAGCTGGTCGAGGGGGTGGATGCCATCGGGCTCCTCCTGGAGGACGGCACCCTCACCGGCAACTTTGCCGCCGATCCCGGCCGCAGCCTGCCTGTGGATCATCTGCTGGGTGCCAACATGGCCTTCCGACGCTCGGTCATCGAGAGCCTGGGCGGGATCCGCGACGGCTACGCCGGGACCTGCATCAGGGAGGAGACCGACCTCTGTCTCCGAGTCGCCCATGCGGGCTACCGGCTGACCTACACGCCCGACGCGGTGGTCGAGCACGTCGCCGCGCCCTACGCCAAGGGCGAACGGTTCGACCTCCGCTATGCCTACTGGGCCCAGAAGAACCATCTCATCCTGCTGATCAGGAATTTCGGACTCACCCGGCCCATCGTCCGCCGCTACCTGACGAGATCGCTCGGCGAAGCCGTGCGGGACGGTCGGAACCGCCTGGCCAGAGCCTGGAGCCGCGCCCACGATCGGGACGGCGTGGGTGCGCTTCGCGCCGCCGTGGCCGCGCTGTCGCGGACGGCGGTGCTCCTGGCCGGGTCGATCTCGGGCCTCGCCCGCGGCGCCCGTCTGGCCGGTGACGATCGCCGTAGCCAGTCGCCGAGCGGGTAGCGGGTAGCTCAGCCCACGCACGACCGCCACAATTCGGCGTGCGCGGCCACACTCGCCTCCCAGCTGAACCTCTCCGCCCGCTCCCGGCCCCGGCCCACCATGGCGCGGGTGTCCGGGCCTCCTCCCAGCGCCGCCACCAGCCCGTCGGCCAGTCCGGGCCCATCCGGCTCGACCAGGTAGGCGGCGTCGCCGCATACCTCGGGGAGCGAACTGCGGTCCGCTGCCACCACCGGCACCCCGACGGCCATGGCCTCGAGGGCCGGAAGGCCGAATCCCTCGTAGGTCGACGGGACGACGACGGCGGATGCCCCAGCCATGACGCCTCTCACGGCGGCATCGGGGACCCGCCCGACGCGCACGGTCCCGGGCAGAGGGCCGAACAGGCGATCCCGACGTTCGTCGGGCGGTCCCATCAGCACCAGCATCGTGTCGGGGAGGGAGGCCCGTACCAGAGGCCACGCCGCCGCCAGGCCCGCCAGGTTCTTCCGCTGGGTGCAGCCTCCGGCGTGGAGCACGAAGGGTGTGCGGATGCCCAGGGCCTCCAGCTCCTCGGCCGCCAGCGGGACCGCGGCGAAGAATGCTCGGTCGACGCCGTTGTGGATGGCCCGCGGTTCCGCCACACCCAACTGGGAGGCCACTTCGTCGGCAGAGAATTGCGAGGGGCACACCACGACGGAGGCCCGTCGGGCAGTGGCGGCGGCGTCAGAGGGAGGCCGGCCCTCATCGGCAAACCGCCACGACACCACGTCGTGCACCGTGAGCACCTCGGGACGGGGAGCGGGCGGCAGCCGGAGATCGAATCGATGGACGACGTCGTGGCCTCGATAGATGACGCGTCCCGCGGCCCGTCGCACACCCGGTGAGGCGCCCATCAGCAATCGGGAGGGGATCCGGACCGTCCCGGGCACCGGCGATCGCAAGGTTCTCACGGTGATCCGGTCGACGTCCCAGCCCTCTCGGAGCTCATCCGGCGCCCGCTGGGCCAGTTCGCGCTCGTAGACCTGCTGGCCCATCGGCTCACCGACGGCCAGGGTGGCCAGGGCGAGACGAGAGTTCATCCGGTGGTTCGTCCGCTCGTCCCGGCCGTCGCCGCCAGCGCCGGTGCGCGGCTTGCACCGCACCCCTGCTGGTGGCGGAGCGGAGCCAGGGTGTCGGCAGGGCGGAGGATGGGCAACGTTAGCGTTCCGGATCGCCGCCGAGGGGTGCTGGGGCCGGGACTGGGGCGGGTGCTGAGGCCGGGGCCGGGCGGGCCGGTAGGTTGGTGCGGGTGACACCGGATGACCGCGGCAGGGATTCGGCGGTCGGTGTGGTGCCCAGGCCCGCTGTCCCCGATGCAGACCTTCGCCGGCGCATGCGCCGCGACGAGGACTCGATCAGGGAACTCATGGCGGGTGCCGCCCTGGTGGTGCTCACAGCGATCGGCGGCGTGTACTTCGCCGTCCGGCCTGCCTCCAGCACGGTGGACGGATGGTTCCTGGACCTGGTGGGCGCCAGTCGCTCAGCGTTCTACCTACACGCCGTTTCGCTGCGGTATCCCACCGTGCTGGTGGTGGCCTCGGTCATCCTCGCCGGCATCTGCCTCCTGCGTGACCTGCCCCGGGCGGCCGCCTGCCTGATCGGCCCACCGCTGGCCCTACTGGCGTCCGAGCTGGCGGCCAAGCCTCTGGTGGGGAGGACGCTGGGAGGAGCGCTGTGCTACCCGTCCGGTTCGACGGTCGGTGCCGCCGCGCTGGCCACGGCCGCGGTGCTGGCGACACCGGCCCGCGGCAGGGTCTGGACGATCATGGCGGGCGCGGTGTACGCGCTGTGGGTGTCCGTGTCGGTGGTGGCACTCCAATGGCACTATCCCACCGACGCCCTCGCCGGACTGGCATTCGGCGTCGGCGTGGTGCTGCTCGTGGACGGGGCGGCGTGGCAGGTCGCCCGCTGGGTCGGCCAGGGGCGGCCCCGATGGCGATCAGCGGCCGGGGTGGGTCAGACCGAGGGCTGACACCTCCGGCGACGACGTTGCCGCGCGGAACCACGGCGACGATGCCACCCAGGTCGGACAGGTCACGATGACGGCGTGCGCGCTTCTCCATCCTCCCCGGCTGCGGGGCGGCGGATGACGGCCACGGTGTCCGCCGGGCTGTCGGGGTCGAACCTCAGGTCGATGGGGCCGTCAGGGTCTCCCGGCTCATCCGACGCCACGATCACGAACGGCGGTTGCTTCCTCGGGTCCTCGAGTGCCCGCTGGAGCCCGATGGTGATGCCGGTCAGCACGGCACCGGTGGCCGACCGTTTCATCCAGTTGTTGAAGCGGAGCGGGTCCTTGCCGTCGGCGTACTCCGGTTCCGCCTCGGCCGTCGGATCGCCGGCAGCAGTTCCGTCGGGCCCGAGTTCTCCGTCGACGCCATCCCGGCCATCGGCGGAAGCGCCGCGGTTGGTGGCAGGTCCGTTGTCGGTCGTGGGCGCGTGGTCCGGCCCGTCGTCGACCGGATCCGGCCTCGGGCTCTCGTCCACGATCTCCACGGTACCGCCCGGGCGCCGGTGGCCGTCCCTCAGGGGGCCGACGCCTCCCAGCATCCGAGCTTCCAACGTCTCATCCCTTCGGTGGGGCGAGGCCGGCCGCTCCGTGGCCGGCGAACCACTGACGGCGTCGGTACCGTAGGATCGGCCTCGTGCTCGACCGCTTCCACCCGCCTGTCGAGGAATACCTCGAAACCATCTTCGCCCTGGAGGAAGAGGGCATCCCGGTCATCCAGGCCCGCCTCGCCGAGCGCCTGGACAAAGCAGCGCCGTCGGTCTCGGAGATGCTCGACCGCCTCGAGGCCGACGACCTCATCGAGCGCACGTCTCGACAGATCGCCATGACCACCAAGGGTGCCGACCTGGCCCGCGGCGTGGTGCGCAAGCACCGCCTCGCCGAACGCCTGCTCGTAGACATCATCGGCCTCGACTGGGACAAGGCCCACGTCGAGGCCGGCCGTTGGGAGCACGTGATCTCCGATGACGTCGAGGAACGGCTGGTGGTCCTGCTCGGGAATCCCACGACCTGCCCTCATGGCAATCCCATCCCCGGTGTCGAGCCCCGCGGCCCCGAGCAGCGCCGCCTGGCCGAGGCGGTACCCGGTGACCGCATCCGACTCGAGCGGATCACCGAGAGCGTCGAGCACGAGGCGGACTCGCTCTCGTATCTCGGCGATCACGGACTGACCCCGGGAACCACGGCGCTGATCCAGGCCAAGGCGCCCGACGGCACGCTCACCCTGCTGGTGGGGGAGGCGACCATCGCCCTCGGACCGGCAATGACGAAGCGGATGTTCATCGCCACGGGCTGAGGCGCCCCGGCCCGGCGCCGCCCTGTCCCACCCCCCCGGGCCAGGCACCGGTTCCGGTGTCGGATCGGGGGGCGGAACCGCCGGTGACGGGCCCTGTCAGTCCGGGAGAGTTCAGCACTCACTAGAGTGGAGTGCTAACACGAAACGGTCCTGGTCCGCCCTCTGCACGCCGGCAGGTTCGTTTCCCAGTACCGAGACATCCATGCCAACCACTGACGACAGCCGAATCGACACCGCGGAGCTCGATGCCCGCAAGGCGGCCATCCTCAACGCGGTCGTCACCGAGTACATCGGCTCCGCCCAGCCGGTCGGATCCCAGCACGTGGTCGACGCTCCGGGCGTCAGCGTGTCCTCGGCCACCGTGCGATCGGACATGGCGGCCCTCGAGCGGGACGGCTTTTTGGCCCAACCGCACACCAGCGCCGGGCGGATCCCCACCGACAAGGGCTATCGGTTCTTCGTCGACCACCTCGCCGGACCCGGATCGCTCGATCCCGGGGGTCGCCACCAGGTCCGCCAGTTCTTCGACCACGCCCACGGCGAGATCGAGCAGATGCTCGAGCGAACGTCGGGCCTGCTGGCGGACCTCACCGACTGCACGGCCATGGTGGTGGGACCGTCCCACGAGTCGGCCGTGATCCGCTCGGTCCAGTTGGTGGGCATGGGCTCCCGACAGGCGCTCCTGGTGGTGGTGCTGGCCGATGGTGCCGTCCAGAAGCAGTCGATCGAATTCGGCGAGGAGGTCGACGAGGCCCGGCTTTCCGACGCCGCCGCCCGGCTGGCCGCCCATTCCCTCGGCCTACCCCTCACCCAGGTGCGGGCCAAGGTGCCGAGTACCGGTGATCGGTCGACCGACGCCGTCACCGCCGTGGGGGTCCGGGCCTTGCGGGCGCTCGGTGCCGCTGACGGCGGGGAGCACCTCTTCGTCGGTGGCTCCTCACGGATGGCGGCGGCATTCGACGCCGTGGAGACCGTCCGCTCGGTGCTGACCATCCTCGAACAACAGCTGGTGGTGGTGACGCTGCTTCGCGACATCCTGGACACCGGGCTGTCGGTGGCCATCGGCACCGAGCACGGTGTGGAGCCTCTGGCATCGTGCGCCATCGTGGTCATGCCCGTGTCGGTCGATGGCGTGGAGACAGGGACCATCGGACTGCTGGGGCCCACCCGCATGAACTACCCCCTGGCCCTCGCCGCCGCCCGTGTGGTGGGAGACCGCTTGGGCGAACGACTGAGTGAGGCGAGCAGATGAAGGACCGGAGGCAGGGCTGGTGACCGAGAAGGATCTGTACGAGGTGCTCGGTGTCCGCAGGGACGCGTCCGATGAGGAGCTCAAGCGGGCCTACCGGACCAAGGCCCGCGAGCACCACCCCGACACCAATCAGGACGACGGCGAGTCCGACGAGCAGTTCAAAGAGGTCAGCTTGGCCTATGAGGTCCTGAAGGACCCGGAGCGACGTGCCCGCTATGACCGGTTCGGCGCCGAGGGGGTGTTCGGACCTGCCGCCGGGGGCGGGGCTCCCGGGGACCCGTTCGGCGGCGGCCTGGGCGACCTGTTCGACGCCTTCTTCAACGGGATGGGAGGGACCGGAGGCGGGGCCCGTGGCCGCCGCACCGGCCCGATGCCGGGCCCGGATGCCGAGATGGTCCTCCAACTGAGTTTCCGAGAGGCGGTGTTCGGGCTGCAGCGCCAGGTCGACGTGCAGACCCCGGTGCACTGCGACACCTGCGAGGGCTCGGGCGCCGAACCCGGCACCTCGGCCGTGCGCTGCCCCGAGTGCCAAGGGGCGGGTGAGCTGCGGCGTGTGCGCCAGTCGATCCTGGGCCAGGTGATCACCGCGGTGGCGTGTGCCCGCTGCCAGGGGACAGGCCAATCCATCGACCACCCCTGCGCCGACTGCCACGGCGAGGGCCGGAGGAACGAGCCGCGGACCCTCACCGTCGACATACCCGCAGGCGTCGACGACGGGTCGACCCTGCGGTTGGCCGGGCACGGGCCGGCGGGATTCCGGGGAGGGGCCAACGGGGCCCTGTTCGTGCACATCTCGGTCCAACCCGATGCTGTCTTCGAGCGCTCCGGTGTCGACCTCCACGCTCCGGTCCATGTCCCCCTCACCATGGCCGCATTGGGTGGGAGCGTGGGGTTCGACACACTGGACGACCGACGCGATCTCACCATCGCGGCCGGCACCGACACCGGCGCGGTGATCCAGCTGAAGGGTCTCGGCGTGCCCAAGCTGCGAGGCCGGGGTCGCGGCGACCTCTTCGTCCATGTGAGCGTGGACACACCCACGGGTCTGGATGACCGTCAAAAAGAGCTCCTGTTCGCCTTGGCCGAGGCCCGGGGCGAGGAGTTGGGGGACGTACCCCACAGCGAGGGGATCTTTTCGAAGCTGCGCTCGGCGCTCAGCTGAGCTTGGCCGAGGGCAACCCCGGGGAGCGTGCCGAGGCCCCGATGCCGGGGGATGGACGGGGGGGCCGACCGGCCGAGCCGGATCCCGTCCTCATGGCCGCGGCGGCCATGGTGTTCGTCGACGCACCGGCCTCGCCGATTCTCACGCAGGGTGATGCCCACCACCTGCTCGAGGTGCTGCGACTACGGACGGGTGAGCTCGTCGTCGCCTGTGACGGTGCAGGCTCGTGGGCACCGTGCCGGGTGTCGGCGGCGTCCGGCGGTCACCGAGCGGAGCGGGTGGACCTGGCCACCGTTCTGGAGGTCGAGGGCGGTGTCACCACCCAGCCCAGGCCGGGGCCCCCGATCACGGTGGCGTTCGCCCCGACCAAGGGAGACCGGCCGGAGTGGGTCACCCAGAAGCTGACCGAGCTCGGCGTGGACCGGATCGTGCCCATCCGCGCCAACCGATCGGTGGTGCGCTGGGAGGGGGAACGGGGTGCGCGGTCCGTCGACAGGCTTCGACGGGTGGCCCGGGAGGCGGCGGCCCAGTGCCGGCGGACGTGGTTGCCGGAGGTGATCGGAGTGACTCCGCTGCCCGAGCTGGCCTCGCTGTCCGGAGGCCCTCCGCGGCTGGCCCAACCCGGAGGCGGCCCACCCTCGCTGGCGCATCCCGTGGTGGCGGTGGGGCCGGAAGGTGGGTGGGACGAGGGTGAGTTGGCCAGATTCGGCACCGGTGTGGGCCTGGGAGCGACCGTGCTGCGGGCCGAGACTGCCGCCGTGGTCGTGGGCTCCATCCTGTGCGGCCTCAGGAGCGGGGTGATCGGGTCGCTTGCGTAACCACGCTCCGTGAGCAAAACTACACACAGAGGCAGGGTCTCCTGGCGTGGAGGACGGTCGTCCGTCTTGGAGCGATCGGAACGAGAAGCACCTGCGTCACATTGGCAGAAGCCGGAGCTCAGGGGCGATCGGTGGAGATCAGCGGAGGTGCGTATGTCATTGATTGACAAGAGCGTCGAGGTGCTTGAGGAAGATGAGCAGGAGGAGGCGGCTCGCATCGCCTATGCGCGTGCCGTCGGGGCCCGACTCCGCACCATGCGCAAGCAGATGCGCCTGTCGCTGCAGGCGGTCGAGGCCATGTCCGAGCAGGAGTTCAAGGCGTCGGTACTGGGCGCCTACGAGCGCGGCGAGCGCGCCATCTCCGTCCCCCGCCTCCAGCGGTTGGCCAAGTTGTACGACGTGCCGGTGGACCAGCTGCTGCCGCCGGACGACGCCACGGTGACCCGATGGGGTGCGGGAGGGGCCAGTGAGGACGTGGTTCCCCTCAATGCCCGGCGGTCCATGCACTCCGGCTCCGGGACCGACAAGGTCGCCATCGACCTGACCAAGCTGCACACGGTGAGCGGTCCCGAGCGGGACCTGCTGCGGCGCTTCCTGAGCATGATCCAGGTGCACCGCCAGGACTTCAACGGTCGGATGATCACCATCCGGGCTGAGGACGTCCGGGCCATCGCCTGCCTGTTCGGGGTGACTCCGGACAGCATGGGCTCCCGCTTGGACGAGCTCGGGCTCCTCGTGAACGTGTGATGGTGGGCGCGGGCCTCCCATGACCGAGCCGATCCATTGGCTGAGCACCAAGGAGGCGGCCGAACGCCTCGGTGTCACGTTGCGCAGCCTCTACCGATTCATCGACGAAGGCGATCTGATCGCTTACAAGTTCGGTCGGGTCATCCGCGTCCAAGAGGCCGACATCGGCCGGTTCATCGAAGCCAGTCGTATCTCGCCCGGCAGCCTCGAGCACCTCTATCCCGAGGTGAAGGGAAACGGCCGCGCCCACGTCGCCCCCGACGGCCTGTCGGCAACGGACGGAGAGTGACGTTTGGCGTCGGCTTGCCTGTTCTGCGGCATCGTGGCCGGCGACGTCCCTGCCGAGATCGTGCGAACCGATGAGCTCACCGTGGCCTTCCGGGACATCAATCCGCAAGCGCCGCTCCATGTACTCATCGTCCCGAAGAGGCACATCGCCAACGCCGCCGCCGTGACGGCCGCCGATGCGGCCGATGTCGCCGCGCTGCTCGTGGCGGCCAAGGCGGTGGCGGATGAGGAGGGAGTCGGTGGCGAGGACCGCGGCTACCGACTGGTGTTCAACGTGGGCCCTGATGCCCTCAACTCGGTGGATCACCTCCATCTGCACCTGCTGGGTGGGCGCACGTTCGACTGGCCGCCCGGCTGACCGCCACCGCAGCCGGCCGGCCCATGGGATCACCCTGCCCGGCCCGCTGGTAGGGTCAGGTCCAGAGCGCACGTGGCAGGCACCAAGGTCAAAATTCTCGTTCCCGGCAACCATCTCATGGCCGGCCTGCTCGGCCAGCGCGACGAGTTGCTGCGTGTGATCGAAGGGGCTTTCGGCGATGTGCGGATCGCCGTCCGCGGCAACGAGATCTCCATCGACGGCGAGGGCGCGGAGCGGGTGGGGGCACTGTTCGAAGAGCTGATCATCCTGCTCGAGTCCGGTCAGGGCCTCGATGCGGTGCAGGTGAACCGGACCATCGACATGATGCACGACGACGTCCGGCCCTCCGAGGTCCTCACCTCCGAGCTGTTGCGGTCTTCCCGGGGCCGCGCCGTTCGTCCCAAGACCGGAGGCCAGAAGCAGTACGCCGACGCCATCGCCTCCAACATCGTCACCATCGGCATCGGTCCCGCCGGCACCGGCAAGTCCTACCTGGCCGTGGCCCTGGCCGTGCAGGCGCTGCAGGCCCGCCAGGTCAACCGGATCATCCTGACCCGTCCTGCGGTGGAAGCCGGTGAGCGCCTGGGCTTCCTGCCCGGTGACCTCATGGCCAAGGTCGATCCTTATCTGCGCCCCCTCTACGACGCTCTCCACGATCTGCTCGAGTCCGACGGGGCCCAGCGCCTCATCGACCGGGGCGCGGTCGAGGTCGCCCCCCTGGCCTTCATGCGGGGGCGCACACTGAACAACAGCTTCATCATTCTCGACGAGGCCCAGAACACCAGCCCCGAGCAGATGAAGATGTTCCTCACCCGCATCGGCTTCGGCTCGAAGGCGGTGATCACCGGGGACATCACCCAGATCGACGTCCCCGGTGGCCGGTCGGGCCTGGTCGGCCTGGAGGCGGTGCTCTCCGGGGTGCCGGACCTCGCCTTCGTCCACCTCGGCCAGCGGGATGTCGTGCGCCACCGCATCGTCGCCGACATCGTCGCCGCCTATGAGCGCCGGGCTCCGACGGACGGGTCCCCATGAGCCTGGACATCTACGCCGCCGACGAGCAGGCGGATCATCCCGTCGCCGTGGAGCGCTGGGCGTCGCTGGCCCGATCGGTGCTCGAAGCCGAGGGGGTCGTCCGCGACACCGAGGTGTCGTTGCTGTTCGTCGACGAGGCGACCATCGCCTCGTTGAACGAGCGGTTCCTCGAAAAGCCGGGCCCCACCGACGTGCTGGCCTTCCCCATCGAGGACGAGGCGGATCGGAGCGGACGTTCGCCCGACGAAGGGGGCACCGGGCCGGGATCGATCGAGGCCGACACCGGGCGCCTGCTCCTGCTCGGCGACGTGGTCATCTGCCCGGCGGTCGCGGCACACAATGCGGTCGAACACGGCGTCACCTTCGACGACGAGATCGCCTTGCTGGTCGTCCACGGGATCCTCCATCTCCTGGGCATGGACCACGAGGTCGACGCGGAAGCCGAAAGGATGGAGCTACGCGAGCAGCAACTGTTGGCTCGCTACTACCGAATGGCTTCATGACCCCTCCTGGCGGCTTCCTGACCGGCACCGGCTCGTTCACCACCGGTGATCTGGCGCTGCTCATCGTGGTGCTGGTGTTGCTGGCCGCCTCCGCCGTGCTGGCGCTGGCGGAGACCAGCCTGGTCCGCATGAGCCGGGCCAAGGCGCTGGCCCTGGTCGAGGACGGGCGTCGCGGCGCCCGGGTGCTGGTCCGCCTCACCGAGAACCCGCAGGGGTTCCTCAACCCCCTCCTCTTGTTGGTACTGGTCTGCCAACTGGTGGTGGCCACCCTGGTCGGCATCCTGGCCCACAGTTGGTTCGGGGCCTGGGGGGTGGTGGCGGCCACGGTGTTCGAGATCGTGATCATCTTCGTCCTGGGTGAGGCCGTTCCCAAGAACTGGGCCGTCCACCATCCCGAGCGGGCCGCCCTGTTCAGCGCGCCGCTGGTCTCTGCCCTGGTGCGCTTCTGGCCCGTTCGCATCCTCTCGGGGGCGCTGATCGGTCTGGCCAATCTGCTCATCGGCCAGAAGGGCCAGTACCTCGGCTCGGCCGTGACCGAGTCCGAGCTGTTGGCCATGGCCGATGTGGCCCTGGAGGGAGACGTGATCGAGACGGACGAACGCGCCCTCATCCACTCGATCATCGAGTTCGGTGACACGGTGGTGCGCGAGGTGATGGTGCCCCGGCCCGACATGGTCACCGTCAACGCCGACCAGACGGTCGAAGCCGTGCTGGAGCGGGGCCTCGAGGTGGGATTCAGCCGCATGCCCGCCGTCGACCAGCAGGTGGACGATGTGGTGGGCATCGCCTACACCAAGGACATGATCCGAACGGTGCGGTCGGGGAAGGGTGGTGACGCGGTGCGGTCGCACCTCCGCGTCGCCCACTTCGTCCCCGAGACGAAGCGGGTGTCCGACCTCATGCGGGAGATGCAGGCCGAGACCTTCCACCTGGCGGTGGTGGTGAACGAGTACGGCGGTACCGCCGGGCTGGTCACCCTGGAGGACCTCATCGAGGAGCTGGTCGGGGAGATCGTCGACGAGTTCGACGTCGAGGAGGTGCCCGTCGAGCGGCTCGATTCCGGGGAGTTGCGGGTGAGCGCCCGACTGGCGGTCGACGAGGTCAACGAACTGATCGACGCCCGCTTGCCCACCGGGCCCTGGGACACCGTGGGAGGACTCGTGTTCGACCTGTTGGGCCATGTCCCGGTGGCCGGCGAGTCGGTCACCGTGGACGCGCTGCGGTTGGTGGCCGACCGGGTCAACGGCCGTCGCATCGAGCGGGTCCGCATCGTGCCGATCGTTCTCGCCGCCCCCGAGGGGGACCCGTGACCGTCTTCCGATCGGGGTTCGCGGCCGTGGTCGGACGTCCCAATGTGGGCAAGTCCACGTTGGTGAACGCCGTGGTCGGCACCAAGGTCACCATCACCTCCCCCCGTCCCAACACCACCCGCGCCCAGGTGAGGGGGGTGCTCAACCGGCCGGACGCCCAGGTGGTCTTCGTCGACACCCCGGGACTGCACAAGCCCCGCACCGCCTTGGGGGAGCGCATGAACGAATCGGCGGCGGCATCGCTGGACGACGTCGACGTGGTGGTGGCGATGGTCGAGGCCACGGGGGCGGTGGGCCCGGGCGACACCATGGTGCTGACCCAGTCGGCCCGGCGGGTGCGGTCCATGGCCCGGGCGGCCACCCTCCGGGCCGGAACAGGCGGGGGCGGCGCGGGGATGGGAGATCCCACGCTGCTGGTGGTGGTCAACAAGATCGACCGGGTCGGCGGGGACGGGGTCCTCACCCATCTCAACGCCGTCGCCGACGTGATCGGGTCCATTGACGAGCACGAGGGCGGGGTGCCGGTCCCCGTGGAGTACTTCCCGGTGTCCGCCACCACCGGCGAGGGGGTGGCCGGCCTCGTCGACGCGGTGGTGGCGCGGATGCCCGAGGGGCCCCGCTACTACCCCGAGGGGATGGTCACCGACGTGGCGGAGGCCTTCTGGGTGGCGGACCTGGTGCGCGAGGAGCTGCTCCACCGGGTGCAGGACGAGCTCCCGCACAGCATCGCCTGCCGGGTCACAGAGTGGGAGTGGCCCAGGGTCCGCTGCGAGATCCTGGTCGAGCGCGACTCGCAGAAGGGAATCGTCATCGGCAAGGGGGGGATCACCCTCAAGGAGGTCGGGACGGCGGTGCGTCGCCAGATGCCGCCCGGCGCCTATCTGGAGTTGTTCGTGCGGGTGGAGAAGCGTTGGCAGCACCGCGAGGACGCCCTCGACCGGCTCGGCCTCTGATCCGGCAGGACTTGCCGGCACCTCCGGCGCTCAACGGGCGGCGTGGGCCAACCGGTCTTCGATGGCGTCGACCATCGAGGATTTGGAGAAGTGCTGCTGGACATGGTCGACGCACGCCTCGGCCAACCCTTCGTCTCGGGTCCGCCAGTCGAGGAGCTCGCCCAGTTTGCGGGTCAGTGCCGTGACGTCGCCCGCCGGGACGAGGAACCTGGCCAAGTCGCCGGTGAGGATCTCGGGAATGCCCCCGATCGAGGATGCGATCACCGGCCGACCGGTGGACAGCGCCTCGATGACCACCTGCCCGAAGGGATCGGCGTAGACCGAAGGGACCACCACCACGTCGGCGGCGTGCAACGGCCCCACCACGTCGGAGCGCATGGGCAGCAGGTTGATCCGCACGTCAGGTGCCCTTTCCGTCAATTGTCGGGCAAACGCCTCGTCGGGCTGGGGGCCGACGATGAGCAACTCGATGGGCCGGCCCCCGCCGTCGAGCCCCGAGACCGCCTTGACCAGGACGTCGACTCCCTTCTCGGGGTCGACGCGCCCGAAGAACAGGACGATGAACGGCGCGTCCGACAGCCCGAGGCCGGCGCGTGCGGTTCGCATCTCGTCCGGGCCTCCGAAGGGATACTCCTCGACGTCGACGCCGTTGTGGACGACGTCGGTGCGACCGGGGTCCCCGCCCAAGGCTACGAACTGGTCGCGGACAAAGTGCGACACGCAGAGGAACCGGGAGGTGAAGCGCCCGAGGATGCGATTGACGGCGGGCTTCTCGATGCCGATGAGCCCGTGCAGGTGGCAGACGACCGGGGCCCGGGCCAGCGTCCCCGTGGCCAGTGCCCACGGCAGTGGCCTGAATCGGTTGAGGTAGATCACGTCAGGGTGGGTGCGGACCCCGGCCCGAACGGCCGGCACCAGCCTGGGTGCGTCCCGGAGCACTTGGCGCACGCCGAGGTCCAGGGCCGGCACCGCTTGGACGGAATCGCAGAACTCGGCGTATCGCGGGCGAAGTCGCCGTCCTGGATGTAGAGGAGATCGAGTTGGTGTCCCCTGCGGGCCAGCTCCTGGGTCACCTGGAAGGTCTGCACGGAGATACCCGTGTTGGGGGTGAGGTCCGCCGTGTTGGCCAGGATTCTCATGGGCAGTCTCCCGACCGGGTTTGCTGTGCGGCCCGACCATTCCCCATGTGTGACTTCTCCTCCTGCCGACGCCGCGTGACCCATGGGAATCGGGCGTTTGGCCGTCAGCCTACTCAAGGGCTCTGGTCCTCCCGACCGTGCTCGAAGGAGGGGGACCGGCTCAATGGCGGCGGCCAACGTGCCGATAGGTCGAGGGTGACACGGAACTGTCTTAGGGCCACCTGGCCGGTCGGAGCCCGGAGGCTGCCGCGCCCGTCGAGGCGACTGACGGAAGCGAGACTGAAGCCATGAGCTCGAAACCGGTGGGCGCCACGGTTGCCGGTCCCGGGCCATCTCGCCGGGAGGGCGCGACTGCGGGTTGGATGTGGGCGGTCCGGTGACCGCCGACCCCCTGTGGTTCGGACCGGTCGAGCGTCCGCTGTTCGGGTGGTTCCACGTCCCGGCGGGCGGGAGGGCGAGGTCGGGCGTGGTGCTCTGCCCCCCGATCGGCGACGAGGAGCGGCGTGTCTATCTGACCTATCGCAAGTTGGCGGAGTCGCTCGCCTCGGCGGGTCTCGCCGTGCTCAGGTTCTCCTACGACGGCAGCGGTGACTCGGCCGGGACCCTCGACGACCCCGACCGGATCGAGGCCTGGACTTCGAGCATCTCGCACGCGGTCGAAGCGGTACGCGCCGCCGGTGTCGATCAGGTGGCGGCCGTCGGCATGCGCCTCGGGGCCACGCTGGTGACCCGAGCAGCCGGGGCCATGGACCCTCCCCTGGCGGCCATCGTGCTGTGGGACCCCTGCGTGACCGGACGGGAGTTCCTCCGCCACCAGCAGATCCTGCTCTCGACGATCCCGGGCCAGCCGGCCGGCGACGAGGACGGCGTGGACACCCCCGGGTACCACTTCTCAGCGGGACTGGCCGACGAGCTTCGGCACCTGGAGATCACCCCGGTGGCAACGCCGGCGACACGCACCCTCGTCCTGGCCCGGCCTGACCGGCCGGCTCCGGGCCGGCTGGATCGTGCGCTGGGATCGGGACCTGCCGACCACCTCGACGCGCTCGGCCAGGGCGAGCTCCTCGACGTGCCGCCGCTCAGCGCCGTCATCCCCTGGGAGACCATGGGGCACATCACGATCTGGCTCTCTGAGGTGGCGGGTCCGACGGAGGAACGGGTCACCGTTCCCCGAGCGGACGAGGCGATCGTGGAATCTGACCTCCGCGGCCGGCCGGTCCGTGAGCGAGCGGTCCGTCTGGGGGAGATCGGGCTCTTCGCCATCACCACCGAGCCGGACGGTGGCGGGAGCGGACCGTGGATGATGTTCCTCAACGTCGCCACCGAGCACCACATCGGGCCCGGGCGCCTGTGGGTCGACTTGGCCCGCCAATGGGCACGCCACGGGATCCGGTCGGTCCGCTTCGACATCAGCGGTGTCGGGGACAGCCCGGTCCATCCGGGGCAGATGGAGGGCGTCACCTACGCCCGCGAGTTGCTGGACGACCTCCCGGAGCTCGCTTCGGGGGTGTCACCCGGTGATCCCTCGGACACCGTCTTCGTTGGTCTGTGCTCCGGCGGCTACGGCGCCCTCGAGGCCGCCATGGCCCTCGGTGCTCGGGGTGCCTACGTCTTCAACCCGGCTCTGTCGTCGGAGAGCATGAACAAGTCGTCCGCAGAGGCCGACCCCCGGCGTCGCGCCTTCCGGCCACTCCCGGTCCCGCTGGTGAGGCTGGCCGTGAGGCACGGTCGGACGGCGTGGTGGATCTGGCGCACCTACCGGCAGTTCGCGGTCTGGCAGGCCCCGATGGCGGTCCCCGCGGCGGCGGTGAGGTCAGGCCTGGACGTGTTCCTCATCTGCAGCGTCGCGGACACCCAGCCGCTCCGGGAGGTGCTCTTCTGGCGGGCCTTCGGCGAACGGCGGTTGCGGCGCACCGGCCGCTTCGAGCTCGCCGTCGTCCCGGACATGGACCACGTGCTGCTCTTCGGTCGGGGTCGCCGGGCGGCGGCGCGGCTGCTCACCCAGCGGGTCTTGGATCGCTTCGCCCCCCGGGACGTGCCGTTGGCCGTTGCCGGGGAGCCGGAGCCGGTGGCCACAGGCGGGGAGAAGGCAGTTCCGAGGATCGCTGCCGTCGCCGTCAGTCGTGGCCGTGCCGCACCAGACGCTCGATCCTCCAGGTGATCTGCGGAGGCACCAGCACGTAGGCCTGGTCCCTGCGTCGGGCGAGCAGGGGGAACCCTTCACGAACGGTGTCGTAGGCGATCCGGACGTGTCGACGCCGGATCGAATCCCACACGGCATTCTGGATGGTCCAGCGATAGTCGGTGCCGTAGTCGGCGAGATTGCGGTGGGGAGGCACCGGACGGTATTCATCGGCCCAGACCTTCCTGAGGGCCCGCACCGTCATCAGGCCGTTGGTCGGATTGGCGCTGGTGTTGTTGCCTGGGTGGATGCGCACGAACGACAGCCGGGCGTCGAGGTAGTGCCACTCGGTGTAGCGGGCCACGTTGATGAACATGACCCAGTCGGCTCCACAGGTGTACCCGACCGGGAAGGCGCCGGCGCGGAGCAACACATCGCGCCGGACAGTGGTGCCGCTGATGTTGCCTCGGTTGCGCTCGAGCAGCAGCTCGAAGCTTCGGCCGTTGATATCGAGATAGGACATGTCCGTCTTCGGCTCGGCCCGGCTGGCGGCATCCAGGCAACCGGCGAGATCGCTGGCCACCAGCTCGACGCCGTCCGCGGGCTCGGAGGCGAACGTCCATGACGAGGCGGTCACCGCCTCGCATTCAGGGTCTTTGGCCAGGAACTCGGCGGTGAGCCGCAGCCGGTCCGGGTGCCAGAGGTCGTCGTCATCGAGGAAGCACACCCACTCGGCGCCGGCCGCGGCGATCCCCGTGTTGCGGGCTACCGACTCGCCGCCGTGGGGTTGCTCGATGACCCGGACCGGGCTCCGGTGGAGCTCGTCGGGAATCGAGCTCCCGGGGCCGTCGCACACCACGATCACCTCTGCAGGAGGGTGGGTCTGGGCCAGCACGCTCTTGACCGCCTCCGCCAGGTAGGCCGGTCGTCGGTAGGTCGGGATCACCACCGCGAAGTCGGTCACGTCGGCAGGATAACCGTGGCCGACATGGCGTCCCGGCTCCGGGCTGCGCCAAGGCCCACCGATCAGGCGCCGGCGGTGATGTCACGCAGGAAGGCCTCGACCTCGGAGCGGTCCACGGTCCGCTTCATCGCTGGCACCCGGGCCAGTAACGCACCCCGGTAGCGGGCGGTGGCCAACCGGCTGTCGAGCACCGCCACCACGCCCCGGTCGTTGGCCGATCGGATCAGTCGACCCGCCCCCTGGGCCAGGAGGGTTCCCGCTCGGGGGAGGTCGACGGCGTTGAAGGCGCCGGGGCCGGCGCGGTCACGCCTGGCCTGGAGCACCGGCTCATCGGGGCGGGGAAACGGGATCCGGTCGATGGTCACCATGCTGACCGTGCGCCCGGGGATGTCCACCCCCTGCCAGAACCCGAGCGTGGCGAACAGGCAGGTGGCCTCGTCGTCCCGGAACGCCTCGATCAACGCCGGCTTGGGCAGGTCCGACTGGGCCAGCACCGGGAAGGGGAGTCGGGGGCGTAGCGCCTCAACGGCGGCGTTCATCGCCCTCCAACTGGTGAACAGGGCGAGGGTGCGACCGCCCGCCGCCTCGATGAGGATCTCGAGCTCGTCGTGGAGCGCCGGCTCGGACTCGGATCGCCGGCGGTCGGGTAGGGACTGCGCCACGTACAGCAGGGCGTGATGGCGATAGTCGAAGGGGCTTCCCACGTCGAGGGCGTCGCTGCTCTCGGGAGGCAGGCCCAACCGGTCGGCCAGGCCCAGCGGGACCGTCGCCGACGTGAGCACCCCGGTGACGGTGCCCCACAGCTGCTCGGAGAGCAGCGGCCCGACGTCGATGGGGGAGATCCGCAGGCTCGGGGACCGGGGCCCGCCGTCCACCCAAGCCACTTCGCCGTCGGTGAGCGCGGCGAACCGTGCCAGGTCGGTAGCCAGGTGCCCGGCGGCCAGGAGGGCGCGGTCCCGTCGGGATCGGGCCGAGGCGGGCCCGTCGTCGCCGGCCTCCCGTTCTGCCTGCCGGAGGTGCTCCACCACGCGGCCCACCCGGCCGGCGGCCAGCTCCAGCACCCGGCCCAGGTCAGGATCATCGGGCGACTGCATCGGCTCGATCCGGGGGCGGGCATCCCGGATGCGGGGAGGAGGCACGGCCAGTCCGAGCTCGAGCGCGGGCGGATCGACGTGGCTCTCCAGATCCGCCGCCGGCTCCGCACCGCTCTCGTCCCCGGGGCGGGGTGGGCCGGCGGGCTGGACGGCGGGGCGGGGGACCTGCCGGCCGACGAGCGGGCGGAGGGCTCGGTGGAGCAGCTCAGCCACATCGGACACGGCGTCGACGGCGTCGACCGCCCCCGGTGTCCCGGCGTCCAGCAGCGTTCGCACCGAGGTTGCCAGCGCCCGGAAGCGCCCGGGCCCGATGTCCGCACCGAGGCTGTCGGTCATCACCTCCTCGACCTCGTGGGCCTCGTCGAAGACGACCACCTCATGGGGTGGCAGCACGGCGCCGCCGCTGGCCAGGTGGGCCCCGTACAGGTGGGTGTTGACCACGACGACATCTGCTTCGGCCGCTCGGGCCCGGGCGTGCTCGGCGAAGCAGTCACGACCAGAGGGGCACCGAAACGCACCGGGGCACTCACGGGCAGAGGTCGAGACCATCGCCCAGGCTCGGAAGTGAGGTTCGAAATCGAGCTCGGCGCGATCCCCGGAGGTGGTGTCATCCGCCCATCGCACCAGCCGCTTGACCTGTTCCCCGAGCCGCCCGAGCTCGACCGGGTCGTCGGCCGCGGCGCCGTCGGCATCGGCGGTGGCGGTGAGCGTGTCATCGGCATCGGGCGGGTCCGCGGCGCCGGGTTGGAGCGAGAGCTGGTCGCCCCGACCACCGATTTCCGAGACGCGCTGACGGCAGAGGTAGTTGCTCCGCCCCTTGAGCACGGCGAAGGAGAGGTGGCGGTCGAGGGCGCCGGCCACCATCGGCAGGTCGCTGTGGGCCAACTGGTCCTGCAGGGCCTTGGTGGCCGTGGCGACCACGATGCGCTGGTCGGACAGGGCCGCCGGTATCAGGTAGGCCAGTGACTTGCCGGTCCCGGTCCCGGCCTGTACCACGAGGTGTCGCTGTTCGGCGATGGACCGGCCCACGGCCACGGCCATCTCCTGCTGCCCCTGCCGCGATTCGCCGCCTCCGGGGAGCGCCGCCGTCACCTGCGCCAGGGTGGTGCCCACCTCGTCAGCCATCAGATGGACCCTACCGGTGGCGCCGGACCGCTCCGGGCCCGGCCATGCCCGCGTGCCGACGGCTCGGCGCGGTTGGATGGCTCAGTGCCACTCGACGGCCAATCCGACGGCGACGCCCAGGCCCACGGCGACGATCACGCCCCGGAGGATCGGGTCGGGAATGCGGCGCCCGTAGCGGCCGCCCAGTTGGCCGCCGATGACCGAGCCGGCCGCGATGAGGCCGGCCACCGACCAGGAGATGTGGGTGGCGACGACGAAGAAGAGGGCGGCCACGGCATTGGCCGTGAGGGCCAGGGCGTTCTTGGTGCCGTTGAGGCGCTGGAGGTCGTCGTCGATGAAGATGGCCAACAAGGCGATGAGGACGACACCCTGGGCCGCCCCGAAGTAGCCGCCGTAGATGCCGGTGAGAAAGACGCCGACCATCAGGGCGGCGCCACCGTGGGCCCGCGGGGCGTGCCGTGTCTCGAGGGCCCCACGTATGCGTGGCTGGAGCGCCATGAGCACCGATGCCAGGGCGATGAGCCCGGGGACGGCCGCCTTGAAGACGCTGTGGGGCAGGGCCAGCAGGAGGGAGGCGCCGACCCCGGCACCCAGCAGTGATGCCGATCCCAGTTGGACCAGCCGGCCGCGCTGGCCGGTCAGTTCCCGCCGATAGGCCACCACGGCGCTGGCATTGCCCGGAGCCAGGCCCACGGTGTTGGACACGTTGGCCAGCACCGGTGGGTAGCCCAGGGCCAACAGGGTCGGGAAGGTGATCAGCGAACCGGATCCGACGATCACATTGACCGTTCCCGCCGCCAGTCCGGCGGCGAAGATCGCCAGAGCATGCAGCGGGGGCATGGGGACGGTCTAGTGCCCGCAGGCCGCGGGCTCAAAAGGGGGTGACGGTGGCCGTTCGCCCCGGGGCGACGGGATGGGCCGCCAGGCACGGGCCCTACCACCCAAGCGATAGGTTCGCAGGGTGGAACGTGATGCCGCCAGGGCTGACGACAGCGGGAGGCGGCTCCGCGCCCCCGTGTCGGCGACCGATCTGGCCGGCGGCCCCATCCCCGGGCACGTGGCGTGCGTCATGGACGGGAACGGCCGGTGGGCCGCCCGTCGGGGCCTGCCTCGGACCGAGGGCCATGCCGCCGGCGAGGCCGCCCTGCTCGACGCCGTGGAAGGGGCCCTCGAACTCGGTATTCCCTGGATCACCATGTACGCCTTCTCCACCGAGAACTGGCGCCGTCCGGCCGACGAAGTGCGCTACCTGATGGGTTTCAACGAGAGCCTCCTGATGCGTCGGCGCGACGAGCTGCACGAGAAGGGGGTTCGCATCCGGTTCGCCGGTCGCCGCGACTGGCGGGTCCCCAAGCGGGTCCTCCGGCGCATGGACGAGTCGATCGACCTGACGGCGCGCAACCGCCGCTGCACCCTGACCATGGCGTTCAACTATGGCGGGCGGGCGGAGATCGTCGACGCCGTGCGCCACCTGGTCGACGAGGGGATCGGGGCCGACAAGGTCACCGAGAAGGCCATCCGGTCGCGCCTCTACTTCCCCGATCAGCCCGACCCGGACCTGGTCATCCGGACCTCGGGCGAGCACCGGATCTCCAACTTCCTGCTGTGGCAGCTGGCCTACAGCGAGCTGGTGTTCGACGAGGTCCTTTGGCCCGACTTCCGCCGGACCCACCTGTTCGAGGCGGTGCGCCACTTCCAGCAGCGCCAACGGCGCTTCGGCGGGGTGCAGTGACGGCCGGCCGGGCCGGACGGCGCGGTCCCGGTGCCCGCCGGCTCGACGACACCGGTGGGATGTGGATCGTCACCGGCCTGGTCCTCGGTCTGGTGGCCTACGTCGGCATCGTGCTCATGGCGGTCGCCGGTTTCACCGCGGTGGTGCCGCTGGTGGTGATCCCGCCGGTGCTGGTCGCCCTCATCGGTGGCAACAACCTCCTCGGGGGAGGGCGGAGCCACGGCCGCTCACCGGGGCGCCCGGTGGGACAGGGTCGGGCCCCCCTGTCCTCCAGCGGTCCCAATGGAGCCGTCAGGCCGGACACCCTCCCCGCACCGGGGGGTCAGGGGGGGCCGGCGAGCCGGGGCGCTGAAGGGCCGAGCGGACGGCCATGACCCTGTTCCGCGACCGGGGCATGGTGTTGCGGACCATCCGTCTCGGTGAGGCGGATCGGATCGTCACGCTCATGACCGAGCAGCACGGGAAGGTGCGGGCGGTGGCCAAGGGTGTCCGACGGACCAAGTCGAAGTTCGGCTCGCGGCTCGAGCCGCTCAGCCATGTGGCCCTGCTGGGTTGGCAGGGCCGGGGCGACCTCGACATGATCAACCAGGTCGAGGTCATCGACACCTTCCGGACGGTCCGGGAGGACCTCGACCGCATGGCCGCCGCCATGTCCATGCTCGAGGTGGTCGACCAGATCGGCCAGGAGCGGCATGGCAACCCGCGCCTCTACGAGATGCTGGTCGGCGCCATGGCCGCACTGGCGGAGCGGGACTCGCCGATGGTGGCGCCGGCCTTCTTCCTCAAGGTGCTGGCCCTCGAGGGCTCGGCCCCGGTGCTCGACGTCTGTGTCTCGTGCGGTCAGGAGGACTCCGGGCTGCTGGTGGCCTTCGACCTCACGGAAGGGGGAGTCCTGTGCCGGAGCTGCCGTCGGGGCCGCCCCCTGTCCGCCGGGGGCCTCTCCTTGTTGCGCAGGACGTTGGGCGGGGGGCTGGCCGGCGTCCTGGCCGAACCGCCTTCGGCCGCCGTCGACGAGGTCGCCGCCCTGGCCACCGAGGCCATGGAGGCCCACCTGGACCGCCGGCTGCGCTCGGTGCACTCGGGCCAGGTGTCCTGAGGTGGCCAACGCCCACCCTCGATGACGGACTCGCATCCCTTCGGTGTCTACGTGCACGTGCCCTTCTGCCGGTTTCGCTGTGACTACTGCGCCTTCGCCACCTACACCGACCGCGACCATCTGATGGAGTCCTACGCGGCCGCCTGTGTGACGGAGCTCCGGCGGGCCCGGTCGGACGAGGGGATGCCTGCGGCCACCTCGGTCTTCTTCGGTGGCGGAACCCCGTCGCGGCTCAGGGCCGAGCTGCTGGCCGAGATCCTGGCCGCCATCCCGCGGACCGTCGACGCCGAGGTCACGGTGGAGTGCAACCCGGAGGACGCCTCCGCGGCGCGGTTGGCCACCTACCGGGCCGCTGGGGTGACCCGCATCTCGCTCGGAGTCCAGTCGACGGTTGCCCACGTGCTCGACGGGCTCGGGCGCCGCCACGGTGCCGAGCAGGTGGTCGAGGCGGCTGCCGCCGTGGCCGAGGCCGGATTCTCCTCGTGGAACGCAGACCTGATCATGGGAGGCGCCGGGGAGGACGATGCGGACTGGGAGCGGAGTCTCGACGACGTCCTGGGCCTGGCGGCACCACCACCCCACATCAGCGCCTATCTGCTGACTGTGGAGCCCGGGACCCCGCTGGCGGCGTCGCCCGACCGGCATCCTGATGACGACGTCCAGGCGGCCCGGTACGAACGCACCGATGCGGTGCTCGGACGGGCCGGGTACGGCTGGGAGGAGATCTCCAACTGGTCCCGACCCGGCCACGAGTGCCGGCACAACGGCCTCTACTGGGACCAGGGTGACTATCGGGGCATCGGGTCGGCGGCTCACTCGCACCGGGCCGGGCGCCGGTGGTGGAACGTCCGGACCCCCGATCGGTACGTGGCGCTCATCGGGGAGGGGAGGCCGGGCACCGCCGGGGAGGAGGTGCTCACCGGCCGGCAACGGCTGTTCGACGCCCTGGCCCTTCGGCTGCGCACGCCGGCCGGCGTGCCCGAATCGGCGCTGCCCGACGATCCCGATCTGAGCGGGCTGGTGGACCGGGCGGAGGGAAGATGGGTGCTCACCGTGCGGGGGCGGTTGCTGGCCAACTCGGTGACCCGTCGCCTGGTGGTCGGGGCCGACGAACGGGAGCCAGCCGGTACGATTCCCCCCTATGCCTGACCCCGGAGCCCCTCCCGACGCGCCCGCAGACCTCATGGAGAAGGTGGTCGGGCTGTGCAAGCGCCGCGGCTTCATCTTCCCGTCGGCGGAGATCTACGGGGGCTTCCGTTCGACCTACGACTACGGGCCCCTCGGCGTCAATCTGTTGCGCAATGTGAAGAACGCCTGGTGGGAGGCCATGGTGCAACGTCGCGACGACGTGGTCGGCCTGGACGCCGCCATCCTCTCGCCCCCGGCGGTGTGGGAGGCGTCGGGCCACCTGTCCAACTTCACCGACCCGTTGGTGGACTGCAGGAGCTGTCACCAGCGCTGGCGGGCCGACAAGATCGACGGCGTCTGCCCGGCGTGCGGATCCACCGAATTCACCCAGGCCCGCGCCTTCAATCTGATGTTCAAGACGCACGCCGGCCCGGTCGAGGACGAGGGTGCGGTGGCCTACCTGCGGCCCGAGACGGCCCAGGGGATGTTCACCAACTTCGCCAATGTGCTCCAGACCACGCGGAAGAAGCCACCCTTCGGCATCGCCCAGGTGGGAAAGTCCTTCCGCAACGAGATCACGCCGCAGAACTTCGTCTTCAGGACCCGGGAATTCGAGCAGATGGAGCTGGAGTACTTCGTCCCGCCTGCCGAGGCCCAACACTGGTTCGAGTACTGGCTGGACGAGCGGTACCGCTGGTACACCGGCCTCGGCATCCCCCCTTCCGAGCTGCGGCTCCGCCACCACGATGCCGATGAGCTCGCCCACTATGCGGTGGCCACCGCCGATGTGGAGTTCCTCTTCCCTTGGGGGTGGGACGAGCTCGAGGGCGTGGCCAACCGCACCGACGCCGACCTGATGGCCCACGCCCGGGCGTCCGGGGAGCGGCTCGAGTACTTCGACCAGCCGACCGGTGAGCGCTATGTGCCCTACGTCATCGAGCCGGCGGCGGGCGCCACCCGGGCCATGATGGCCTTCCTCCTGTCGGCGTACCACGAGGACGAGATCGGGGGGGAGCCCCGCACCGTGCTCCGGCTGCACCCGAGACTGGCCCCGTACCAGATCGCCGTGCTCCCGCTGTCGAAGAAGGAGACCCTTGAGCCTCTGGCCCGCGAGGTCCTGGCCTCGCTGCAGGTGCACTTCATGTGCGACTACGACGTGACCCAGTCCATCGGCAAGCGCTACCGCCGTCAGGACGAGGTGGGAACGCCGTGGTGCGTGACCGTCGACTTCGACTCGATCGCGGACCGGGCCGTCACCGTCCGGGACCGCGACTCCACCGATCAGGTCCGGGTCCCCATCGACGGATTGGTGGAGGAGCTGCGACGGAGGACTGACCGGGCCTGACGGCGAGGCCGCTGCCGCGGTGCGATGGCTCCTCACCGAATTCGAATAGGTCCTACAGTCTGGTCATGGCTGCGTCCCGGTTCAACGACAAGTCCATCCTGGTCACCGGGGGGGCATCCGGCATCGGGCGGGCCACGGCCCTCCGGTTGGCCGCCGAGGGCGGGGCGGTCATGGCCGTCGATGTCAACGCCGACCTGCTGGCCAAGCTCTCGGTCGACGCCGAGGGCCTCAGTGGATCGATCGCCACCCTGGTCGGCGACGTGGGTTCCGAGGCCGGCGTCCAGAGCCTGGTGGCCCGGTCGGCCGAGCGGCTCGGCCACCTCGATGTGGTGGTCAACGTGGCCGGGGTGCTGTCGTTCGCCCACACCCACGAGGTCACCCTGGACGAGTGGAACCGGCTCATCACCATCAACCTCACGGGCACGTTCCTGGTGTGCCGCGAGGCGATCCCTCACCTGCTGGCCACCCGCGGCAACATCGTGAACCTGGCCTCGACCGCCGCCCACAAGGGCCAGCCCTGGGCCACGGCCTACGTCGCCTCCAAGGGCGGCGTGCTCGCCCTCACCCGGGCACTGGCCGTCGAATACGCCGCCGCCGGTCTGCGGGCCAACAGCATCAGCCCCGGGGCCATCGACACGCCGATCACCGCCGCGTTCCACCTGCCCGAGGGAGCCGACGCCAAGCTGCTCCGCCGGGTCACGCCCCTCGGGCCGTTCGGCATGCCCGAGCACATCGCCGCGGCCATCGCCTATGTGGCCTCCGACGAGGGCGCCCACATGAACGGCGCCGACCTGCTCATCGACGGCGCCACGCTGGCCTGACCGCGCTCAGCCGAGGGTCGAGCGCCCGTCGGTGGCCCACCAGTCGGCCGTCAGCTTGAGGCCCTTGATCGAGGCCCGCGGCATCAGCTCCTCATAGCTGCGGCGGTAGCCGGTGTGGGCGATGAGCCAGGCGCCGCCGCGCTTCACGTACCGGTCGGTGTAGAACGCCGCACCCTGCACGTTGATCCCCATGTCGGTGAGGATGACCACGTCCTCGAGGGCCCACGTCCCCGTGGCCTCGTCCCCACCGACCAGGTCGATCTCCGGGTGATGGCACCGGTGGCTGCTCAGCATGGTGGTGGCGCCCATCGAGGTGCGGAGGAACTCCATGATGGCGTCGCGCCCTTCGAACTCGTAGAGCCCGCCCCCGTACCGGGCCGTGGCGTCGGGCACGAAGCAGGTCTCGATCTCGTCCCACCCCTTCTGGTCGAGGCATCGCAGGTACTTGTACTTCAACCGTTTGATCAATTCGATCTCGACGAGGTCTTCGGGTGTCATGGCGGCTCCTGTCTCGGGCCTGGGGGCGGACGCGGGTGGGGACCGGCTATCGGATGGTACCGATGCCGGGGATAAGCGGTAGGTCGAGGGCGGTGACCCAACCGGGAGGAAGCCCGTTGACGGCAGGGACGGCGTTGAGGGCTCGCAGCCCGGTGGCCAGGCAGCCGGCGGCGGCCGCATCACGGCCGCTGCCGTCGGAGAACCGGAACGCCGTCTCCTGGGTGATGGACGGCGATCCCTCGATCACCACCCGGTACACGTCGTTCTGGTTGCCCCGGGGCCAGTCGGGGGCGGCGTCGTTGCCCACCCGGTTCACGTGCTCGAGGCAGATGCGGGGCTCACCCTTGTAGATGCCGTTGATGGTGAATCTGATGGCGGCCACCTCCCCCGGGTTGATGAGCCCCTTGGCCGTCTGGATGGGCTTGTCGGTGGCCCACTTCTCCCAGGTGCTGGTGATCTCGTCGAGCTCGATGCCCACGGCGTGGGCCATCATCGGCACGGTGGCGCCCCAGGACATGACCAGGATGTCGGTGTGCTCGAGCAACGGGACGAACTCGGGCGGTCGCCCGATGCCCATCTCGTCCTCGTAGTCGCCCTCGTAGTTGATGTAGTCGAGGATCTCCAGGGCCCGCACCTGGCGGATCTCGCCGCACAGGCCCATGAGGGTCATGGGGAGGAGGTCGTTGGCGAAGCCGGGGTCGATGCCGGTGGTGAAGCACGACGATCCGCCGGCCGCGCAGGCCACGGTGATCGGATCGACCCACGCCGGCGGGTTCTGGGTCATGGTCGGCCACACCCAGGGTGTCATGGCCGTCGAGCACACGTCGATACCGGCCCGCAGGAAGGCCCCGATGTCGCGGATGTTGTCGTTGGCGTGGGCGGCGGTGGGCCCGAAGTGGACGAGGGCGTCAGGTCGGAGGCCGATCAGTGCCTCCCGGTCGTCGGTCGCCGCCATGCCGATGGGGTCGATGCCGCAGAGACCGCCCACGTCCATGCCGACCTTGTCCGGGTTGCTCACGCCCACCCCGACCAGGTCGAAGGCGGGGTGGCGCAGCACCTCGGGGATGACCATCTTGCCCACGAACCCGGTTCCCCAGATCACGACCCGCTTCGGCTCGGCGCTCATCGGAGCATCTCGCCGGAGTTGACCAGGAGGTACTGGCCGGTGACCGCCTTGGCGTGGTCCGAGGCGAAGAACGCCGCCACGTCGGCGACCTCGCCGTCCTCGGTCATGCGGCGCAGCGGGAACTTGCCCACGATGTCCTCGAGCACCGCCTCGGTGCTGCGGCCCTGGCTCTTGGCCGTTCCGGTCACGTACATCTCGACGTTGGGACCCCACATCCATGACGGGACGACCATGTTGCAGCGGATGTTGTCGGGGCCGAGCTCGTCGCACAGGTAGTACATGGCCGAGAGCAGAGCACTCTTGGATGCGGCGTAGCCGCTCTGGGGCAAGGCCGGCTGGAACATGGACTGGGAGCCGATGAGCACCACCGAGCCCCCACCCCCGGCCTTCATGGCCTCGGCCACGGGGCGGATGACGGTGAGGGCGCCGATGACATTGGTCTCGAAGGCCTTTCGCCAGGCCTCGAACTTGAGGTCGTAGAGGCCCCCCCAGACGTTCTCGTAGGCCGCCACCTGGATCAGGGCGTCCACGGAGCCGAACCGGCGCTGGGCCAGCTCGACCAGCGAGGCGCAGGAGTCGGCGTCGGTGATGTCGGTCACCTGGGTGGCGACATGCTCGCCGCTCGGGTCGAGCTCCGAGGCCGTGGCCTCGAGCGTCTCGGCGGTCCTCGCCGCCAGCACCACGTTGGCCCCGTCGCGCAGGGCGCTGGCCGCGCACTCGCGGCCCAAGCCCCCTCCCACCCCCGTCACCAGTACGTTCTTCCCCTTCAGCATCATCCCCTTCTTTTATATGTTTGACACCGATGTGTCAATCAGTAAATTGTGGCCGGTGAGACGGGTCGCATGGTCGGGGCAGATCCCCGCCAATGAGGTCGATGCCCGGCGGCGCATCATGGACGCGGCTGTCCGCTGCGTGCAGCGGCACGGAATCGATCGGACCAGCGTGGCCATGATCGCCTCGGAAGCCGGGGTGTCCCGACCGACGCTGTACGCCTACTTCGAAAATCGCGACGAGATCGTCAACCAGGCGGCCATTGCCGCCAGCGACTCCTTTGTGGAGCGGGTGATCGCCCACAGCCGTCAATTCGACTCGGCCGCCGAGCGGCTGGTCGAGGCCACCCTGTTCTCCATCAAGGGCATCCGGGCCGAGCCGGCGCTGGCCATTCGCTTTCGCCGCGGTCAGCTCCTCAGCGGCCCCCTCAACCGCGACGAGCTGTTCTACGCGGCCCTCTGCCTGGGCCCGGTGGTGGAGTTGGCGCCGGAACTGGCCGCCTGGATCGACGAGGCCTCGGAGCTGGCGGCGCGGGTGATCATCTCGCTGGTGAGCCGGGAGCCGATCGAGAAGCGCACCGATGACGAGGAGCGGGCCTTCCTCTACCGCTGGTGGCCTCAGGCCCTCGGCATCGCCGATGCCGCCCCGTCCGGTCCCGGGTCTCGACCCCGGCCCCGTCGGAGCCGGGAAGCATCGTCGGCCCGATGATGATGGCGGCTTTGTCGTCTCTGGCCTCGACGACCGCCGGGTAGGCTGGATGGTCGCCCCGGTGCGACCGTGCCGCCCCGATCGCAACGCCGATTCCACCCCAGGAGACCCCGTCCCCATGCCATTCGTCTACGACTTCGACCACGCCCACCGCAAGCCCCCGATGGAGATGAAGGACCTCCTTGGCGGCAAGGGCGCAAACCTGGCCGAGATGACGTCGGTGCTCGACCTGCCGGTGCCTCCGGGGTTCACCATCGCCACCACCGCCTGTCGGAGCTACATGGACGGGGGCTGGCCTGACGGGCTGACCGGGGAGGTGGTCAAGGCCAGGGCCAGGCTCGAGAAGAAGATGGGCAAGCGCATCGGCGACCCGGGCGACCCGCTGTTGGTGTCGGTGCGGTCGGGGGCCAAGTTCTCCATGCCGGGCATGATGGACACGGTCCTCAACCTCGGTCTCAACGACCAGTCGGTGGAGGGCCTGGCCAAGCAGACCGACGACGAGCGATTCGCCTACGACTCGTACCGCCGGTTCGTGGCCATGTACGGCCGGATCGTGCTGGGCATCCCCGGGGACGAGTTCGACGCGCTCCTCGAGGCGGCCAAGGAGCTGGCCGGCACGACGTCGGATGCCGGCGTCCCCGTCGAGCTCCTGCGCTACCTCGTCGATGCCTACCAGCAGATCGTCGAGCGCCACACCGGCAGACCCTTCCCCCAGGACCCCGACGAGCAGCTCCGCGGGGCCATCGAGGCCGTCTTTGCCTCGTGGGACGGCCCGCGGGCCGTCGCCTACCGGGTGCGGGAGCGCATCGCCCACGACCTCGGTACCGCGGTCAACGTGCAGGCCATGGTGTTCGGCAACCGGGACGACACCTCGGGGACCGGCGTGGGCTTCACCCGTGACCCGGCGACCGGGGCGGTGGGTGAGTACGGGGACTTTCTGGTCAATGCCCAGGGCGAGGATGTCGTCGCCGGCATCCGCAACACCGAGCCGTTGTCGGCCCTCAAAGAGAAATTCCCCGAGATCCACCGGGAGCTCCTCTCCATCTTCGCCCGCCTCGAAGCCCACTATCGGGACATGTGCGACACGGAGTTCACCATCGAGCAGGGCAAGCTGTGGATGCTCCAGACCCGGGTGGGCAAGCGGACCGGCCGGGCCGCGCTTCGGATGGCCGTCGACATGGCGGGGGAGAAGACCATCCATCTGACCAGGGCCGAGGCTCTCGACCGGATCACCGGCGAGCACCTCGAGCAGGTCCTCCACCCGCAGTTCACGGGGTCCGGGCAGGCGGTGCTGGCCCGGGGCCTCGGGGCCTCACCCGGCGCCGCCGTCGGCCGGGTGTACCTGACCGCCGACGACGCCCAGGCCGCCGCCCTCCGGGGCGAGGCGGTGGTCCTGGTCCGTAGCGAGACCTCGCCCGAGGACGTCCACGGGATGCTGGCCGCCGAAGGGATCCTCACCGCCCGGGGCGGTCTGGTGAGCCACGCCGCCGTGGTGGCCCGGGGGTGGGGCAAGCCTGCCGTGGTGGGGGCCGAGGCCCTGCGCATCTCGAACGCCTCGTTCAGCGTGGGGGACACGGTGGTCAGCGAGGGCGACTGGATCTCGGTGGACGGTACCAACGGGACGGTCATGCTGGGCCGGGTCCCGGTGTCCGAGGGCGAGACCCCGCCCGAGTTCGAGACCATCCTCCGTTGGGCCGACGAGGTCAGGGCCGGCCATCTCGGGGTGCGGGCCAACGCTGACAACGGGCCGGATGCCGCCAACGCGCGACTGCACGGTGCCGAGGGGATCGGACTGTGCCGCACCGAGCACATGTTCCTGGCCGAGGACCGCCTGCCCATCGTGCGCCAGATGATCCTGGCCTCGACCCCGGCCGAGGAGGAGCGGGCGCTCGAGGCCCTCCGCCTGGCCCAGCGGTCCGACTTCGAGGAGATCCTCGAGGCCATGGACGGGCTGCCGGTGACGATCAGGCTCCTCGACCCGCCGCTGCACGAGTTCCTCCCGAAGACGGAGGACCTGGCCGTCAAGAAGGCCACCGAGGGGCTGACTCCCGAGGAGGACCGGCTCTACGAGGCCGCCCTGGCGTGGCACGAGTACAACCCGATGCTGGGCACCCGGGGAGTTCGCCTGGGCGTGATCAAGCCCGGGCTCTATGCCATGCAGGTCCGGGCCCTGATGGAGGCGGCCATCGATCGGGTATCCGTCGGCGGTCATCCCGTCGTGGAGATCATGATCCCGCTGACGGTCTCCCGCCAGGAGCTGGCCCTTGCCCGCTCGTGGGTCGAGGTGGCCATCGCCGCCTCCGAGGCCGCGGCCATGCCACCCAAGGCTTCCGCCCGGGGCAAGAAGGCCAAGGGGTCCGGGACCGGGACGGGGTCGTTGGAGGTCCTGATCGGCACCATGATCGAGACGCCCCGGGCGGCCCTCCTGGCCGGAGAGATCGCCGAGGAGGCCGACTTCTTCTCGTTCGGGACCAACGACCTGACCCAGATGACCTACGGCTTCAGCCGCGACGACGTCGAGGGCCGCATGATGTCGGCCTATCTCGAACAGGGACTGTTGAAGCGCAACCCGTTCGAGGTGGTCGACCCCGACGGCGTGGGCGAACTGGTCAGGTTGGGGGTCGAGCGGGGCCGCGCCACGCGGCCGGGACTGAAGATCGGCGTGTGCGGCGAGCACGGGGGCGATCCCGAGTCGATCGCCACCTTTGCCCGGGCCGGCCTGGACTACGTCAGCTGCTCGCCCTTCCGGGTACCCATTGCCCGGTTGGCCGCGGCCCAGGCGGTGCTGGCGGGCTTCACCTCTGACGAGCGGGGTAAGAAGGCGAAGGCGCCGACCACTCGGGGCGGCAAGGGCCGGTTCCCGGCCGGGCGGTAGCCGGAGGAACGGGCTGTCGGCCGCCGTTTGCCGGCTTCGGCGGTCGAGGCGGGGCGACGACGCGGTACCGTCGACAGCTATGGGCATCCCCGACGAGGACATCGCCCGTGTCCGGACGGCCACGGACATCGTGGCGCTGATCGGGGAGCATGCAGCACTGAAGCGCCAGGGTCGCCGCTGGGTGGGCCTGTGCCCCTTCCATGCCGAGAAGACGCCGTCGTTCAGCGTCAACGCCGAGGAGGGCTTCTACTACTGCTTCGGTTGCCAGCAAAAAGGCGATGCCATCAGCTTCGTCCGGGCCATCGAGCACCTCGACTTCGTCGATGCCGTGCGCCAGCTGGCCGACAAGGCCGGCATCACCATTCACGAGGACACCACCTCGGGACGGGACAGCCAACGGCGGAAAGTCTATCTGGACGCCCTCGGGCGGGCCACCGACTGGTACCACCAGCGCCTTCTGGTCGCCGCCGATGCCGGCCAGGCCCGCGACTACCTGCGGAGCCGGGGGTATGACGGCGAGGTGGTCCGCCGGTTCCGGCTCGGATGGGCCCCGGACGAGTGGGACGCCCTGTGTGTGGGGATCGGCCTCGGTGAGGAGGTGGCCGTGGGTGCCGGGCTGGGATTCGTCAACCGACGGGGCCGACTGCAGGACGCCTTCCGGGCCCGCATCATCTTCCCCATCTATGACCCCTCGGACCACCCGGTGGCCCTGGGCGGCCGGATCCTCCCGGGCAGTTCGGACCCGGCCAAGTACAAGAACTCGACGGAGACCCCCGTCTACTCCAAGCGCCGCACGCTGTACGCCCTCAACTGGGCCAAGCACGACATCATCAAGTCCGGTGAGGTCGTGGTGTGCGAGGGGTACACCGATGTCATCGGGTTCTTCGAGGCCGGGGTGGAGCGCGCCGTGGCCACCTGCGGGACGGCGTTGGCGGAAGAGCACGTCAAGCTGCTGCGCAATTTCGCTTCGAGAGTGGTGCTGGCCTTCGACGCCGATGGGGCCGGGCAGTCTGCGGCCGGCCGCTTCTACGAATGGGAGCGTCGCCTCGAGATCGACGTGGCCGTGGCCGCCCTGCTTCCCGGTTCGGACCCCGGCGAGATGGCCCGCACCGACCCCGAGGGCCTGCGGGCCGCCGTCCAGGGGGCCAAGCCCTTCCTCCAGTTCCGGGTGGAGCGGATCCTCGACGGCGCCGAGCTGGCCACGCCGGAGGGGCGGGCCAAGGCGGCCGACAGCGCCCTGGCCGCCGTCGCCGAGCACCCCGACAATCTGGTCCGCGACCAGTACCTGATGCAGGTGGCCGAGCGGTGCCGTCTCGAGCCCCTGTTGTTGCGCGAGCGGCTCGAGCAGCTGCGGCGCGAGGGCCCCCGTCCGCTCCCTGAGGCCGGTGGTGGTCGCCGAACAGGTGGGCCCGGAGGGTCGGGCCGAGGACGGACGGAGGGCGGTCGGTCTCCAGGCCCCGACGAGCCGTGGGTACGCGAGCCCGATGACGACAGCGGATGGGACAGCGACAGGTTCGACGGCGCCGGCTCCAGACCGGGCACCGCTCCCGGCTCGTCCGGGAACCGGGGAGGGGGGTCCTCTGGGGGCACTGGTGGAGGCCCGGGGTCGAACCGGCCCCCCCGCGAATTCCGGCCGGGTCTCGAGGCCCTCCGGTTGGCCATCCACCGGCCGGAGGACGTGGTGGACCGGCTGGAGGCCGCCCTGTTCCGCGACGATCTGCAGCGGGCGGCGTTCGAAGCCCTCGTCGGCACCGACGACCTCCACGAAGCCATCGACGCCTCACCGTCGCCGGTTCGGGCACTGTTGGTCCGCCTGACGGTGGAGGAGCCCATGGGTGAGCCGGACGACGTCGTACTGCAGCTGGTGCGGGATGCGGCCAGGCAGGAGTTGACCGTCATGACGGCGGAAGCCCGGACGTCACCGACGGCGCCGCGGGAGGCGGCCAACGTCGCGGGTTGGGTCCAGGAGCTTGATGATCCGAACGCCTCGGTCGCGGCGACGGCGAGGTTGGTAGCCTGGCTTGTGGTGAGGGCACAGACGAGCGGACCGGGGTCGGAAGCATGATCGCCAAACAAGGGTCGCACCTTGTGCCGGCGGCACCGGAATCGGTGGCCATTCCCTCGGAGCCTTCGACCGCCAGCGGCGGACGGGCACTCGACGTGCTCCCGAGCGATCAGTTCGAGGCGCTCATCCGCATGGGACGCGCTCGCGGTGGGCTGACCCAGGACGATGTGATGACCGTGTTGCGATCCGTCGAGTTGAACGCGGATCTCATCTCCGACGTGGTGGAGAGGATCAGAGAGGCCGGCATCGAATTCACGTATGACACCGGCGAGACCACCATCGTGCCCATGACCGGTGCGGTCGCCGACGACCTCTCCGAACGGCTACGCGACGAGTTCCCCGTTCTTCCCGATCATGCCGGCGGCCCCGCCGTCGCCGACGGCATCCCGCCGGCGCTGATCGTGGCCTTGGAGCCACCGTGGTCGCCGACCCGCCGGAGCGGGTCCGCCAGCGGCGACGAAGGTCCCGCGGCCGAGGCTCGAACCCCGGTCAGGAAGCCGCGGGCGTCGCGCCGATCGGCGCCGAAGGACGGCTATGTCGACGGCGAAGGGTTCAGGGGATCGGCCGCCGACCCCGTGCACATGTACCTCAAGGAGATCGGCAAGGTCAAGCTGCTCGACGCAGCCCTCGAGGTGGAGCTGGCCGAGCGGATCGTGGCCGGGAACCAGGTGGTTGAGCGCATGGCGGCGTTCGAGGGCGAGACCGGCGAGCGCTACCCCGAGCGGGCGTCCGATCGGCAGGTCATCCGACGTGGGCAGGCGGCCAAGGAGGCATTGATCGAGGCCAACCTCCGGTTGGTGGTGTCGATCGCCAAGCGCTACCGCAACCGGGGCCTGGCCTTCCTCGACCTCATCCAAGAGGGCAACCTCGGCCTCATGCGAGCCGTCGAGAAGTTCGACCACACCAAGGGCTTCAAGTTCTCCACGTACGCCACATGGTGGATCCGCCAGGCCATCACCCGGGCCATCGCCGACCAGGCGCGCACCATCCGTATTCCGGTCCACATGGTGGAGACCATCAACAAGGTGGTGTGGGCACAGCGCCAGCTCCTGCAGGAGCTCGGCCGAGAGCCGAGCGCCGAAGAGGTGGCGGGGCGGGTCGACTTCTCCATCGAACGGGTGCGAGAGATCCAGCGGATCAACCAGGACACCGTGTCACTGGAGCAGCCGATGGGGGACGAAGACGACTTCAGCCTGTCCGACCTCATCGAGGACCGCGAGGCGGTGGTTCCCGACGACGCCGCGGCTCGAATGATGCTCGACGATGCCGTACACGAGGCGCTGGGACACTTGTCGCCACGCGAGCAAGACGTGGTTCGGCTCCGCTTCGGTCTGGAGGACGGCAAGATCCGCACGCTGGAGGAGGTGGGAAAGGCCTTCGGGGTTACCCGCGAGCGGATCAGGCAGATCGAGGCGAAGACGCTGGCCAAGCTGCGTCGGCCCGAGTCGGCCCAGCTGCTTCGGGACTACCTCGACGAAGCGTGACGGCTCGACGAGGCGTGACGGCGGGCCCCGGCTCGTGAACGGGCCGGATCTGGGCTGGCCGGCAATCGGACCGGAGCCACCGGGTCCGACCAGCGACCACGGCCGTTGAGGGCCGACGCCAGGTCCTCGGCCAGATCGAGGGCGATGGCATCGGCTGCCTGGTCGGCATCGCGCCACCCCAGTCGAACGCCAATGGCGTCCTTTGCCCGCTCGACCCCGAGGGTCACCACGGCCCTGCTCTTGTGGCCGACGAGGGACGCGGTGCTGGCCACCGGCGCCGACCGAGCGGCGGCTCCGGCCATCCGTGTGATCTGCAGGTAGCGCTCACGACCGGCGCGGGTCCCCAAGACGTACCCGATGCCGAGAGCAGCGGCGGTGCCGATCCGAAACCTCACCGGCCCATTGTGCCCGCGTGGCGGGAGCCGTGCATATTCGCCCCTGAGGTGGGCGAGCACCGGCTAGTGTCCTCAGGCACGCCGCGGGGCCTTCCCGCCCACGGCGCGCCCTTCCGGGGTAGCTCAATCGGCAGAGCGAGCGGCTGTTAACCGCTAGGTTGAGAGTTCGAGTCTCTCCCCCGGAGCCATGCCGATCCGGACCGCCGTCCCTTCCGTGCCGGCCATCGTGGACGGCGGCTGGAGTGGCTTTGTCAGGGCTTGAAGATGGCGACACCGGCGGCCCAGTACATGGCGGTGCCGAACGAGCCGGCGAAGGTCTGGGCACCCGACGTGGTGGCAACCTGGTAGCCGGTGATCACCGTGGCGATCGTGCCTGTGGTGGTCTGCTGGGACTGGGTCGTGTACCCCGGTGAGGTCACCGAGATCGCTTGGGCGTTGTTGTGCCCGGCGACGAAGCCGACGACCAACTCGTTGGCCACCGACGAGTTGGCTGTGCCCGAGTTTGCCGCCGTCCCGGTGTTGGACGTACCCGTGGCCGCGTCGAGCGGGGAAGTGGTGGCGACTCCGGCAAACTCCTGCACCTCGAAGGCAATCGAGGCGGCCGAGCTCGTGTGCACGGTCACCGTGGTTACCGGACTGGCGTTGGCCACGTACCACATCTCCCCCTCGGAGTTGTGGCCCGCCACGAAATAGCCGGTACCGCGGACCCATGCATTACCCGCATTGTCGGTCACCGACGTGACGTGGTTGGTGGCGCCGGTGTACTCGCTGATGGAGAGGACCAGCAGATCTCCGGCGGTGGTGGCCGAAGGGAAGGAGCCGGCTAGTGAGGTGGCAGCGGCGGTTTCAGTACCGCTGGCGGATTGCACGAGATGCGGCAGTGCGGTGACAGCGGCGACCGTCAGGGAGAAGGAAGTTGCATGGGTGGCCGACGTTCCCGTCCCGGTGACCGTGATCGGGAAGGTGCCGGTGGGCGTCGACGGCGAGGTGGTGATGGTCATGGTCGAGCTCTGCCCGGCGTTGAGCGTCTGGGGGCTGAACGAGACCAGGG
>JADMIJ010000319.1 GCA_015478655.1 Acidimicrobiales bacterium | reverse complement strand
TGGTCGAGGTGGATGTGGGTGACGACCACCCCGGCCAGGTCTTCGGCCCCAAGGCCCAGCCGCTCCAACTGGGCCAGGAGCACGGGCACCGAGCTCTGGCTGCCCGTTTCCACCAACACCGGGGCGGGGCCCTCGATGAGGTAGCCGGCGGTCACCCGCTCCCATCCGCCCAGCAACGTGTCGAGCTCGATGACCCCGGGGGCGATACGGGTCCCGACCTCGCCACCGTCCACCGGAGCCGCTTCGGGGGCGTGGTCGTCGCTGTGCGGGTGGGGATGGAAATGGGAGCCGCTCACGACGGGGTGACCTCGATCACCACTTTGACGTCGTCGGGCTTGCGATCCAGCGCGTCCTGCCAGGAGTCGAGGGGCACCCGCCGGCTGACCAGCTTGGCCAGCCACTTGTCGTCCGCTTTGGCCAGGGCCTCGGCCGCCGCCTCATAGTGGCGGCGGTTGGCATTGACCGAGCCCACGATGGCCTCGTTCTCGAGCACCATGTTCCGGTTGAGGGTGCCCCCGTCGATGGAGATGGTGTGGCCGCCTGACGACACGCCAGTCAGGCAGACCACACCGCCGATGCCCACGTGCTCCATGGCATCGAGCACCAGGGTGTCCACGCCGGTGCACTCCATGACCACGTCCGGCCCCCCCTCCACCGCATCAGCGATCGAGCCGGTGTGGTAGGTGGCGCCGATGGCCGCCACCAGGTCGGGCTTCAGCCCCGAGGTCATGCGATCGATCACGTGCACGTCGATACCCCGCTGAACGCCGAGCAGCGCAGCCAACAGCCCGATGGGACCGGCCCCGGTGACCACCGCCGTCTTGGGATCCCAGTGGGCACGACCACCGATGCGGTCGACCTCTTCCCAGGCCTTGGCCACCACGCTGGTCGGCTCCAACAGCACGCCCAGCAATCCGAGCTTCGGGTCGACCTTGACCACGAACTTGGGTTGGATGCGGTAACGCTCCGACAGGTAGCCGTCATGCTGCTTGATGCCGCGTTCGGTGTACTGGCCGTTCCGGCAAAAGTCCCATTCGTCCACGGCGCAGTTGGCGCAGGGGACCGGGTCGGGCCGCCGCACGATGCCCACCACCAGATCGTCCTTGGCCAGGCCAGAAC
>JADMIJ010000318.1 GCA_015478655.1 Acidimicrobiales bacterium | reverse complement strand
CCCACCCGGCGGTGGCCACGTCCAGGTGCAGCGGCTTGGCGGTGGTGGAGATCAGATTGGAAAAGCTGGCCAGCTCCCCGGCCAGGGCAACAACGATCACCGCCGGGACGGCGACCAACAGTACCAAGTTGAGCGGCCGTCGGGCGTAATCGAGCAGCGCCCGGCGCACCACCAAAGTGGTCATGGCGAAAGTGCCTTGCCGTCGCGCACCTCGACCAGTCGGTCGAAGCGCTCGTGGTCGGTGACGAAGTGGCTCACCACCAACACGCTCCGCCCCGCGTCGCGCCGCTCGGCGGTGAGCTCCCAGAACCGCTGGTAGGTGTCCCAGTCGAACCCGGCGTAGGGCTCGTCCAAGAGCAGCACGTCGGGATCGGCGAGTAGGGCGAGGGCGAGGTTGAGCTTGGCCCGGGTGCCGCCCGAGAGCTCGGCCACCTGGCTGTCGCGCCAGCGGCCGAACCCGAGGCTCTCATAGAGTGACTCGGCCGCGGTGGTCGACGCGTCAGGGGTCAGTTGGTAGGCGACGCCGAACAACTCCAAATGCTCGTCGCAGGTGAGCCGCTCGTAGAGGAGCGGCTCCTGCGGGCAGTACCCGATCCGACCGGACACCTGTACCCGGCCGGCATCGGTCTCGAGAGCGCCGACGAGGATCTTCATCAGGGTGCTCTTGCCCGAGCCGTTCTCGCCCACCAAGCCCACCACCTCGCCGGCCTCGCAGCACGGCCAGGTCTCGACGCCGTGGCCACACGCCACGCCGGTAGGACTTCACGATCCCTTCAGCCGAGAGCACCGTGCGGCGGTCGGCGCCATCCAGACTGGCCGGACCGTCACCAGCGACGCTGGAAGAAGCGCTCGTCAGGCTGACATTGAGCCCGGCGACCTCCTCGGTCTCCGGATCTGAGGTCGGTGGCGGCCTCATAACCGGACCACCCGGCGAATGGTGCTCGCCAACGCCTTACTCATCATGATCACCTCTCAATGAACCGGCACTCTGTACCTCTGCAGGCAGCTTGATCCCAGATCGCTCAGGGCAATAGGGCCATAGGTCCCGACGGCTTGGAAACCTAGCCCAGGCTCTTCACGCCTCTTATTGTCGATGGGCTGATGCAATGATTTGGCCCGG
>JADMIJ010000136.1 GCA_015478655.1 Acidimicrobiales bacterium | reverse complement strand
ACCCAAGAGCGTGCAGTCCGACGTGGGCCACCACGCCCGTCCCACCGGGTTCCACAACGACGCGACGAGTGCTGTTACCGTTCACTTTGGAAGTGCCCTTCTGTTGGGGATTGCTGCTGTCTCGACAACAACAGTTTCCCCTACTGGAAGGGCGTTTCCGCGGACGCGGACCGGTCAGCTCAAATGGCGGCGTGAAGAGGCGGGGCTAGCGCGCCGACGGCCCACCAACGACCGCTGCTCGGCCCCCCCGCTGCCTCGCTCGGCATTGTCTGTGTAGAGGCGAACTCGCTCATCTCACATCTCTCTTTCGCCGTCACCCCGCGTCGTCTGGAGTTTCCAGACGCGTTCGGCGGCGGCCGGGTACGTGCGCTCGATCGTGTTGTCAGCCATGTCGTTCTCCTTCGAATCGAACCGTTGGCCTGGAGGGTTCCTCGCCTCGGACGCGAGATGGGCGGATGCGGCGAGATTGCCCGTCATGTGGGCGAACCGCTCGGGTAGCGCACCGGGGCTCATCGACCGGGAACTCGGCAGAGGTGAACGGTCCACATGCGTCCAACATTGCATCAATGCCTCCCAGTCACCAGGGACCATCGAGCCTAATTGCTCGGCGCTCGTGCGCCGGACCACCGCCCGTGTGTGGATCGAAGCGCCTGTGGAACCGAAGGATCGAAGCGCCCGTGGAACCGAAGGGATCGGTCGGCCCAATGTTGGCGTCTGCTTGCCCCGGGAGCACCGGCACAGCCATCTGAGAGACCGCAGGCAAGGTCGATGATCAGTGCTCATGCCCGGTCACCGGTCCTTGGCGGATGGAGCGACCTGAGATCTCGTCGATGGTTATGCGAACGAAGGCCTCACGGTCACCACCGGCCCACGGGTCGATGCCGGCCGACACCAGAATCTCGAGTTCCTCGGGTTCCTCGACCGATTGGGCGTGCCCGGACACGAGCACGCTCCACCCCTCGCTCATTGCCTCGTCGATTCTGTCCACCTCAAAACCCACGGGCTCGCCTGTGGTGAGGGTGGCAGACGCGGACGCCTCGGTCCGGAACACGATGCGGCCTTCGACGAACCGAAAGTTGACTGGCAATGCTACCGGTCCCCTTGCCGCGGAAAAGACGACGCGCCCAATCCCGCCAGGAAGAAGATAGTCCTCACATTGCTCGCGGGTCAGGATCTCTACAACCGGCTGCGGTCCCGCTTGGCCGGGACCCGGAGGCCGGCCGACGTCTCCCCCAGCGAGGGCCTCTGGCGTGGTCTCGAGGGCCGAAGCCAGTCGATACAACGCCGCAATGCTCAACACCCCGATTGGCCTCCGTTCGAAGTAGTCGAGGTACCCGGCATCCATGCCGGCCCGCCGGGCGACCTCCTCACGACTGAGGCCCAGCTCGCCGCGGCGGTATGCGATTCTCATCGCCAGATCGCTCAGGTGTGGGCCGCTTGTCGGACTGCTCATCACAACCTCCTCAGAGCCGCCACGAGTGGCTCAGGTCGGCCTGAGACGTTCGACGGTGTGATGGAAGAGGCAGTCATGGGGTGCCCCCGCGCTCAGGGCCGAATGACCCAGTCGTGGTGCTACCCGTTTTGACCCAGACCGCTCGACCCTCGCGGCGGAGTCGAATGTCCCACTGGGGTTCGCTGATCAGTTGGCCAGATCATTGCGAGCCGATCTGACTGAGGTCCCCCCTGCTCCTTCTCCGGGTTACCAACGCCTGGCGGACCAAGGGGCATCTGAATCTGCGCCTCAGCTCGCCAACGGCCAACCTCTTGGCCTCTTGGTGCTTCGTCAAATCGGGGCGGCATCAGAAGGGCCTAACGCAAGGGAGTACGGCGCACGAGGTGCCCAATGAATCGAAGGATCCGGACGCAAAGGCCTCGGAAGCCGTGATTCCCTCCTCCTCGTCGTGCTCGTGGGCGAGGAGCGCGTCGAATAGCGCCTGGTCGAACACACCGGCGCCGACGAGACGATTGTCGGAGATCGATACCATGGCCATGCTCCTCTTTGTACCGCGTCGAACTGCTCCTGCCCAATCCTGCTCGTTTGGAGAGCTCCGCAATAGGGTCGAAAGTCCCAACTCGCCTCGAGCGGGTATCGGAAACCCCATGCTGAGCGGAGCCTGTGCGTGATGGCAGTCGGATCATCTTCCTCCTCGACGACCATCAGGTCGTGCGCGAGGCGTGCGCCGCCTGCTGGAGGCGGACGATGACCTTGCTGTGGTCGGCGAGGCCGCCAGCGCGGCCGACGCCCTGGCCGTGATCTCGCCGGCCCCGGCCGGATATAGCGGTACTCGACGTGCGGCTCCCGCCGGGGACGGGATCGACGTGTGGCGCGAGATCCGCTCCCGCCGCCCTGAATTGACCGGCCTGATGCTCACCTCCTTCGCCGAAGACGAGACACTCTCCCAGGCCATCTTGGCGGGAGCTGCCGGGTACGTGCTCAAGCAGATCCGGGGCAACGAGCTGGTGGCATCGGTGCCAGCTGTCGCCTCGGGGCACTGCCCGATCGATGGCGCTAACACCTCACGGGTGCTCGATGAGCTGCGCCGGGTCCACGCCGAAAGCGAGATGCCCTAGTGCCAGAGTCCCATCGGCGCCATGATGGTCGTGGAGGTGATGACGGATGAGCGCGAAACAGAGTTCCGGCCCGATCCAGCTCGAAGGTCATGTAGCCCAACAGGCGGTCTGTGTTCGTCGGCATCGACGGGTCAGAGGGGTCCCTGAAGGGCATTGGCGAAGCAAGGGATGAGCACCCAGGTCACCGCCATGCCCAGTGCCCAGCGACAGTCATGGCCTCTCGGGTTGGCAACGAGAGGGGGCGATGAGTGATGTTCGTGCAAGATTTCAAGATCATCGACCGCCCCTACGACGAGGTGGAGGCCATGCTCCGAACCAGCATAGGAGAACATTTGGGTGCGGCGCTGGACTCGACGCGAGCCGAGGGGGAGCGTCTCCAGCTCAAGGTTTGCCCAGCGGGATGGCCGGCCCCCCTGGCCAAGACCGTGGGACTCCACCCCGGTCCGTTGCGAGCCCAGGGAGACGGGGAGCTGCTGGCGTTCTCGCGGGAGGCACAGGGTGGAGCGTCGCTGTTCCCGCGCCTTGATGCCGATCTCGAAGTCTCACCCTTCGGCACCGACCAGACGACGCTGGCCCTGCGTGGCCGCTACGAGCCGCCGGCAGGAACACTCGGTTTACGCGCCGATGAGCTGCTTCTCCATCGCCTCGCCGGGCCCACCCTCCGGGCCTTCTTGGACGGCGTATGCGCCAACCTTGGAGGCCATGTCGTCCAAGCATGAGCGTTCGCACCCTGGGTCTTTCCTGCTCTCATCACTGCAGGGCTACCGCCGCGCCTGGCTAGGAGCGGATGGGCTGGCCGCACTGACTTTGCTGGCCATCGCCGTTCCCGAACAGCTGGCTATCTCACGGCTAGCAGGCATGCCGGCCACAACGGGTCTCTTCGCCTTCGTGGCGGGCACCGTGGCGTTCGCGCTGCTGGGATCCAACCCGCAGATGTCGGTGGGCGCCGATTCCACCATCGCACCTCTCTTCGCCGTCGGGGTCGCCCGCCTGGCGTCGACCGGCTCACCCCGCTACATGGCCCTGGTCGGGCTGCTGGCCGTGGTGGTCGGCGTACTCGTGATGATCGTCGGCCTGCTCCGCCTCGGGTGGATCGCCGAGTTCCTGTCCGCCCCCATCATCACCGGGTTCCTCGGCGGGGTGGCGGTGATCATCGTCGTCCACCAATTGCCCGACCTCTTTGGCGTGATTCCGACGTCGGGCTCCACCCTGCATCGCATCGCCTCGGTGACGAGCCAGCTGGCTGAGATCAACGGCTGGACCCTCGGTGTCGGCGTCGCCGTCCTCGCCGTCATGGTCGGCGCAGAACGGATCGACCGGCGGCTGCCCGGGGCCTTGGTGGGGCTCGTGGGATCAACCATCCTCGTGGCCGCACTCGGGTTGTCCGAGCACGGCGTGGCCGTACTCGGAACACTGGGTCAACGTGTCCCCATGCTCGGGCTGTCAGACCTTTCGTGGTCGTCCCTCGGAAGCGTGCTGCCCCTGGCCGGGGTGGTGGCATTGGTGGTGATCAGCCAGTCCGCTGCAACCACTCGGGCATTCGCCGATCAAGGGGGGTATCGGGTTGATGTAGGCCGCGACTTTCTCGGCGTGGGTGCTGGCAGCGTGGCCGCCGGCCTGGTGGGTGCCTTTGCAGTTGACGCCAGCCCTCCGCGGACGGCGGCGGTGGCGTCTGCCGGAGGCCGCACCCAGCTCGCCGGCCTCGGGGCCGCGGCCATGGTCCTCCTGCTCATTCCCGTGGCCGGGCTCTTGAAGGACGTGCCCCTGACCACCTTGGCCGCCGTGCTGATCTACGTCGCCGTCCAGCTCTTCCACGTGCACGACCTCGCCGCCGTGCTCCGCTTCGACCTATGGGAGTTCGGGCTCGCCATCGTGACACTGCTCACTGTGGCGCTGATCGGGGTGGAACAGGGCATCGCGGTGGCCGTCGGGCTCGCCGTCTTGGACCGCGCTCGGCTGAGCGCCCGCCCCCAGGCGCACGTGATGGCCCGCATCCCCGGCACCACGAGCTGGGAACCAGTCGAGTCGGGACAGCATCTGATCGAGGTCCCCGGCGTTCTCGTCGTTCTCTTCGCTGCCCCGCTGTATTTCGCCAACGTCGGTCATTTCCGTACCTGGCTCGAGGGAGCACTGGCTCAAGCGCCGGACGCTCCGCGCGTGCTCGTACTGGACGTGGTGGGGATGCACGATGTCGATTACACCGGGACGCGTGCCCTGAGCGACCTGCTCGACGAGCTCGATCGTCGGCAGGTTACCGTCGGTATTGCCAGAGCGGGGAGCCACGTGCTCGACAACCTCGCCCGGGCCGGACTGCTCCATCGGATCGGCACCGACCGTGTCTTCTCAAGCGTCGACGAGGCGGTGCGGGCCCTCGGCCCCGAGGAGGGCACCGCGTGATCCTTCGGCGAACGGCGACGGGCGCCGCCGCTCGACTTGGGACGGGCGAGCGAGTCCTTCGGCCCTGCCATGACGCTCCGAACCACGAAGGGGCATGGAGCCCGGACGGCTGTCCTGGCGCCGAGCCATAGCTGGCCCACCTCGGGCAGATCGCCCTTTCAGTTGGCCGCTATCGCACGCGGCTATGGCGCCTCCGAGCTGTACTGCGCGGGATCCTGTGGGTGCCGACAACCCATCCGACCAGGTCACGCAGCGAGCCGGTATTCGCGAATGATGCCTCCGAGAACCTCGCTACGACGTAGCCGTGTCGGATCGGGATTGTCAATCGGGTCTGGCGCGACCTTCAGGGTCCGGGGTGCCTGCTGGTCGAGAGAGCGATGCGGCCGATGATCGTTGTAGTGAGCGATGTACTCGACAAGTATCTGCTCGA
>JADMIJ010000017.1 GCA_015478655.1 Acidimicrobiales bacterium | reverse complement strand
CAGGTCGCCTCGGAGAACGCGAATCGAGACCCGAGAAAGACACCAGCCACCTAGCGCCGGAACCCCAATAACCCCGGCCAGAACCAGCAAGGGGGCAGTGCGGGATGCCCTGCCGGAGTGACCTTGTAGCGCTGTCCGAGCGGAGCGGAGGCCTTGGGGTGGGGAGTGTCGATCAGCGACTTCGAGTCCCAGACGGTCCTTAGCTGCACGTCAGTAGTCGATAGCCGAGGTCATACGCTTCGAGCGTTCGCAGGCGACCGTGGCAGGTGTCCCATCGCCCGGACCCGAGATCCTCACCGAGCCGTTGAACGCCCCGTCGGATGGCCCCGGGGGACAGCTGGGCCAGTGAGGAAATGCCCATGCGCACCCGCGCGTCCAGATCCGCCTCCGGTCGGCTCCAATAGGCGCCACAGAAACCGTCGGAGCATGTCGAGGGGACCTCCAGTACCTCGACGTCGACGTGGCTGAAGTGGACGGCGACAGTTGCCACCGTTGGAGCTCGCTGCTCTGATTCGAGGTCGAACATCTCGGGGAAATACTCGGCCAGCCAGAAGTTGCGCCCGATGACGGGGTCGCTCATCACGATCACCTGTCTGTCCGCGACGCGGTGCAGCTCGGCCAATCCGCCTGCGAGGTCCAGCCAGTGATGCAGTGTGAAGGTGGCCAGAGCAACGTCGAACGACCCGTTCGAAAACGACAGCCGTTCGGACACGGCACGAACGGCGCCACTGACGTCCGGCGGACGTTGGGCGATCATTGCCCACGACGGCTCCACGGCGACCACGAAGCCCTCGGTCGGTTCGTAGTTGCCTGTACCTGCACCCACGTTCACCACTCGACGCGCACCCCTCAGCGCCGTCTGGATCTTCTCGTTGATGTGCGGATCCGTTCGGCGGACGCTCGAATAGTCCCGGCCGATCGTGTCGTAGAGGTGGGTCGTGCACCCATGCTAACGGTGCATCCGACCACGTCGAAGACCGACTCAGACAGGGCCGACGGGCGGCGCTTCCTGAGCCGCGCCGCGCCATCTGCCACAACCGCTGCCGGCCGTCACCCGGAGAGGCCGGTCTGGCGGACGGTCACGTTGAACCGGCCCCCTTCCAGGCCCAGACCGGCGGGTGCAGTGCCGGGCACGACCCGGGGCACCCCGTGGAAGGCTCGCCGTGACGGGCCCCCGAAGACGAAGAGGTCACCGGACCCGAGCTCCACGTCCGTCCACGGCCGCCCACGACTGGCGCTGTTGCCGAACCGGAACACACAGGTGTCCCCGACACTCAGTGACACCACCGGCGCCGGGCTCGTCTCCTCCCGATCGGCGTGCATGCCCATCCGGGCGCCCGGCCCGTACCAGTTGACCAAGGCCACATCGGGCTCGAACCCGGCCGGATCAACGGCGCCTTCGTCGTGCTCCTCGCCCTCGACGCCGGCCACGGCACCGTCGAGGGCGCGGGCGGAGGCCACTGCCTGACGGCTGAGCTGGCCCAGCCATTCCGGAAAGGGGGCCACCCGCCTGCCGTCGCCGTCGTCCACGGTGCGCGAGTAGCGGTAGGGATACCAGTGCCAGCCGAGACAGGTGATCTGGACCGACATGATCCCGCCCCGCGGCATGCGCGGCGCCCGGAGGCCGCCGGCCTGTGCCACCCAGGTCGTGCAGGCGGACACCAGGTGGCGTTGGCCGTCCAGATCGAGCCACTCCGGCAGGTGGACCGCCCCGGGGGCCACCGCCTCAGGCTCCCGCGGGACCAGGCGGGTCATGGCCTTACCGGGCCGCCGGTCGGCTTCCGCCCGCTTGCGGGAACGATCCGGTGGACGGCGTTCGGACTGCGCACAACCGACACCCTGGCATAGCCCCCGGCTCAGGTCGACGCCGTGCTGTCCTGCTTGGCCAACCAGCGCAGCCGCGCGGCACGGGCATCCCACGAGTAGACCACCGCGGTGCCGGCCAGGCGGTCGTGGAGGGCGTACCGACGGCGATTGGTGAGGATGCCGAGGAACCCCAGTCCGAACAGGAGAAAGCTCAGAGGCAGGGCCAAGGTCCGGATGATCGCCTGCCGTGGTCCGATGGGGCTGCCATCGATCTTGACCACACGGATGCCGAGAAGGGCCATTCCGATGGTCTTGCCGGCCGATGACCACTGATACGCGAAGTAGATGAACGCCCAGATCGCCGCAGACGCCAACGAGGCGATCTGGTGACTGCTCAGGGAGAAGTTCTGCCCGGTGATGAGCTGTACGGAGACGGCCAGGGCGGCGGCGCCGAGGGTGAAGAGACCCCACGAAGCGCCCACATCGGCGGCGAACGCGGCCAGGCGACTCACCGCCCCGGCATAGTGCCCTTGACGGCCCTCGACCGGCTTGCCGGCCATCACCGACGCCATTACACCGAACCCGCAGTGAGCTCGGGCTGGCCGGACGGCGTAATCGACACCAGGGTGGCGGGCCCCAACGGCAGATCCTCGTTCGTGCGCCGCATCACGCGAGCGACGAACCGGCCGATGAAGTCGTCGAGCCCGACGCCCTGTGCCCTGATCACGTCGAGGACCTCGGAGGCCACACCGGTGGTCGAGCGGGCGATGATCGATCCCAGTTCGGTCTTCTCCATCAGGGCGTCGATGTCCACCCGCTCGATGATCTTCTCGACGTCCACCCGCTCGATGATCTTCTCGACGTCCACCCGGTCGATCAGTTTGTCCACGTCCACGCGGCTGACCACCGAGTCCACGTCGACCCGCGCCAGCACGGCATCGACATCGATCCGTTCGAGGAGGGCATCCATGTCGATGGCATCCATCACGATGTTCACCACGCGCTCCGCCACGGCTTGAGCCAACTGTTCCACGCGACCGCTCCCGGGCATGGGGCTCATGGGGATCCGCCCCGCGACCGTTTGTCCATGGGGACAGTTTCCCATCGGGAGCCTGTGCGGTCTGGGACGGTCGACCCCCGGCCCATCAGGGGATCAGCCCGCGACGGTCACGCCGGTGCGCCTGCCTTCAGCGCTTCGAGGGCACGATCGGCGTGCACACTCATCCGGATCTCACTCTGGACCACCTCGATGATCCGGAGATCGGGTCCGATCACGAAGGTGGTCCGCTTGGTCGGAGAGATCATCGTGAACCGTCGACGCACGCCGAACTGGGTCGCCACCGCCCCGTCGGGATCGGACAACAGCGGATAGTCGAAGGAATGCTTGTCCGAGAAGCGCTTCTGCTTCTCCACCTCATCGGCGCTGATGCCCACCAGCTGGGCACCCACGGCGTCGAACTCCGCCTTCATGTCGCGGAAGTGACAGCTCTCGGCGGTGCACCCCGGTGTCATCGCCGCCGGGTAGAAGAACAGCACGACGGGGCCGTTCGCCGCCAGATCGCTCAGCTTCCTCGGCGTGCCATCTTCGTCGGGTAGCTCGAAGTCCGGTGCCAGGTCGCCTTTCTGCATGGCGCCAGGCTAGTGCGATGCACCCGACGGCGCCTCGGACCGGAGCTCCAACCGGGGCCGGCCACGGCCCGTGCATGACGGCGAGCCGGGACGCTCACCTTCGGCGGGACGGCGTGTCAGCGCATCCCTGGCATCCCCGTAAGATGCGGCGACGGACCTTGCCCAGCGAGACGGACGCAGCCCGGTGATTTCGGGTCGCGTCCTCGATGTCCGGCGTCGGTCGCCTCCGACGCCTCCCGCAACGGATTCCCACCGACCAGACAGGATGGCCGTCCATGCAGTACTCGATCGAGGCCGACACGCTCAAGAAGACCTTCACCGGCAAGCACGAGGTGCGGGCCCTGGACGGGGTGAGCTTCAACGTGGCCGAGGGCACCGTGTTCGGCCTGCTCGGGCCCAACGGCTCGGGGAAGACGACGGCGGTCCGGATACTGACCACGATCCTCCAACCCGACAGCGGCCGGGCCAGGGTGCTCGGCCACGACGTGGCCAAGCACGCGAGCCTCGTCCGCAGCCTCATCGGGTTGGCCGGCCAGTACGCGGCCGTCGATGAGAACCTGACCGGCCGGGAGAACCTGCAGATGGTGGGCCGCCTCAACCACCTGCCCCGATCGACGGTGGCGGGTCGGGCCAAGGAGCTTCTGGAGCAGTTCGACCTGGCCGACGCGGCCGACCGGATCCTGAAGACCTATTCGGGAGGCATGAGACGGCGCCTCGACCTGGCCGCGGCCCTGGTGGCCCGGCCCAGCGTCCTGTTTCTCGACGAGCCCACCACCGGGCTCGACCCCCAGAGCCGCAACGACCTCTGGGAGGTCATCGAAAGCCTGGTCGGCGGGGGCACCACCGTGTTGCTCACCACCCAGTACCTCGAAGAGGCAGATCGCCTGGCTCATTCGCTGGCCGTGCTCGACCACGGCCATGTCATCGCCGAGGGCACGCCGGAGGAGTTGAAGGCCGATCTCGGAGCCACCGTGCTGGAGGTGGGGCTGGACACCATCGAAAATGCCCGGCGGGCGGCCGAGCTGTTCAGGCCCCTCGGATCCCACACCCCGCAGGTCAGCGGAACGGTGGTCGAGGTGACCGTGGACAACGGCCCGGAGTCGGCCATGGCCGGCCTGCGCTTCCTCGACCAGGCGGGGATCATCCCCGCCGCCTTCACCCTGCGCGAGCCGAGCCTCGACGACGTCTTCCTGGCCTTGACCGGCCGGCGGACCGAGAACGAATCCGACCAGGACGGCGACCCGGCCCTCAGCGGCGGTAGGGGCCGCCGGCGCGGGTCCCCGGCCATGGAGACGGTCGGGATGGGGGAGCTGTCATGACCACCACCGCAACCACGGCCATCAGCGCCCCCACCGTCTCGGGAGCTCCCCACTCGGACAACGTCGGCGTCCGGCTCCGCTGGGCCGTCGCCGACAGCCTGACCATCACCAAGCGCAACATCCTCAGTTACACCCGGATCCCCGAGGCGCTGTTCTTCTCGACCGTGCAGCCGATCATGTTCGTCCTGTTGTTCCGATACGTGTTCGGCGGATCCATCAACGTCACCGGGACCAGCTACGTCAACTACCTGATGCCGGGCATCTTCGTCCAGACGGTCGCCTTCGGCTCGGTGCAGACCAGCGTCGGGCTGGCCGAGGACCTGCAGAAGGGCCTCATCGAGCGGTTCCGCGCCCTGCCCATGGCCAGGTCCGCCGTGCTCGCCGGGCGCACCACCGCAGACCTGTGCCGCAACGTCCTCACGGTGGTCATCGTGACCGTGGTCGGCTTCCTGGTCGGGTTCCGCCCCACCACCGGCGTGCTCCCTTACGTGGCCGGCATCCTGCTCATCCTGCTCTTCGCCTACGCGCTGTCGTGGGGGTTCGCGGTCATCGGGCTTTCCGCCCCCAACAGCGAGGTCGCCCAGGTCATCGCCTTCCCGCTGCTCTTCCCATTGACCTTCGCCTCCTCGGCCTTCGTGCCGGTGGCCAACATGCCCAGCTGGCTTCAGGGGTTCGCCACCTACCAACCGGTGAGCGTGACGATCACCGCCTGTCGCGCCCTCATGCTGGGCGGGGAAACCGCCACGTGGGTCATCCAATCCCTGCTGTGGTCGATAGGACTGCTGGTCGTGCTGGTGCCGCTGGCCGTCCACCGCTACCGCACCCGCATCTGAGGCACCACCCACCCGCAGGGCGCCGAGCCGCACCCGGCTCGCCATGACGGGTCCGGAGAAGCAGAATGGACCTATGGCAAACTCCCCCACTGCTTCGGCCGGCCTTGACTCCTTCGGTGCGCGCGGCAGCCTGGCCGTCGGCGATGCCAACTACGAGATCCACCGGATCAGCGCCCTGGCCGACCGCTACGACGTGGCCCGGCTCCCCTATTCGATCAAGGTGGTGCTCGAGAACCTGCTCCGCCACGAGGACGGGCTGACCGTCCTGGCCGCCGACGTCGAGGCCGTGGCCGGCTGGGGCAACCACCCCGAGCGTCACGGACTGGGGGGACACGACGCGTCGGAGATCGCCCTCACGCCCGAGCGGGTCCTGATGCAGGACTTCACCGGCGTACCCGGAGTGGTCGACCTGGCAGCGATGCGGGACGCACTCGGGGCCCTGGGCGGGGATCCGAGCAAAGTCAACCCTCTGGTACCGGTCGAACTGGTGATCGACCATTCCGTGATCGCCGAATCCTCGGGGCGGCCCGACGCCTATGACGTGAACGTCGACATCGAGTACCAGCGCAACATCGAGCGCTACCAACTCCTGCGCTGGGCCCAGCAGGCCTTCGACGGATTCCGGGTCGTGCCCCCCGGGACCGGCATCTGCCACCAGGTCAACCTCGAGTACCTGTCGCGTGTGGTCTTCGCCACCGACGACGGCAGGGCGTACTGCGACACCCTGGTCGGCACGGACTCCCACACGACCATGGTCAACGGGCTTGGAGTCCTCGGCTGGGGGGTCGGGGGGATCGAGGCCGAGGCCGCCATGCTGGGCCAGCCGCTGTCCATGCTGTTGCCCCCGGTCGTCGGCTTCCGGCTCACCGGCGAGCAGCCGGCAGGGACCACCGCCACCGACCTGGTGCTGACCATCACCCACCTCCTCCGCCAGCACGGGGTGGTGGGGAAGTTCGTCGAGTTCTACGGCCCCGGCGTCGCCGCCGTGCCCCTGGCCAACCGGGCCACCATCGGAAACATGTCGCCCGAGTACGGCGCCACCTGCGCCATCTTTCCCATCGACGAGATCACCCTCGACTACCTGCGCTTCACCGGGCGCGACGACCGCCACGTCGACCTGGTGGAGGCGTACGCCAGGGAGCAGGGCATGTTCCATGTGGCCGGGGGCGTCGAGCCGGTCTACTCGGAGACCATCGAGCTCGATCTCTCCACCGTCGTCCCGAGCATCGCCGGGCCGTCCCGGCCCCAGGACCTGGTGACGCTGGCCGGTGCCGGGGCTGCCTACCGGACCGCCCTCGGACGCGACCAGCGGGCGGGCACCGCCTCGCTGGCCAGCGGAGCCACGGTGTCCGTCGGCGATGGAGCGGTGGTCATCGCCGCCATCACCAGCTGCACCAACACCTCCAACCCGCAGGTGATGGTGGCGGCCGGGCTCATCGCCCAACGCGCCGTGGCCCGTGGCCTGCGGCCCGAGCCGTGGGTGAAGACCTCGCTGGCACCCGGCTCTCGAGTCGTCATGGACTACCTCGACCGCGCCGGTCTCAGCGGGCCGCTGGCGGAGCTCGGCTTCGACCTGGTCGGTTTCGGGTGCACCACCTGCATCGGGAACTCGGGTCCGCTGCTGGCGGGGATCTCCGAGGCGGTGCACGAGCACGACCTCTCGGTGGCCGCGGTGCTGTCGGGGAACCGGAACTTCGAAGGCCGGATCCATCCGGAGGTCAGGATGAACTACCTGGCGTCGCCGCCCCTGGTCGTGGCCTACGCACTGGCCGGGACGGTGGACATCGACCTCACGACCGACCCCGTGGGGAACGGCGCCGACGGCCAGCCGGTGTACCTGGCCGACCTGTGGCCGACCGCGGAGGAGATCACCGAGGCCATTCGCTCCTCGCTCACCTCCGACATGTTCCGCCAACGCTACGGGGCGGTCTTCGATGGCGACGAGCGCTGGCAGGCGGTCGAAACGGCCACCGGTGACACCTTCAACTGGGACCAGGGCTCCACCTATGTCCTGCGGCCTCCGTTCCTCGAGGACCTCTCCATGACGCCGGCTCCGGTGACCGAGGTGGTCGGGGCCCGCGTCCTGGCCCAACTGGGCGACAGCGTGACCACCGATCACATCTCACCGGCGGGCAGCATCAGCCCGACCACACCGGCCGGCCACTACCTGGCCGAGCACGGTGTCGAGCGCGCCGACTTCAACTCCTACGGGACGCGCCGGGGCAACCACGAGGTGATGGTGCGGGGCACGTTCGCCAACGTGAGGCTGCGCAACCAACTGGCGCCCGGCACCGAGGGCGGGTTCACCCTCCATCTCCCTGACGGCGAGGAGACGACGATCTACGACGCTGCCCAGCGCTACGCCAGCGAGGGCGTCCCCCTGGTGGTGCTGGCGGGCAAGGAGTACGGGTCCGGATCCTCACGCGACTGGGCCGCCAAGGGCACGGCCCTGCTCGGGATCCGTGCCGTCATCGCCGAGAGCTACGAGCGCATCCATCGCTCCAACCTCATCGGGATGGGGGTGCTGCCGCTGCAGTACGCCGACGGTCAGCACGCCTCGTCGCTGGGGCTCACCGGGCACGAGGTCGTCTCCATCACCGGGTTGGAGTCCCTCAACGACAGCATCACACCCAAGACGGTGGCCGTGCGGGCCGTGGACGGCGAGCGGGTGGTGGAGTTCGAGGTCCGCCTGCGGATCGACACCCCGATGGAGGCCGAGTACTACCGGCACGGGGGAATCCTGGCGTACATGCTGCGCCAGATGGCCGGCTGAGCGCCGGGGTCGACCGGGCCCCGCCGAGCGGGGCGCGCCCTCAGGTGGCCGTGCCCGTCAGGTGGTATTGACCACGTGGAATGCCTCGGCGAGCTTCCCCTCGGGCATACCCGCGGCCAGGGCGGTGCCCGACATCCACGTTCGGAGCAGCTCCTCCAGATGGTCGCCGTCGCCGACCTGGCTCCGGTGGGACCGGAGCGCCGCCAGCTTGCGATCGAAGCAGTCGGTGACGTCGACGGCCCGGTCGGCGCGGTCGGTGGCCATCACCCAGAGCTCGGGGACCGTGTGGGGCTCGAGGCCTTCGTCGAGCAGATCGGGGAAGGCAAACGGGTTCCGTGCGTCCGGATAGACGGCACAGGTGGCGGCCTCGCCGGCGGCCAGATGATCGGGATGGCTGGCGTAGATGCGCGACCAGTTCCGCTCGGGCGATTGTGCCACCACCCGGTCGGGTCGGAACCGCCGGATGACGGCGCTGACGGCGCGGCGCAAGGCCAGGTCGGGTTGGAGGCGGCCGTCGGGGAACCCGAGGAAGGTCACATCGTGCACCCCGACGACCTTGGCCGCCTCGGTCTGCTCCTCGCGTCGCAGGGCGGCCATGTCGGCCCGGGGCACCGAGCGGTCTGAGCCTCCGGCATCACCGTCGGTGACGATGCAGTAGGCCACGTCGACGCCGGCGTCGGTCCACGCCGCCACCGATCCGGAGACGCCGAAGTCCACGTCGTCCGGATGGGCGGTGACCACCAGGATCCGCTCGACGCCCTCGGTGCCGGCGTCGACGATCATCGGGGACAGGAAATGGCTCTCTGACACAGGGGCTCCTTCACAATCAGCCTTCGGGTGTTGTGGGCGTCGTCATCCGAGGAGCCCGGGGACGTCCGGCAGCGGCTCAGTCCTTGGTGGGCTGCCACTCGCCCAGATTGGCCAGCCTCGGATCGTTGGAGAAGATCTCCACAATGGGTGACCTCAGCCCGATCCGGGTCTGGATGCGCTCGATTTCGAGGATCTGGTTCCATTGGACCAGGGTGACGACCAACCCGGCCTCGCCCGCCCGGGCCGTCCGTCCCGAGCGGTGCAGGTACGCCTTGTGGTCCTCCGGCGGATCGAAGTGGACGACGACGTCGACCATGTCGATGTCCAGCCCGCGGGCGGCGACGTCGGTGGCCACCAGGGCCGGCAGCTTGCCGTCACCGAAGTCCTTCAGCGTCCGCTCCCGGTTGGCCTGGCGGAGGTCGCCGTGGATGGCGTCGGCCTTGACCCCTTCCTTGCGGAGTTGCTCGACCAGCCGGTCGGCGCCGCGCTTGGTCCGCACGAACACGAGGGTCTTGTCGGAGTTGCGGCAGATGGCGGCACAGACCTTGACCCGGTCCATCTGATGGACTTCCAGGAACCGGTGCTCCATGGCGTCGACCGTGGTGTTGGGCGAGGCCACCTCGTGGAGCACGGGATCGGTCAGGTAGCGGCTCACGAGGCGGTCCACCGCCCCGTCGAGCGTGGCGGAGAACAGGAGGGTCTGGTGGTCCCGCTCGAGGCGCCGGAGCACCCACTCGACCTGGGGCATGAAGCCCATGTCGGCCATCCGATCGGCTTCGTCGAGGACCAGGGTCTCGATGTCGGCGACCGACAGCTCACCCCGGTCCCCGAGATCGATGAGCCGGCCCGGGGTGGCGATGATCACGTCCACCCCCCGGCGGAGCTTCTTCACCTGGCGCTCGATGTCGGCCCCCCCGTAGACGGCGGCGATCCGGAGCCCGGCCTCGGCGGCCAGCGGCTCCAGCACCTCGCTGACCTGCACGGCCAGCTCGCGGGTGGGAACCAGTACCAGGGCCCGGGGCCGACCGGGCTGGGTGGACGGGGCGGCCATGGTGCGCTGGAGCAGCGGGATGCCGAATGCCAGGGTCTTCCCCGAGCCCGTCTTGGCCTTCCCGCACACGTCGCGTCCGGCCAGTGCGTCGGCGACGGTCATGGCCTGGATGGCGAACGCCGTGGTGATTCCCTGGGCGTCCAGCGCCTTGACCAGGGCCGGGTCGACGCCCAACGAGGCAAACGTCCGGAGCTCCCCGCTCTCAGCCAGCAGGGCATCGTGTTCGAGGACGCGACCCGATGGATCGGCAATGGTTGTCATGGGGTATGAGGCTCACTCTCGTCTGTTGGATGACGGCCGGAGGCCGACCGTCGACGCCCGTGCGAGTCACGGAACGCCTACGGGCCCGCCTCGGGCCATTGTCCCGGTCTGCGTCGGCAGGCCTGAAGAACAGAATGAGGAAGACCCCGGTGGAAGGGCACCAGCCCGACCACGCGCCCCAGTCTAGCTGGGATTGCCCCCGACACCAGCCCAAGCGCTCCTGGTCGGCGCCACGGGCCGGTCCCCAGGCCCCGGGAAGGCTGTCCGGGGGCCACGGCGCGTCTTCGGTAGTGGCCGCAGAGGTCGCCCGCTCCGGCGGGGAGGATGAGTGTGCAATCGTAGGCGGGACCGCATCGCTCCACGAAAGGATGCCGAGCATGGGAACACTCGCCGCCGGTGACAAGGCGCCCGCATTCACCCTCGCCGACCACGACGGCAAAAAGGTCTCGCTCAAGGACTTCAAGGGACAGCAGGTGGTGGTGTACTTCTATCCACGGGACGACACGCCCGGCTGCACCAAGGAGGCCTGCCAGTTCAACGACAACCTGCGCGCCTTCACCCGGGCCAAGGTGCCGGTCCTCGGGATCTCGGCTGACAGCGCGGCCAAGCACCAGGCCTTCCGGGCCAAGTACGGCCTCAAATTCCCGCTCCTGACCGACGCCGACCATTCCGTGGGCGAGGCCTACGGGGCGTGGGGCGAGAAGACCCTCTACGGCAAGAAGTCGGTCGGGGTCATCCGATCCACCTTCCTCATCGCCGCCGACGGCACCGTGGCCCGGCCGTGGTACCACGTGAAGGCCGACGGTCACGCCGCCAAGGTCCTGGCCGAGCTCGACGCCTGAGCCGGCCTCCTGCCGGACCGTCGGTCCGCTGTGCGGCGATCACACCTGATGGCGGGGGCACCACCACGAGGTACGTCCGCCGACGGTGGAGCGGGTGAGGGGGGCGCCGTCGCGGGGGCATCGACCGCCGGGCTGGCGCTCGACCATGAGGTCGCCGAGATGCGAGCCGCCCCTGTCGATGAGGTCCTCGACCGTGCGGACCAGGTTCCGGTGGAGCCGACGCAGCTCGTTGGCGGAAAGGGAGCCGGCCGGTCGGAGTGGGGACAGCCCGGCGCGCCACAGCACCTCGTCGGCCATCAGGTTTCCCACTCCGGCCACCCGCGCCTGGTCGAGCAGCCGCGCCTTCAGCGGAGCCCTGGATCCCCGCAGCGCCGCGGCCAACTGAGACCCGGTGATGGTGGCGGAGTCGGGGCCGAGGAGGGACAGGTCCGGATCCAGCAGCACGCCGCCCAGGCGCCGCGGATCGCTGACCACCAAGGTGCCGCCGTCATCGAACCTGGCCGACCAGCGGTCCCACTTCGGATCGTGGCGGCGGGGCGCGTAGCGCAATTCCCCGACGGCGGCGGCTCCGTCCACCATCAGCGTGCCGGTCATCCCGAACCGGATGCCCAGCGGCGGCCCGCCGTCGGTCTCGAGCACCAGGAGCTTCCCGATGCGCCGGGCCGAGACGAACCGGTGCCCGATCAGGGCCCGGCGCAGGACCTTGCCGTCCACACCTCCCTTCAGGAACCAGGCATCGGGGGTGACGATCGACCTGACGGTGCGGAACAGGGCCGACTCGGCGAGCCTCCGGTAGCTCTCGACCTCGGGCAGTTCGGGCACCGACCCGAGGGTAGCCACTCGGGTAACCGGGCCAGGTTCCAACAGTAGGGTTGGTCCATGCCTCCCGAGAAGCCGCACTGGGCCGAACTGTTCACCGAAGTGGTGACCTCGGGCCTGTGCACGGGCTGCGCCGCCTGCATCGTGGCCTGCCCCTACGACGTGCTCTCCTACGACGACACCGGGGGCCGGTACAAGCCCTTCCACATCGACGCCGAGGGCGGCCCCGAAAGCTGCACGCACGGGGTGAAGGGTTGCACGATGTGCACCCGCGCCTGTCCGCGGTTCCGCACCTGGGAGCCCGAGATCGACACGCACCTGTTCGGCCGGGAGCGCACCGACGACGAGGTGGCCGGCATCTCGTCAGACACCCTGCTGGTCAGGGCCACCGATCCGGAGGTCCTCCGAGTGGGCCAGGACGGGGGGCTGGTCTCCGCCCTGCTCATCTGGGCCCTCGAGCACGACGTCATCGACGCCGCCCTGGTCTCAGACCTCGAAGGGGACGGCTCGACCTGGAAGGCCGTGCCCGCGGTGGCCACGACCCGGTCCGAGGTCCTCGCCGCCGCGGGTTCGCGCTACACCTACTCGGCCAACCCCCTGGCCTATGCGCAGGCCATCGAGTCGGGGGCCGAGCGCATCGCCCTGGTGGGGATGGGATGCCAGGCCTCGGCTCCGCCCGTGATGCAGGCCCGCAAGGCCGGAAAGGTCGCCCGCCGGCTGTCCCTGACCATCGGCCTCATGTGCTCGAAGACCTTCGACGACGCCATCTTCCCCGAGCTCTTCGAGGCCCGGTACGGCATCGCCCGGGCCGACATTGCCAAGATGAACATCAAGGGGGTGTTCCAGGTGTGGACGCGGGACGGGAAGTTCCACGAGATCCCCCTCAAGGAAGCACACGCCTGGACCCGGGAGGGCTGCACGACGTGCCCGGACTTCGCCGCCGAACACGCCGACATCTCCACCGGGGGCATCGGGGCCTTCAACGATTGGACCCTGACCATCGTCCGCACCGACAAGGGGCGCGAACTGCTCGACGCCATGATCGCCGGCGGTGCCCTCGAGACGAGGCCCGGGGACGACGATCCCGGGGCCATCGCCCTGCTCCACAAGTTGGCCAGGGTCAGCCGCAGGCGCTGGCCGGAGACGGCGGTGCCCATGCCCCGCCGGTTGCCCGCCGCCCGGTGAGAGGCCTGATGAGGGCCTGATCAATTTCGCATAAAAATCGGGCGTTTGGTACACCCGACCCCTTCCGGCCGGGGTGCACAGGCGTAAGCTGAAGGACAGGACCGTCAGACCCAAGCCAGATCCGCTCATCCACGCCGGTGACCGGGCCTGAGCCACCGGTCCAATCGCCGATGTGCGACCCTCGCCGGCGGCGGTGCCCCTCTCCCTGGGGGGTCCGACTCTCGATCCCTTGGAGGAGCACCGCTTGTTCGCCGCCCTAGGACGGTTCACCGTGCGTTACCGGTGGCCGATCATCGTCGCCTGGGTGATCGTGACGGTGATCCTCGTCCTCTTCCTCCCCTCGCTGTCCAGCGTCGAGAAGAGCAGCAACTCCGACTTCCTCCCGTCCAGCTCGGCCAGCGTCAAGGCCGGGCAGCTGGCGGCCCCCCTGCAGGCGAAGCACAACACGCAGGCCACCTATGTGGCGGTCACCAACGGTCATTCGCTTTCCCCCGCCGACGCCGTTTCCATCGACCGGGTCGAGCGGGCCATCCGGTCGGTGCCCCGGGTCACCAGCGTGATCGACCAGGGTGTGTCGGCAGACGGCAGGGCACGCAAGGCGATCGTCGAATTCGACGGCCGCCGGCCCGCCACCAACCGGGACACCGCCCGGGCCGTGGCCCAGGTCCGGGCCGAGTTCAGGTCACCGGGCACTCCGGCCGACCTGGTCATGCACCTCACCGGGGGTGTGGCCCAATCGGTCGACCAGCAGAACCAGTCCGGCCAGACCCAGACCCTCACCGAGGTGCTGTCCCTCCTGTTCATCCTGGCTCTGTTGTTCCTGACCTTTCGGGCCCTGCTGGCACCCTTCGTGGCGTTGTTGCCCTCGGTGGTGGCCCTGTTGGCCGCCGGACCGCTGGTGGCGGAGTCCACCCACATCGGCGTCCAGGTCTCCGACCTGACTCCCATCCTCCTGACCGTGGTCATGCTCGGCGCCGGCACCGACTACGGGCTCTTCCTCATCTTCCGGGTGAGAGAGGAGCTCCGCCGGGGACGACCCGTGGGCGAGGCGGTGGCCTTCTCCCTCTGCAAAGTGGGTGAGTCGATCACCTTCTCCGGATTCACCGTGATCGCGGCGTTGGCCGCAGTGGTCGTGGCCACCTTCGGCCTCTACCGTGGACTGGGCCCGGGCCTGGCCATCGGGATCGCCGTCGCCCTGCTGGCCAATCTCACCCTGCTCCCCGCCCTCCTGGCCGTGCTGGGCCGCTCCGTCTTCTGGCCCCGGGTGCCCAAGGTCGGCCCGGCTCGCCACGGGACGTGGGGCCGCATCGCCGGCAAGGTGGTGGCCAGGCCACTGACCACGCTCCTGGTCGGTCTGGTCTTCTTCGGCGGGCTGGCCGTTTCGATGCTGGCCTACGCCCCCACCGGCTTCGGCGACCAGCCCCCGTCAGCCACCTCCGACTCGGCCCGGGGACAAGCAGTGCTGGACGCCAACTACCCGTCGACCGAGGCCAATCCGACCACGATCCTGTTCCGCCTGCCGACGTCCGTGTGGGCCCACCCCGACACACTCATCAGTGCGCAACTGGGCCTCGAGCGGTCAGGCGTCTTCCGGGCGGTGAGCGGCGCCCTCGACCCCAATGGCACCATGGCGAGCCCGGAGGCTCTGGCGCGGGCCCACGGCCTGCTGGCGCGTTACGGGCCGGCGGCGAACCTCCCCCCCTCCACGCCGGGGCGTGTCGCCCTGTCGCCCGCCGAGTACGACGCCTACCGCGCCGCGGCGCTGTTCATCAGCGCCGACGGCCGGACCATCCGCTACGACGCCACCTTGCAGGCGGGACCGTCGACCAGCACCGCTGCGGCCCGGGCCATCCCGGACATCCGCGCCGCGGTGGCGGGCGTGGCGACGTCGATCGGGGCCACGGCCAACGGGGTCGCCGGCTATGCGCCGGCGGCCGCCGACGTCGGGACCATCGCGAGCCAGGACCTGGTCAAGATCCTCCCGATCGTGCTGTTGGTGTTGGCCCTGTTGCTGGCCATCGTGCTGCGCAGCCTGGTGGCGCCGCTGTACCTGGTGATCAGCGTGGGGCTGTCCTACCTGGCGTCGCTCGGACTGGCGGTGCTCGTCTTCGAGCTCGTCGGAGGCCAGGACGGCATCAACTTCGTCCTTCCCTTCTTCATGTTCGTCTTCATCATGGCCTTGGGCCAGGACTACAACATCCTGGTCATGACGAGGATCCGTGAGGAGGCCCACCACGCGCCCATCCGGGTGGCCGTGCGCCGTGCCGTCGAGGCCACCGGAACCACGGTGACCTCGGCGGGACTCATCCTGGCGGGCACGTTCGGCGTGCTGACCGCCACCGGCAACACGCAAGTGAAGGAGATCGGTCTCGGCCTGGCCGCGGGCATCCTTCTCGACACCTTCTTCGTGCGCACGCTGCTGGTGCCCTCGGTGGTGGTCCTGTTGGGCCGCTGGAACTGGTGGCCTTCGGCGCTGTCCCGAGAGGATCACAGCCACGACCCGGTGATCCCCGACGATGCTGTTGCAGACGGGGTTCACGAAGACCTCGAGCCCCTGGTCCGGCCCCTGGCCGGCACGTCCCGCTGACCGTCGGACGACGTCCCGGTCCCGGTCGAGGGATGGCCGGGACAGAGTACGGTGAACGGGCGTGGCCAGCCGACGGAAGACCCCCAGCCGTCCGACCGTGGTGCTGTTGGTCCGCCACGGAACGACGCCGACCACGGGCAAGGTCCTCCCCGGGCGGGCCCCGGGTCTCCACCTGTCCGATGCGGGTCGGGCCCAGGCTGACGCCGTGGCCGGCCGGATCGCGGCGCTGGCGGGGGCCGACGGCCGACAGCCGGTCGCCGTGTACGCCTCCCCCCTGGAGCGGACCACCGAGACGGCGAGGCCGATCGCCCGCCAGCTCGGCCTGCGGGTGCGAACGGAGCGCGGCCTGATCGAGTGCGACTTCGGAACCTGGACCGGGGCCAAGCTGAGCGGGCTGTACAAGAAGCCGGAGTGGACCCAGGTCCAGCGGTGGCCCAGCGGGTTCCGGTTCCCGGGGGGCGAGTCCTTCCTCGAGATGCAGGCCCGCATGGCGTCGGCCATCGCCCGACTGGTCCTCCTCCACCGGGGCGGGACCATCGTCGCCGTGTCCCACGCCGACCCCATCAAGGCGGCAGTATCATCGGCGGCAGGGACCCAACTGGACCTGTTCCAGCGGCTCACCGTGTCCCCGTGCTCCGTGTCCGCCCTGGCCTACGGCGACGGCGGCCCGAGTGTCCTCACCGTCAACTCCACCGCATCGCTCACCGAGCTGGCCGTCTCGTGAGCGAGGGATACGACCTCTCGGCCCCGGAGCGGATCACCGTGGGCACGCTCGGACCCGTCGGCGATCGACTCTTCCTGCTGCAGTGCCGGCAGGGGCCGGTGCTGCTCACCCTCAAGATCGAGAAGCAACAGGTCGCAGTGGTGGCCGACTACCTGGCGCGGATCGTGCGAGACCAAGAGCGCCCGGGCCACCTGCCGGACGAAGTCCCGCTCGAGGAACCGGCGGACCCGGCCTGGGTGGTGGGGACCATCGGCGTTTCCTACGACGAGAGCGACGACCGGGTCGTCCTGGTCATCGAGGAGCTGGTCCCCGAGGACGAGACAGGCGCCATCGCCCGCCTGTCGATCTCCCGTGAGCAGGCGGCCGGGTTCGCCATCCAGGCCACCCGGTTGGTCGAATCGGGCCGTCCCCCGTGCCCGCTCTGCGGGTCCCCCCTCGACCCTTCGGGACACGAGTGCCCGCGGACCAACGGCCACCGTCCCCCGGCCGTGTGATCGGCTGGAACCCCGATGTCGGTCCCGGGCTCGACTCGGCGACCGAACAGCTGCGGGGCTGCGAGCTCACCGTGGCGGGGCGCCTGCCGTGGAGCTCAAACCTGACCTTTCTGGTCACGCTGGAGAGCGGCCACCCGCAGCCACTCAGCGCCGTCTACAAACCGGCCCGAGGCGAACAGTCGCTGTGGGACTTCCCCGACGGCCTCTACCGGCGCGAGGTGGCGGCGTTCGCCCTGTCCGAGGCACTCGGCTGGGGCATGGTCCCCCCCACGGTCGAGCGCCACGATGGCCCGTTCGGCCCCGGATCCCTGCAGCTGTTCGTCGAGGCCGACTACGCAGAGCACTACTTCACGCTGTTCGAGGCTGGCAGCCACGAGGCCATGCTCCGGACAATGTGCGCCTTCGACGTCGTCGCCAACAACGCCGACCGCAAGAGCGGTCACGTGCTCAAAGGTCCCGACGACCGGCTCTGGGCCATCGACCATGGGCTGTGCTTCCACCCACAGCCCAAGTTACGCACGGTCATCTGGGATTTCGCCGATGACGAGGTGCCCGGCGACATCCTGGTCGACCTCGAGCGCCTGGCCTCCGACCTCCCCGACGAGCTGGGCCGGCTGCTCTCGGACTCCGAGCGGGAGGCGCTCCTGGGCCGGGCCCGGATGCTGGTCCATACGGGGGTCTTTCCGGAGCCCGGCGGCGGTCGCCCGCCCTACCCCTGGCCTCTCGTGTGAGCGACACCGCCCGGCGGGCGGGGTCGGAGGCGCCGGCCCGGACCGAACCGGCCGAGGTGGACCGGGGCCGGGTCAGGGCTTCGCACCGCGGGGAGGGGCGGTGGTCGAGGCGGACGGGGACGAAGGTGGCCGGTCCCCCGTCGACGGACCGGGCGCGTCGAGCGCCTGCACCAGCAGCGTGGCGTAGTACCGGGCGCCGTCGGGAGTGAGATGGACCCCGTCGGGATAGAAGTACTGGGGGGAGGTCGTGCTGGCGTCGTACCAGTCGACGACGACGGAGTTCGGGTAGTTCTGGGCCACGGCGGCGATGGTCCCGTTGACCTCCTGCTGCCACGGCTGGGGGACCCGGGTGTTCACCAGCACGATCCTCTGCATCGGGCCCAGGGAGTTGAGCAGGCCCACCAGCTGGTCCGCCGAGTAGGGGCCGTTGGTCCCGAGCTCGACGATCAACCGGTTTCCCACCGCGCCCTCGGACTTGAGCTGGGCCACGGCATTCTGGACCAGGTAGAGCTGCTGGCTGACCTGGGCGTCGATGGCGATGCCGGGCAGCATGCTCTGGAGATAGGGGGCGGCGTCCACCAGGATGGAGTCGCCGAGCGCGGTCACCCCCTGGCCGGCCGGCGGAGCCGTGGTCCTCGTCGTGCTCCCGTTGGAGGGCGCCACGGTGGTCGACGGAGCCACCCGATGCCTGGCGGTGGGGACGATGCTGGTGACCCGGGGTCCCGGGTTGGCGGCCGAGGCATCGACCAGCCCGACGATGCCGAGGGTGCAGACCACGGCGTTGAGCGACGCCGCCCCCACCACCAGCCAGCCCAACGGTCGCAAGCGGAGCCAGGACCAGTCGTGCTGGCGGACCCGTCCCCACTGGCGGCCCAGGGCCCCGTGGCGGACCGGCTCCTCGACGTATCGCCAGGAGAGGGCGGCCAGCGCCAGGGTGACCCCGATCTGGAGGGACGACCGCACGACACTGGGGCGGGAAGCGACCGGTGTGGTCAGGACGATCACCGGGTAGTGCCACAGGTAGATGGCGTAGGAGCGCTCGCCCACCCATCGGAGCGGCTCCCACCCGAGGATCGACCGCAGCCCCGACCCGGGGTGGACGGTGACGCCGATGACCAGCGCGGTGAGCGCGGCCAGGAGCACCATCCCCCCCTTGTAGAGCGAGGGCTCGTACTGGTTGGTGAGCCAGAACATGGCGAAGATCCCCACCAGGGCCGCACCCCCTACCACATTCAGGAGGCGGGCGGCGCCGGTGGTGATCGGGGCGAAGGCCCGGTTGCGGGGCAGGCCCATGGCCAGCGCGGCGCCGATCAGCAGGGCGAAGGCCCGGGTGTCGGTGCCGTCGTACACCCGGGTGGGATCGCCGTTGGGGGACGAGGCATACAGGAGGCCCATCCCCGCCGCTGACAACGCCGCCGCCGCCAGGGTCAGCGCGATGAGCGTTCGCCGGGCGTGGATGAACCGCATCCCGGCCAGGACCAGCAGTGGCCAGATCAGGTAGAACTGCTCCTCGATGGACAGCGACCAGAGGTGCCCGAGCGGCGAGGGTGGGCCGAACCTGGCGAAGTAGGAGACGTGGTGGAAGATGTACCACCAGTTGCTCACATAGAAGATCGAGGCGGGGAGATCGCTGCGCAGGGCGACCAGTTGGCTGCGGTCGAACAGCGTGGCCCATCCGACGGTGACGAACAGGACGACGAAGAGTGCGGGCAGGAGCCGCCGGGCCCGGCGGAGCCAGAACTCCTTCAGCCGGATCCCCTGGTGCCGGCGGTACTCGGCCAGGAGCAGGTCCGTGATCAGGTAGCCGGAGAGGACGAAGAAGACCTGCACGCCGAGCAGCCCGCCCGGGGCCCACCGGAAGCTCAGATGGTAGGCGAGCACGGCCAGCACCGCGATGGCCCGGATGCCGTCCAGTCCGGGAAGGTAGGGGCTGGTCCCCTCTACCGGCTTAGGCACGGTCCGTCCAAGCCGAGGAGTCGCTCCTCCCGGAGGTCATCGATCAGCGTCGATCCGCGACCACCGACTCGGCAACCACACCGGACCCCGACGCCGACCCTCCGGGGGAGATGACCGGAATGGGACGTCGGACTGGATGGTGGGGACAGGACATGGAACCGTCTCGGTGGCATCGATGGGGACAGAGGGCGCGGTGGAGGCGCGTTCCGGACACTACCCGTCCGACCGCGCTCTGCCTGGCACCATCACCGGTCGCCGGACGGCCTGCCGGTGGTGCCGGCCCGCCGCCGGGGTCCGGCTGCCCGCCGGGTCGGGTCGGTTCTGTCAGCCTCGGGCTTTGAGGGCCTCGATCAACTTCGGCAACACCTTGTGCACGTCGCCCACGATCCCGAGGTCGGCCACCGAGAAGATGGGGGCGTCCTGGTCCTTGTTGATGGCCACGATGTTCTTCGAGTTCTTCATGCCCACCATGTGCTGGGTGGCACCGGAGATCCCGCACGCCATGTAGACCGTGGGCTTCACCGTCTTGCCGGTCTGGCCGACCTGGTGCGAGTACGGCACCCAACCGGCGTCGACGATGGCCCGGCTGGCCCCGGCGGCCCCGTGGAGCAGGGTGGCCAGCTCCTCGATGAGCGCGTACTGCTCCTTCTCCCCCAGGCCCCGGCCGCCGGACACCACCACATCGGCTTCGTCGAGCTTGGGGCCGATCCGTTCCTCGACATGGCGGGCCACGATCTTGGCGGCGTTGGTGGCGCCGGTGTCGGGGGCCGGGGCGGCCACCACCGCGGCGGCTGCTCCGCCCGTTGGCTCGGCGGCGAACGACTTGGCCCGCACCACGAAGATGTGCGGTCCCTCACCCGTGAACCGGGCCGAAAGGATCTGGCTGCCGCCGAAGATGGCGTGCTGGGAGACCAGACCGCCATCCCCCTCGGTCAGGCCGACCACGTTGGTGAGGACCGGCCGGTCGATCTTCACCGAGAGCCGGGCGGCGATGTCCCTGCCGTCATAGGTGGCGGGGAAGAGGATCACGTCGGGACCGTTGCCGGCGGCCACCAGCGCGGCAATGGCCGCGGCCACCGGAGCTCCGGGAAGGGCCCCGGCCAGGTCACCCACGTCGTGCACGGTCGTGGCGCCGTACTCGCCCACCGTCGGCGCCATGGCCGCGGTCCCGTCGCCGTAGGCGACGGCCTCGACCGTGCCGCCCAGGGATCGGGCATGACTGATCAGCTCGAGCGAGGTGGTGATGGGGGCCCCGTCCGCTACTTCGGCGAGGACCCAGATCTTGTCGACGGACATGTTCGCTTGCTCTCCTACCCGATCCCTACAGGACCTTCAGCTGCTCGAGGAATTCGATGACCCGTTGATAGCCCTCGCCCTCGTCGACGACGATGTCGCCGGCGGACCGGGCCTCGGCTTCGGCCACGTCGGTGATCTCCTGACGGGCACCGGCGGCACCGACCTGACCGGCGTCGACCCCGAGGTCGGCTACGGTGAGGACGTCCACCGGCTTCGACTTGGCCGCCATGATCCCCTTGAACGACGGGTAGCGGGGCTCGACCACACCAGCCGTGACCGTGACCACAGCGGGCAACGGGCTCTCGACCTCGTCGTACCCGGTCTCGGTCTGTCGCTCCACCTTGACCGAGGCACCGCTGATCTCCACCTTCTTGGCGAAGGTCACCGAGGGCAGCCCCAGCAGCTCGGCGATCTGGACCGGGGTGGTGCCGGTGTAGCCGTCGGTGGACTCGGTGGCGGCCAGGATCAGGTCCGGCTCTGCCCGCCTGATGGCCGCGGCCAACACCTTGGCGGTGCCGAGGGCGTCGGTGCCGGCCAGGGAGTCGTCACTCACGAGGATGGCCTTGGCCGCCCCCATGGCCAAGGCGGTGCGAAGACCCGAGGTCTCCCCGTTCGGCGCCATCGAGACCAGGGTCACGTCGCCACCACCGGCGGCATCGGCCAGCTGAAGGGCCATCTCCACGCCGTAGGCGTCGGAGTCGTCGAGGATGAGTTTTCCCTCTCGGACAAGGTTCTTCGTCCCCGGGTCGAGGGCCCCCGGCGCGGCCGGATCGGGGATCTGCTTCACACAGACAACGACGTTCATGGGCGTGCATTGTTGTTGAAAACCGCCCCTTCGACCAATCGGGCCGCGATCCCAGGTCAGGACGCCCGAGGGGCGGAACCGAAAGGTGGCTGGTCAGACCCCGCGTCTGCCGGTGGCCTGCACGGCCAGCGCCAGCACGACGTCGTCGGTGATCACGGTGTCGATCCCGGCATCCCTGACCCCCTCCAGCCGGTCTCGGTCGTTCACCGTCCAGGCGGCCACCGACAGCCCGGCGCGGTGGGCGTCGTCGACGAGGCCCGGACCCACGAGGTCGACGTGGGGGTGGAGCGCACGGCAACCCAACCGCACGGCGGCAGCGACGGCGTCGGCGGGGTCGAACCAGCTCGTCAGCAGGAGCCCGGTGCTGACCTCGGGCGCGGCACGGCGGACGGCGGCCAGGGCGTCCGGCCAGAACGAGGAGACCACCACGTTGGCCGACCGCCCGCGGGCCCGGACCAGGTCTGCCACCCCGACCGCCAGCCGCTCCTCCGTGTCGAATCCCGGCTCACCGGGCAGGTCCTTGATCTCGATGTTGACGGTCATGCCGTCGCAGGCGTCGAGGGCGGCGGCCAGCAGCGGGACGAACCCAGGGAGCCCAGCGGCCGGCAACTCGCAGATGGTCCCCACCCCCGGGATCACCGGGTCGTGATGGACGGCCATGGCCCCGTCGGCCGTCGATCGCACATCGAGCTCGATTCCGTCGGCCCCCAATCGTCGGGCCCGCACGAACGCCCCCAGGGTGTTCTCGCGGACTCCGGCCGCCGGGTCGGGGCTCCCCCGGTGCCCGAGGACCCCCATGGCTGGCATCCCTTCGGAACCTCCCCCGGTGGCGGCTCCGGCGTCGAAATTGAGCCGAAAACCGTGCGCACGGCCCTGAAAACTGCTTGCAACGCCCCGTGCCGGTGATTACTCTAGTGAACGAACCCTGAACGGCCGGTAGCGTCCTGGTGCCAGGCCATGTGAATCTGATCACAAACAGGAATCTCGGGAACGGGAGCGGAGGAAGCATCGTGGCCCTTATGTGGAACCGTACGGTCGAATGGGACGACGGTGACTGGAGACACCTGGCCGCCTGTCGTAGCACGGAACCCGATCTGTTCTTCCCCATCGGGACGACGGGTCCGGCCGTCGATCAGATCGAGGCGGCGAAGCGAGTGTGCCGGGGGTGCGACGCCCTCGAGCCGTGCCTCGACTTCGCGCTGGCCACCAATCAGGAGTCGGGCGTCTGGGGGGGCACGTCCGAAGAGGAGCGACGCAAGCTGCGCAAGGTGTGGCTGGCCGCCCGGCGCCGGGCCTCCTGAACCAAACGGGGGCGGCTTCTCGTCACCCCGGCTACTGCCCGATGGGCTGGGCCTCCTGCGTCGGAAGTTCGATGGTCACGATGGTGCCCGTCGCCCCCGCATCGCCATCATTCCGGTTGCGCATGGTGATGGTGCCTTCCAGCTGACTGCGCACGAGGTCCCGGACGATCGACAGCCCGAGGCTCTCCGTGGCGTCGATATCGAATCCCTCGGGCAGGCCGGAGCCGTCGTCGATAACCTCGAGCACGAGGCAGGAGAGATCGTTCACCAGGTGCACCCGGATGTGGCCGGGCGCCTGATAGGGGATGGGGCCTCCTCCGCCGGGCGTCGTCGGGACGAAGGGCCCCGCGCTGTCGCCCGCCTTGAGATCGCCGACTTTGGAATGGAGGAACGCGTGCTCGACCGCGTTCTGCAGGAGCTCAGCCAGGACGACTGCCAGCGGGGTGGCAACGTCAGCGGGCACCTCGCCGAGCTGCCCGGTCACTTCGAACGTGAGGTCCTGCGAATGCACGACCGAGTCCTCCGCCATGCGGATCAGCGAGGTCACGATCTCGTCGAAGGGGACCTGGTCGCTCGGTTCCCGGGAGAGGATCTCGTGGACGATGGCGATGGACCGGACCCGTCGCTCGGCCTCGAACAGCGCCACTCTCCCGTCTCCGGGTGACAGGCGTCTGGCCTGTAGCCGCAGAAGGGCCGAGATGGTCTGCAGGTTGTTCTTGACCCGGTGGTGCACCTCACGAATGGCGGCGTCCTTGGACAGGAGCAGGCGATCCAGCCGGCGGACGTCGGTGACGTCGCGCATCAAGACCAGGCACCCCGTCACGTCGTCGTTGGCCAGGAGGGGAATGCAGTGGAGGAGTACGGTGACGTCCGGTCGCCGTTCGACTTCCTCCACCACCGGGAGCGCGGAGGCCAGGGCCCACTCGATGGCCGACTCCTCGATCCCGAGATCCGTGAGTCGCCGGCCCTCCGTCTGGGAGTACATCCCCATGCGATGGAGCGCGTTGGTGGCATTGGGGGAGGCGTAGCGGACACGACCCTCCTCATCCACCAGGACGACGCCGTCCCCGACGCGGGGAGCCTCCTCGGTGGCCACCTCTTCGCTCGGGAACGGGAATGTCGACTCGGCGAGCATGATGGCGAAACGGTCGAAGAGGTCGCGGTACGTGCGCTCGAGGTGGCCGGGTCGCCTCCCGGCTCCCGCCGCCAGCCGGGCCAGGACGGCCACGGTGGTGCCCTCACACCGCACGGGAATGCAATGGAGCCGAACCGGCTCGTCTCCCGGCTCCAGGATCACCTCGCCGCGAGACACCTCGCCGGACCGGACGGTCCGGACGGCAAGCGGCCATTCGGCGCCGGTGACGGTCTGCCCCACGAGGTCGTGCTCGACCACCGTGGCGCTGTTGGACGGGCGCATCTGGCCCAGGATGACCAGCTCGGTCCCGTCGCCGTGCCGCTCGGGGGCGTCCGGCGCCATCGGAGCCAACAGCACCAGGTCGGAGAAGGACAGGTCGGCCAGGATCCCCCAGGTCCCGAGCAGGCGTTGCAGGTGGCCCAGCTGCCCATCGTCGAGGTCGGTGCGCCCGAAGGCCAGTTCGGCCGGGGTGGCCACGATCAGCCCCCGTCGGGCGGAGCCACGGCCAGGTCGTAGGGCTCACGCCGGCGAAAGCCCCGCACGTGGGTGACGCCGGCTCCGATCAGCAGGTCCTGCAGGGTGCCGACCCGGTCGGCCACGTCGGGGAGCGAGTGGGCATCAGAGGCGGTGGTGAGCGGAACGCCGCGTTCCACCAACCGCTTGAGCAGGGGCGGCGCGGGATACTCCTCCCCCACCGGCTTCCTCCATCCCGCCGAGGAGACCTCGGCAGCCATCCCCGACTGCACCGCGGCCTCCGTGATCCGGTCGTAGAACTCGTCGGGGATGGCCGGCACCCGTCCCGCGATCTTCACCAGATCAGGGTGAGCGAAGACATCGCACACCCCCGACGCCCCCAACTCCTCCATGGCCCGGGTGTACTCCTCCCACACGGCGTCGACGTCCCGGAGGTCCCACTCCGCCAGCATCAGCGGCTCGCTCAGGACGTCGAATCGCCAGGCACCCAACCAGTGGATCGAACCGAGGAGCACGTCGAAGGGATAGTCGGCGAGGAGACCCGCCACCTGGTCCATCCGATCCCGGTAGTAGTCGACCTCCAGCCCGAGGACGACCGGGAGCCCGGCCGTCTTGGCCGCCAGCACCACCTCGACGTAGGAGTCGAGGTCGACCCGTGCGTGATGGTCCCAGTAGTCCGCCATGGCAGGGCGGAGCGCCTCCCCGGGGAGGTCGTCCCAGAACCCGCCGAGCAGGTCTCTTGCCTGGGTGAAGCGGAAGAGGTGCTCGGTCAGGGCGATCTCGGTGACCCCCGCCTCCGCGGCGCGCCGGCAGTAGGAGGCCACCTGTTCGACGCTGGCCTCGGCGTCGCTCTGGGCGTGAGGCCACAGGTGGAGGTGGTAGTCCAGCACGGTCCGCTCCCGCCTCTACCCGGCGCGCCGGATGAGGGTCACCCCGTCACGGATGGTGGTCTGGACGACCACCACGCGCCGGTCGGCGGCCAACGCGTCGTTGAACCGGCGGAGCGCCACGGTGTCCGGGCTGGTGTCGGCGAGGTCGAGGACCCGACCGCTCCACAGCGTGTTGTCGGCGGCGATGAGGCCCCTCGGCGACAGCTTGGGCAGGACCGCTTCGAAGTAGTCGGGGTAGGTCGCCTTGTCGGCGTCGATGAAGACCAGGTCGAAGGGGCCGTCCAGCGTGGCGATGGTGTCGATGGCCGGCCCGACCACGACCTCGATCTTGTCGGCGTAGGGGCTGGCGGCAATGTGACGGCGGGCGAACTCGGCGTGCACGTCGGAGATCTCGCAGGTGATGATCCGTCCGCCCGGGGCCAGACCCGGTGCCATGGCCAACGCCGAGTAGCCGCCGAAGGTCCCGATCTCGAGGACGGTCCGGGCCCCGAGGGCGAAGGTCAGCATCTCCAGATAGCGGCCCTCGAGCAGACCGACCATCATGCCGGGGTACTCGAGTGTGGCCCGCAGGTCGTCGGCCAGGTCGTCGAGGTAGGCGGGGACAGCGGAGGTGTGCTCCTCGGCGTAGGCCTCGAGCGCAGGGTCAACGATGTCCGTCATGTGTGCATGGTAAGGCAGGAGGAGAAAGGTCGGCGGCGGGCCGGATGCCGATGTGGGGGCGGTGCCCCCGCTAGTCCCAGATCTGTTCTCCGAGCCTGACCAGTCCGGCCAGATCGTAGATGTCGGTGTCGAAGAACGGCACGGTGGCGAGGACGTCGGGCACCACCGAGAGCATGGAGCGCTCCTCCATCTCCCGGAGGGCTACCACCTGGAAGTTCAGGTAGCTGTCGGCGACCTCGGACAGGACCCTGGCGACCTGGTCAGGATCGCCGATGGCCGGATCGACCCGGGCCAGGCACGGAGCCAGCCTCGGTGCCAGCTCCACTGCCATTTCCTTCATGGATTCGGCCACCGTGGCGCCCTCGGGCTCCCGCAGGTAGTCGGGCAGGACCTTGTTCAGGACGATGGCGCCGAGGTGGAGCCGGCGGGAGGTGAGCTGTTCGGCGAAGAACTCGGCCTCTCGCAGCGGCACCGCTTCGAGGGTCGACACGACGACGAAGGTGGTGCGCCGGTCGGACAGCAGCCGGCCAACCGACTGGGACCGTTCGACGAACCCGTCGTACATCGACTGGAAGAGGATGAAGAATTCGGAGATGTCGGCCAGGAACTCGGTGCCGAGTATCCGGTCGGCGATCTGGTAGAAGGGTTTGGTGGCCACGTTGACCAGGCGTGACCGGTAGGGGACGATCAGCCACCGCAACAGGCGGCTCGAGAAGAAGTCGGCCATCCGCTGGGGGGCGTCCAGGAAGTCGAGGGCGTTCCTGGTCGGCGGGGTGTCCACCACGATGAGGTCGTAGTCGCTCGCCGAGTGGATCTCGTAGAGACGCTCCATGGCGATGTAGTCGTGGCTCTGCACGAACCTCCCGGAGATGTTCTGGTAGAGGGGGTTGGCCAGGATCTCGTCCCGGGTCTGGGGGTCCGGGGCGTGGCGGCGGATGAGCGCGTCCCACGACTCCTTGGTGTCGAGCATGGCTGCCCACAACTGTCCCCTCGGCCTCAGCCCGGCGCTGCGAAACGCCTCGTCGGGGACCCGGTGCTCGGTATTGCCGATGCCGTCGAGCCCGAGGGCGTCGGCCAGCCGCCGGGCGGGGTCCACGGTGAGCACGAGGACCTTGCTCCCGTGCCGGAGGGCGGCCATGACCGCAGCAGCAGCGGCGGTGGTGGTCTTGCCCACACCGCCGGGACCACAGGCGACGACGATCTCCTTGGTGGCCAGCAGACCGTCCATCGACCCGCTCCCGGCCGAGACGGCCTTGGACCCCCCGCCCGGGCGACCCTGTTCGTCATGGCCCGACCCATCCTCCCGACCTCCGCGCCGACCGCGGGTGGCGGCCATCAGTAGCCCAGCTCCTCGCCCAGGGACGCCGCCACCTGTCGGGTGGTCCGCAGTCCGTGCGACCGGGTGAACAGGTACGGGAGGTACATCATCGGCACGAGCTCCTCGATGTTCCGGCGCAGGTGGTCGAGGTGGGTGGTCCGGGTGCGTCGCATGGTCACGGCAAGGCGCGCCGCGTCCAGGACGGGGCCGGCGTCGCCCCCCACGAGCTCGTCCAGCCGCGCCAGCGAGTCGGGCGCCCCGAGGGCGTCGAACACTTCCTCCTCCTGGCGACCGAACAGCTCCGGCAACACCCGGTTGACCACCACGGCGGAGAGCTGCACGGTGGTCTCCTCTCTCACCCGCGCCGCCAGCTCGATGGTCTCGTTGACCGGCATCTCCTCCGGGGTGCATACCGCCATCAGCCCGGTGGTCAGGGGATCGGAGAGGATGTCGAGCATCCAGTCGGTCTGGGATCGGATGAGGCCCACTTTGACCAAGTTGTTGATGGCCTGGGGGGCGGCCAGCTGGCCGACGATGTGGCCCGACGCCGGTGCGTCGACCACCACGAGGTCATAGTGGCGCTCTCGGACCTCGTAGCAGAGCTTGCCGACGGTGAGGATCTCCCGTACCCCGGGGGCTGCGGTGGCCACGAAGTCGAAGGCCTTGGCCAGGGGGCCGATGCGTCCAACCACAGGGATGCGCAACTGCAGTCTGAGGTACTCGCGCAGGGACGCCTCGGTGTCCATGGTCATGGCGAACAGACCGGGGAGGACCTCCTTCTCCTTGAATCCGGTCGGGGGTGCCTCGTAGAAGCCGGCCACATCGCCCTTGGCGTCGACCTCGCAGATGAGGACCCGCTTGCCCTGCGAGGAGGCCAGGAGCGCCAGGGCCGAGGCCACCGTCGTCTTGCCCACTCCGCCCTTGCCGGTGACGAAGACCAGTCTGAGATCGAGGAGCGCGCCCATCCGCTCAGCGGCCCCACGAACGGATCAGAGCCGGACGGGCAGCAGGCGGGTGGTGGATCAGGAGATCCCGAAGCCAACCTGGCGGGCGGCGATGGGCGGGTCCACCTCGACGTAGGCCACCTTGCCCACAGGCACACCCACCTGGCGGCCCTTCCGATCGGTCAGCCAGAGTATTTTCCCGTCCTCGGCCAGTGCCGCCTCGATGCCGGCCAGGACCTCGTCGCGGTCCGCGTCCTCGGGCAACTCGATGTCGAGCTCCTTCATCGACTGTACGATCCCGATCCGCACGTCCACCTGGCACGCTCCTCTTGGCTGGGCCCGACAGGTGTGCCGGGCCTGTCCGACGATACAAGGTCCGGAGCGACTCTCGTCGCGCCGTCACAGCCTTGGGGCACACTGGCTGGGTGCAACATGAGGGCGTGGAAGGAGAGCATGAGGGCGTGGAAGGAGAGAGCGAGAGGAACCGCCGCTGGGCGTCCACGATGGCCGGCCACCCCGGGTCGGGCATCACCTTCGCCCACGCCGACAGCCGCTCCTCCGCACTGTTCCCCGGGCCGCTGGCAGGGCTCGACCGCCAGCAGCGCGAGGCGATCGAGTCGGAGCGGTTGGCCCCCGGGGCGACACGGGCCAGCGGTGCCGGCCACCGGTCGCGGCCGGTGGCGCCCGATCCCTGGCGGACCTGCTTCGAGCGCGACCGCGACCGCATCCTCCACGCCACGGCGTTCCGCCGGCTGGCCGGCAAGACCCAGGTGTTCGTCTTCCCCGACGACCACCAGCGGACCAGGCTGACCCATGCCCTCGAGGTTGCCCAGGTGGCGACCAGCGTGGCCAGGGCCTGCTGCTTGAACGTTGCCCTCACCGAAGCCATCGCCCTCGGTCACGACTGCGGCCATGGCCCGGGGGGGCATGCCAGCGAGGATGCGCTCTCCCCCTATCTCGACGGAGGGTTCGACCACGCCCCGTGGGGCGCAGATGTCTCCCTCGAGCCGCTCAACCTCTGTCATGAGACCCTCGACGGCATCCGGAACCACTCGTGGTCACGGCCCGCACCCTCGACGCCCGAAGGCGAGGTGGTGAGCTGGGCCGACCGGATCGCCTACGTCTGTCACGACTTCGAGGACGCCGTGAAGAGCGGGATCGTCACCCCGGGCGCGCTCCCGGCACTGGTGCGCGAGCGGTGCGGGGACCAGCGCAGCCGGCAACTGGACACCTTCATCGGCGCGCTGGTGTCGTCCACCCTCGAGACCGGGCTCATCGGCATGGCGGACGAGCTGGCCGAGGCCCTCGCCGCCTTCCGGGCCAGCAACTACGAGCACATCTACCTTCGTCCGAGCTCGGTGGCCCAGGGCCGTTCGGTGGTTTCGGTCCTCCGAGCGCTGGTCGACTACTTCGGGGACCGACCCCACCTCATCCCCGACGGTGGCGATCGGACCGCCGATCTCACTGGTGGGGATCCCCGGGCGGTGCGGGCCGCAGTGGCCTATGTCGCCGGTATGACTGATCGGTTCGCCTTCAGCCAAGCCGTCGCCGTGCTCGGGTGGGACCCCGCAAAGCTCCCGGCCGGCATCGGGGTCACCCAGCGGTACTGAGGGTGGGGCGGCGTCGCGGCCCGTCGGCAGCGGCAGGGCGCATGACGATCGCCATAGGATCGATACCGACCTGAGACGAGGGGCAGCGGTCGAGGAGGTCAGCGATGGTCACCCAGGTGTCGCAATCCACCAACCCCCATGCAGGTCCACCTGCCGCCGGGGGCTCATCCGAAACGCTCACCGGGGATGCCGGTGCGACTGCACCTCTCGGCGGCGCGGCCCGTCCGGGGAGCGCAGCCGATGCCCTCGCACCGCTGGTGAAGGCCCTGGTGGGGGACGCCGTCCCCGTGCGCTTCGAGTTCTGGGACGGAAGCGGCTTCGGTCCCACCGACGGCGTCGGGACGTTGCGGATCACCTCGGTCGACGCCGTTCGCCGGATCATGTGGGCCCCGGGCGAGCTCGGCGTGGCCCGGGCCTTCGTCGCCGGCGACCTCTCGGCGGAGGGAGACATCTGCGCCCTCCTCCAGGTGCTCCACGACGCATCGCGGCGCGATCTGCGCCGGATCGGCCTGCGGGCCGTCCCCGCCGTCGTCGATGCCGCCCGACGGCTGGGCGCGCTCGGACCGCCCCTGCCCGCCCCGCCCGAGGAGTTCCGTCCCGCCGGCCGGGTGCACTCACCGACCCGGGACGCCAACGTCATCAGCCACCACTACGACGTGGGCAACGAGTTCTACCGGTTGGTGCTCGGCCCGAGCATGACCTACTCGTGCGCCAGGTTCGTCTCGGACGGGGCCACCCTCGAGGACGCACAAGCGGCCAAGCACGAGCTGATCTGCCGCAAGTTGGGCCTGGATCTCCAACCTGGCGCCCGGCTGCTGGATGTGGGGTGCGGGTGGGGTTCGATGGCCATCCACGCGGCGCAGCACCACGGGGCCACCGTGGTGGGCGTGGCCCTGAGCCGGGAGCAGGTCGGCGAAGCCCGGCGCCGGGTGTCCGAGGCCGGTCTCGGCGATCAGGTGGAGATCCGCCTGCAGGACTACCGCGACCTGCGCGGAGAGGCGTTCGACGCCATCTCGTCGATCGGCATGTTCGAGCATGTGGGTACGGCCTTGATGACCCGCTACTTCGACACCCTCCGACGGCTGCTCAAGCCCACCGGCAGACTGCTCAACCATGCCATTTCCAAGCCGGGCACATCGGTACTCGGCCGACGGACCTTCGTCGGTCGCTACGTGTTCCCCGACGGTGAACTGGTGGACGTAGCCGACGTGGTCAGGTCCATGCAACGGTCCGGCTTCGAGGTCCGGGACGTCGAGTCGCTCCGGGAGCACTACTCGCGCACACTGCACCACTGGGTGGCCAACCTCGAACACCACTGGGATGAAGCGGTGGCCCTCGTGGGACTGCCCCGGACCAACATCTGGCACTTGTACATGGCCGCCTCGGCCAACGGCTTCGCCGATGGTGGGCTGGCCATCCATCAGGTGCTCGGCGTCGTCCCCGAGCACGACGGCACGAGCGGGATGCCCCCGACGCGGGCGGGTTGGGGCTGAACCTCCGCCGGCCGGCAGAAGGGCGGGTCGTCAGCGGACCGTGAGCTCCTTGCGGTAGACGCGGGCGGGGCCCAGCTCGAGGACGGCGGTGGCCAGCTGTTCGAAGACAGCCGAAGCCTCGCTGGCCGGGTCAGCGACCATCACCGGGATCCCCTCGTCTCCTCCCTGGCGGAGGGTCGGAACCAGCGGAACCTGCGCCAGCAGCGGCACACCCAGCTCGTCAGCGAGCTGGCGCCCGCCTCCGGCGCCGAACAGCTGGTAGCGCTTCCCATCATCGCCGGTGAACCAACTCATGTTCTCGATGACCCCGCGCACGGCCAGCTTCAACTTCCGCGCCGCATACGCCGATCGTTGGGCCACCCGTCCGGCGGCCGGCTGGGGCGTGGTCACCACGTATACCTCGGTCTTGGTCAGGTACTGGCCGAGCGACAGCGTGACGTCCCCGGTGCCCGGAGGCATGTCGATCAGCAGGAAATCGGGCTCACCCCAGTAGGCGTCCACCAGAAACTGCTCGAGCGCCTTGTGCAGCATGGGTCCCCGCCAGATGACCGGTGTGTCGTCGGGAACGAAGTAACCCATGGACAGGCACCGCACCCCGTTGGCGGTGGGCGGCACCACCAGGTCGCCGATGATCAGGGGATCCTCGGTCACACCCAACATCTTCGGGACGGAGAACCCGTACACGTCGGCGTCGAGGATCCCGACGTCGTACCCCATCCTGGCCAGGGCCACCGCCAGGTTCACCGTGACCGAGGACTTGCCCACACCGCCCTTTCCCGAGGACACGCCGATGATCCGGGTCTTCGAGCGCGGCAGCATGAAGCGATTGGGGCGGCCTTCCTCATGCCCGAGCTGCCCGCCGTGAGCGTGGGGGTGGTCGTCGGCCGCGTGCTGGGTCCCACCGTCGACCGGCTCCCCGCGCAGCAGCATCCGGAGCCGGGCGCGGGGCTCCTCGTCCATGACCCCTGGCTCCACCGCCACCTCCGCCACCCCATCCAGCGGCCCGACTGCTTCCCGGACCCGCTGCACCAACTCGTCGACCTGGGGATAGTGCGCCACCGGGAGGGCGAGCTCGATGGCCACTCGCTTGCGCTTGATCCCCACCCGTCCGACCATGCCCAATTCCCCCAGTGGGCGGCGCAATTCGGGGTCGATCACCGCAGCGACTGTCGCTGTGACCTGGGACTCGTCGATGGCCATGCGGGTTCTCCTCGGGGAATTTCGGCGCCACCGGTAGACTAGGGGACGTGCACGTGGACTCGGACAGGCGACTCCTCCAGGCCGAGCGCCCCCCAGGGGCTGGGGCCGGGGACGGCCGGGGCGACACGTCCGAGTCGGACGGTCATTTCTCCGCGGCGGTGACCGCGGTGACGGCCGCCTTCGGGGACCCGACCCGCCGGGAGATCTATCTGTTCGTCCGCTCCAACCCGGGCACCACCGCCTCCGAGGTGGCCGCCCGCTTCTCGCTGCACCCGAACGTCGCTCGCCACCATCTCGAGCGCCTCGCCACCGGCGGCTACGTGGAGATCACCATGGAGCGCGCCGCCGGAAACGGTGCCGGCCGGCCATCCAAGCGCTTCCGGGCGGTCGGCAACGACCCGACCCTCGACCTCTTCACCCGACGGGGTGACCTGTTGGTCCTCTTGTTGCAAGAGGCGCTCCAACTGCTCGGACCGGCGGCCGCCGAGGGCATGGCCGAACGGGTCGGCGAGGAGTACGGCCGCACACTCGCCCGCCAGATGTCGCCCGGCGAGGGGCAGCGCTCGCTACGTACCGCCATGCACGCCATCGCCGACACGCTCACCGCACACGGGTTCGCCGCCCACGCGGAGGACCAGGGTGCCAGCACCGCGGTGGTGGCGGACAACTGCCCCTTCGGCAACGCCGCCTCGCAGTACCCCGTCCTGTGTGCCGTGGACCGGGGCATGGTCAAGGGCCTACTGGCCGGCCTGTGCGGCGACGATGGCAGTGGAGTGGTGCCGGTCGTGCTGTCGTCCTCGCGCGCTCGCGGCGACGACGCCTGCGCCGCCGTGGTCTGACCGGCGAGCCAGCCTTGGCCCGTCACTACCTCGATCACGCTTCGACCACCCCGACACGCCCGGAAGCCCGCGCCGCCATGGCGGCCTGGGACCAATCGGGCATCACGGCCGACCCGGGCCGGGTACACAGCGAGGGGCGCATGGTCCGTGCCGCCCTCGAGGAGGCCCGGGAGCAGGTGGCCGGACTCTTCGCGGTGCGCCCGCGCCAGGTCATCTTCACCTCGGGTGGCACGGAGGCCATCAACGCCGCAGTCTGGGGCGCGCTCCGGGCTGACCGGGGACCGGTGGTCTGTTCGCCGGTGGAGCACTCCGCAGTGCGCGACGCCTCCGCCCGGGGCGCACCGGTCGTCCCCATCACCGTCGACCAGTTCGGCAGGATCGAGGTCGGTGCGGTCGACGAGGCCCTGGACCGGTGCCGCTCGCTCCACGGCCGCAACCCCTCCTTGGCCCACTGCCAATGGGCCAACCACGAGGTCGGGACGGTGCAGCCGGTGGCGGAGGTCATCGAGCACTGCCGCCGGCTGGGGGTGACCACCCACGTCGACGCCGCCGCCGCGGCCGGGAGGCTCCCCCTCGACCTCGGGCAACTCGGTGCCGACCTGGTGTCGGTGTCGGCGCACAAGCTGGGCGGCCCGGCCGGCATCGGCGCCCTGATCATCCGGCGGGGGCTTCGCCTGGAGCCGTTCGTGGTCGGCGGCGAACAGGAGCGGGCCCGCAGGGCCGGGCTCGAGAACGTGGCCGGCGCCATCGGGTTCGGGGCAGCCGCCTCGGTGTTGGCCGCACCGGGTGCGCTGGGTGCCGAAGCGACCATCTCGCGCTCCCAGTGCGATCGACTGCTGCAGTCGGCGTGCGCAGTCACCGGCGTGCGCGCCTTCGGTGACCCGGTCCATCGCCTTCCCCACATCGTGTGCGTCGGTGTCGAGGGCGTCGAGGCCGAACCAGTGCTGCTCGGGCTCGATCAGTCGGGCGTCGCCGTCCACTCGGGTTCGTCCTGCTCGTCGGAGACCCTGGAGCCATCGCCGGTGCTGGAGGCGATGGGGGTGGACGCCGAGCGATCGCTCCGCCTCTCGGTGGGATGGTCGACCACGGATGCGGACATTGGAGCGTTCGAGGCGGCCTTTGGCGGTGTCGTCGACAAGTTGCGGGCGCTGGGCGGCTGAACTCCGGGCGGGCGTGATGGCTAGGTTCTGCCCATGCGCGCCGTCGTCTGCAACCAGTTGGGTCCACTCGAGACGCTCGTCCTCGAAGAGCGGGCGGCGCCGGTGCCCGGCGAGGGGCAGGTCGTGATCGACGTCAAGGCGGCCGGCGTCAACTTCGTCGATGGGCTGCTGTGCCAGGGGCGCTACCAGATCAAACCTCCGACACCGTTCGTCCCTGGTGGCGAGGTCGCGGGCGAGGTGTCCGCCATCGGCGCCGGCGTGGGCGGCGTATCGGTCGGTGACCGCTTCATCGCCTTCACCGGATTCGGAGGATTCGCCGACCGAGCCGTGGTCCCCGCGCTCTCGCTGGTGCCGATGCCGGACAACATCAGCTTCGGCCAGGCCGCCGCGCTCATCCAGAGCTACTGCACCGTGCTGTTCACCCTGACCAGGCGGACCAGCCTCGTAGCGGGCGAGTGGGTGCTGGTGCTCGGGGCCGGGGGTGGCGTTGGCCTGGCGGCCACCGACGTGGCCACCGCCCTCGGGGGCAGGGTCATCGCGGCGGCGTCGAGCCCGGAGAAGCTGGAGGCGGCTTCGGCCATGGGTGCCGAGGCCACCATCGACTACGAGCGCGAGGACGTGAAGGTACGGGCCCGGGAGATCGCGGGCGGCGGCGTGGACGTCGTCATCGACTCGGTGGGCGGACGGCACAGCGAGGCAGCCCTCCGGGCCACCAGGCACCTGGGTCGCTTCTGCGTCATCGGGTTCGCCTCGGGACCCATCGCTTCGATCCCTCTGAACCAGGTGCTGCTCAACAACCGGACGGTGGTGGGTGTCGACTGGGGCGGCTGGACCTTCAAGGACCCGATCGGCAACCGCACGCTCATCGGCGAGCTCATGGACCTGGTCGGGTCCGGGCAACTGCACCCGACGGTGCCGACTTCGTATCCGCTCGAGGATGCGGCGGCGGTGATGTCCGGCCTCATCGATCGTTCGATCGCGGGCAAAGCGGTATTGGTCCCTTGAGGACGGCGGCACTCATCCCCCGGCCGAGCGGCACCTCGATGCCAGGGCTCAGCCTCCAGCCACCTGCGGCGGAGCGGGAAGGCCGGCCTTCTGGTAGGCCTGGCGGATCTCGGGCGCGGCCTGGGCCACCACGACGGCCGGCGGGTTGTCGCCGAGGAACTGACGGTACTGCTCCACGGAACCGGCGGCGTTGCCGTCCTGCTGCAACAGGACGGTCCCGAGGTACAGCCGCACGGCATAGTCATGCGGATCGAGTTGCGCGGCCCGATCCAGCTTGACCCGTGCGTCGCCGAGCAACGAGCCGCTCTTGCCGGACTGGCCGATCAGGTACTCGAGCCAGCCGAGTTGGGCCATGGCCACCTCGTTGTCCGGGTGCTGATCGAGCACGGACTGGTACAGCCGAGCGGCCTGGCTGAGTTGACCCTGATTCTCGAGCGCCGCCCCTTGGGCCAGGGTCTGCTCGATCTGCTGTTGTTGCGACTGGGCGAAGCTCCCGGTGGCCGACTGGCCCGGCTGCCGGCTCGACGCGAACAGGGACACGGCCACGATGAGGGCGGCGGCGAACGCCGCCACCGCCCCCCCGAGGAACCACCAACTGCTCCGCCTGCGTCTCCCGCCCCTGGCAACGGCGCCGTCTCCGGCCTCGAGGGCCTCCCCGGCCAGGTCGTTGGCGACCGGCGGGTCGGCCCGGTCGTCGGTGACGGGCGGCCCTGTCAACGCCGTCGCCGATGCCGATGCCGATGCAGTGGCCGATGCCGATGCTGTGGCAGGAGCAGGTGCAGATGCAGGTGCCGGGGAGCCGACGCGCGCCGGTCCGGCCGACGGGGCGGGCAGCGCGGCCAGGCGCACCATGTCCCGTTGCCGGAGGGCGAGGTAGTCCTTGTCGGACAGATCGCCGGCAAGGTATTCGGCGTCGGCGTCGGCCAAGGACCGGGTGAGGAAGCGCCGACGCTCGTCGGCCACCTCCGGTGCCATCGGGCCCCGGCCCCCGTCGACGGCAGCGTCCCCGTCCCCGTACCCGCCACCCAGGCGACGGCGCCGGACGAGCACGGCCACCAGGAGCGCCGCCGCCATGGCGCCGCCGACCAGAGGGAGCAGCCAGACCAGCAGGGACCACCCGGTGGCAGGAGGGTCGAGCACGATCGATGCGCCGTACCGCGCCACCAGATAGTCCTTGATCTGTCCGTCGGTCCTGCCCTGGGCGATCTGTTGCACCACGGCGACCCGCACGGCAACGGCGGTCGGCGCGCTCGACTGGGCCACCGAGAGGTCCTCACAGGTGGGGCAGCGGACCACGGCCTCGATGGCCGCGGCGCGCTGGGCTGCAGTCGGCGGTGACGAGGAGAGGGCGCCGCTCCCGACGACCAGCGCTGCCACCAGCACCACGGCGAGCAGCGTCCAGAGCGGGAACCGCCGCGTGGTCATAGACCGTACCCGCTGGCTTCCGCCTTGGCGATGATCTGGTCGAGGCCCGGGGTCGTCACGCCCCCGAGGATGGCGCTCAAGACGCGTCCGTTGGGCGCGATCACAAACGATGTGGGGTTCCCGCGGGCCCCGAAGGCCAAGGCCAGGCTGCCAGTGGAGTCGGCCAGCGTCGGCCAGGTCACCCCGATCTTGGCCTGGTACGACCGGGCCGCACCGGCGGTGTCGTTGAAGACCACGCTGAGCATGGAGGCGTCGCCGGTCCGGTGATGCTCGAACTGGAAGGCAATCAACTGGGGACCCTCCTCCTCACACGGCACGCACCAACTGGCGACGAAGTTGATCACGACGTAGTGACCCGGGGCCCGAGGCAGGTGGAACTGGGGTCCCATCGAGTGTCACGCCCTCGATCGTGGGGGCCGGGTGGTTGACCAGGGGATTCTGGGCCGCGGCGGTGAGCGCCGGAGGCCGCGTGGCCAACACGGCGATGAGTCCGGCTGCGATGACCAGGATCGCCACCGCCACCCAGCGGGCAGTGTGGGTCGTCGCTACGCCTTCGTGGTCGGCTTCCGTTGTCGTCACGAGGGATCACCACCTGCCACCGGAACCGCCTCTCCCCCGGGTCCGGACCGGGGGCCGGACCCCGCCGGCACCTCGACGCGGTCCTGGGTGTCGGGACGCGCCCTGGTGGGGACGGGAGCGGACACCGGGTCGGTGGGACGCCGACGCCGTCCGGGGATGGCCGACAGCACCGAGCCGAAACCGACCAGTCCGGCCCCGATCCACAGCCACATGACCAACGGCTGCTCGACCACCCCGAAGGTCCACACGGTTCCCTTGTCGGGGATGGAGGCGATGGTCAGGTAGAGGTCGTCCCTCCAGCTGGAGTCGATGGCCGGGGTGCCCACCGTTGCGCTCCCCGTGCCGAACTGGCTGACCGCCGGGGAGAAGGCGCCGCGGCCGTCGACCCGCAAGACGGCCTCGAAGGACGAGTGCGATGGTGAGGTGACGGCGCGGGTGCCCACGAACTCGACGGTGTGGCCGGCGAAGGTGGCCGTCTGACCGGGTGCGAGGTGCACCTCGGTCCGGTGGAGGAACGAGGTGGCCGCGGCCAGCCCGACGGCAATGACGACCACCCCGATGTGCACGACCATGCCCCCGTTGGCACGCCCCACGAATCCACGCCACCCACTCAGGATCGCCCGGTTGGACGAGGCACCGGACGACTGCGCAACCCGGTAGGCCCCGCGCACCGACAGCAGGAGGGAGCGCCCGGCCGAGGCGGCGGCGAACCCACCCAGGCCGAAGGCCAGCAGCGGCTCGATGCCGTGGATGCCGGACGCCACACAGACCACCACCACCGCCACCCCGATGGCCGCCGGTATGGCCAGGCGGCCGCGCAGGATGGCCACGGAGGTCTTGCGCCACGGGAGCGCCGGGGCCACCGCCATCAAGAAGAGCAGCCCCAACCCGACGGGCACGAAGAACCGGTTGAAGTAGGGCGCCCCCACTCCCACCTGTGTGCCGCCGTTGAGCGCCTCGTACAGGAGGGGGAAGACCGTGCCCAGCAGCACGACGAAGGCGAACCCGACGAACAGGAGGTTGTTGGCCAGGAAGGCCCCCTCCCGACTGATGGGCGAGTCGATGCCTCCGACGGAGTGCAGCCGGTCCCCGCGCCAGGCGATCAGTCCCACCCCGGTCACCAACACGAGCCCGAAGAAGCCCAACAGGAGGGGACCGATGGTCGACTCCGTGAAGGAGTGGACCGACTGGATGACCCCGGATCGGGTCAGGAAGGTCCCGAGGATGGTCAGGCTGAACGCCGCCACCACCAGGGAGAGGTTCCAGATGCGCAACAGCCCTCGCCGCTGTTGGACCATCACCGAGTGGAGGTAGGCGGTGCCCACCAGCCAGGGCAGGAGGGCGGCATTCTCCACCGGGTCCCAGCCCCAGAAGCCCCCCCAGCCCAGCACCTCATACGACCACCAGGCGCCGAGCAGGATGCCCATGGTGAGGAAGGCCCAGGCGAATAGGGTCCAGCGGCGGGTCTCCCCCTGCCAGTCCTCGTCAAGCCTTCCGGTGATCAGCGAGGCCACGGCAAAGGCGAACGGGAGGGTGAACCCGACCAGGCCCAGGTAGAGCATGGGCGGGTGGATGAGCACCAGGGGGTTGTTCTGCAGCAGGGCGTTGGGACCGGGCCCGTTGGGGGGGATGGCTCCGACCACGTGCTTGAAGGGATCGGCCGGACCGAGCATGAGCCCGAAGAAGAAGGCGGCGACCACGTAGACGACCAGGGTGGCCCAACCCACCAAGTCCTCACCGGCCCGCCTCCGGAACCGCCACACCATGGCGGTGGCGTAGCCGCCGAGCACCACCCCCCACAGCAGGATCGAGCCGGCCAACGCCGACCACAACCCGGTGAAGGAGTAGAGCCACGGCGTGGCCCGGCTGTTGTTGGCGGCCACGTAGCTGAGGGAGAAGTCGTGGGCCAGCAGCGCGTGCTCCATGGCGACGAGGGCGATCAGGCCACCGAGCAGGACGAGGGGGGCGTAGACCTGTCCGCGGCGGGTCGTCGATGACCGGCCCCGGGCCAGACCGACGGCGATGACCGTCACACCGGCGAGGGCGGCGACGAACCCGAGCAGGACGCCGGTGTGGCCGAGGGCCCCGTTCACTGCCGAGGCCCGGCGACCCACCGGCTACGGGTCAGGCCGCCGGTCATCGCTTGGTCCCGTTGGGCGAGGTGACCCGCCCCGGATGCTGAGCGATGTAGTTCGAGGAGTGCTTGACCAGGATCTGGTTGGAGACGAACGCCGTGCCGCTGAAGTGCCCGACGGCGATGACCGGGATATTGACCTGGAAGAGCTGGGGTGGACTCCCGGTGTTCTCGACCTGCAGCCGGGCCGCTCCGGCGGTGACCACGAAGTCCACACCGTTCGGGGTCTGGCGGATCGAGCCGGGTTGCACCACACCTTCGAGGTTGAACGTCTTGTCGCCGAGGCTCGCTTTCTGGTGCAGGGCCTCGTCGGCGGGCAGATAGAAGTTGAGGGCGGTGCCGAGACCCTTGACCAGCAGGAAGGCGAACGAGGCGGCCAGCACCAGGCCCACCACCGCGTAGCGGAGCCGGCGTGGTCCTGGCGGAGGGGGGTTGGTCGGGGGCCGGGTCGGTCCGGACCGGCGCGGGCCGCCATGCGCTTCGTCGGATGACGACGGGATCGGAGGCGCGGTGGTCATCGCCCCAGGGCCTCGAGGTCTTCTCCCGCGTCGGAGGTGGTTCTCACCACGTCATCGCCCGCGCCGGCGGCCTCGACCCGTTTGGCCGCCCGGATCAGTCGGCTGCGTCGCCACACGAGCTGTGCCCCGTACAGGAAGAGGACGCTCAGCACGACGACATAGCCGGCGACGACGTAGCTCATCGGGCACCTTCGGGAACCACCGGGCGGCCAACATCGACCCCGTCGTCAAGCCGTCCATCGGCCCCCGGTTCTCCGTGGGACGGATCGACCCCGGTACGGGACCGATCCACCGGTGTCCCCTCGGCCCGACGTTCGACAAGGGCCACGTCCAGTTCGCGGCTGCCCAACCAATCCTCGAGGACGCCGATCCGGTAGCGGACCAGGAGCATCCACACGAACACCAGGGTGAGGCTCACGAAGCCGAGCAGGAGGGTCCAGGCCATCGACCCGTGAATGGTCGGTGAGAGGTCGGGGTTGAGCACGGTCGCCCCCTGGTGGAGGGTCCTCCACCACAGCACCGAGAAGTGCACGATCGGGACATCGACGGCGGCGAACAGTGCGACATAGGCGCTTCGCTTGGCCCGCACGTCGGGCTCGGCCGGAACCCGCCGGAGCGCCAGGTAGCCGAGGAACAGCACGAGCAGCACGGCCGTGCTGGTGAGACGGGCGTCCCACGCCCACCACACGCCCCAGGTCGGCTTGCCCCAGATCGACCCGGAGATCAGCGTGCACACATTGAAGACCACGCCCACCTCGACGGCGGCCGCGGCCAGGCGGTCCCAGAACAACGATCGGGTGCGCGGCCAGAGGTAGAGCAGGCTGGCCACCGCGGCCAGGCCGAAGGCCAGATAGAGCGCCACCCAGGCCACGCCCGGATGGATGTAGACGAGGCGCACCAGATCGCCCTGACTCACGTCAGGTGGCGTGACCCACAGACCCAGCCACACAGTAAGAGCGGTGGCCACGGCGGCGGTGATCCCGATGATCCGCACCGTCCATCGTGCCCGAGCCGATTGGATGAGAGGAGAGTGAGCCGACGGGCTGGATCCCACCGAGAGGTTCGGACTCATGCCGACTCCTGGATGGGGCCGTACACAACGACACCGATGGCCACGTAGACGGCATCGAACACCACCAGCAGCCGGAGCCACTGGGTGCCGTCGGCGGGGACACCACCCACCATGGCTGCCTGCCAGATGCGCGTCCCGGCCAACAGGATCGGAGCGGCGATGGGGAGCAGCAGAAACGGCAACAGCGTCTCCCGGACCCGGAGCCCGGCGGACAGTGCCCCGTACAGGGTGCCGGTGGCCGCCAATCCCACGGTCCCCAGCAGGGACGAGACCACGATCAACCAGGCCACCTCGATCTTCGCCCCGTACAGCAGCACCACCCCCATGCCGAGCACGACCTCGAGCACGACCAACTGAGCCGCCACCGCCGCCGCCTTGCCCAAGAACTGGCCGGCCGGATCCATCCCCGACAGCCGGAGGGCGTCCCGGGCCCCGTCCGCCGACTCGACCGACACGCTGCGCTGGATGGCGAGCACGGTGCAGAACAGGACAGCCACCCAGAACAGCCCGGGCGCCCCCCGGGCCATCAGGGAGCGGTCCGGGCCGAGGGCGAAGGCGAACAGGACCAGGGCCACGATGCCGAACGGTGCCACCTGCGACAGCCCTACCCGCGACCGGGCCTCGATACGCAGGTCCTTGCCGGCGACGAGGGCGGCGTCACGCCACATGGGCGACGTCCTTGGCCGGCTTGCCGGCCGACCGGACGATGGCACGCTGGGAGACGACTCTGCCGCCGGCCACCGTGACCGCCCTGGTGGCCAGCGCTTCCACCTGGTGAGCCTCGTGGGAGGCGACGACTACGGTGGCGCCACCGGAGGCCGCCTCACCGATCAGCTCGTCGAGGGTGTCGCGGGCCGAGGCATCCAAGCCGGCGTGGGGCTCGTCGAGCAGCCACAACTCGGGCCACCGGGCGGCCAACACGGCCAGAGCGACCCGTCGACGCTGCCCGGCCGACAGTTTGACGGCGCTGGTCTTCAGCACACGACCCGTGAGCCCGAGCCGATCGCAGGCGTCGTCGATCCGATCAGTGCCGGCGCCCGCCGCCCGAACCGCGAATCGCACGTTCTCCCGAACGGTCAGGTCGTCGTAGAGATGGGAGGCGTGGGAGAGCATCCCGACCCGTCGCCGCACCTGGTTCCGTTGGCGGACCGGATCGAGGCCGAGCACCGCCACCCGGCCCGAGGCCAGGGGGACCAAGCCGGCACAGACCCGCAGGAGACTGGTCTTGCCCGCACCGTTCGGCCCCTCGACCAGCACCGTTTCTCCATTGGCAACCTCGAGGTCGACCCCGGCGAGCAGGGGGAACCGTCCGGACAACGCGACGGCGTCGTGGAGGAAAAGCGCTGGGGGGAGAGGGGCTGCAGGGGCCATAGCCGGTCCCCCCATGCTACGGGGGTGGGGGTCCGGGAGCCAGGCGAGGGCAGGGCGTTCGGGGCGGTGACCGCCGAGGACAGGACCGCGGTCTGCCCCCGCACGCCTCAGCTGGTTGACAATCGGCTGAGGTGCAGGTCACGTAGCCAATTCGAGAGATGGGCGGAGACGACGTCGACGTTGCCGGTCAGCAGCAGCAGCCCGAAGACCATGAGGACCGCTCCTCCCACCAGGTTGATCACCCACAACCTGGCGCGCACGCGGGCCAGTGCGTCGGTCATCCGACCGAAGGCCAGACCGCTGAGGAGGAACGGGACGCCGAGCCCGAGCGAGTAGGCCAGCAGGAGGGCGATCCCTCCGGTGGCCGATCCACCGGTGCCGGCCGCCAGGGCCAGCACGCCACCCAGCACAGGCCCGATACACGGCGTCCAGGCAAAGGCGAACGCCATCCCCATGACCGGGGGGGCCCAGGCCCCGAGCACGGAGGGACGGACGGCGAAGCGTCGCTCGCCGGTGAGGGCCGTTGGCAGGGCCACTCCGGCGGCCATGACCACCAGGACACCTCCGAACACCACAATGAGGATGCCGGACAGGGTCTCGAGCGAGCGCTGGTTGGTCAGGAAGAGCCTGCCGATGGCCGAGGCCGACGCCCCGAGGATGGTGAAGATCACCGTGAATCCGCCGATGAAGGCGAGGATCCCCCGGAGCAGTCTGCCCTGCAGCCGTCGGAGGTCCACCTGGGTGGGCGGCGTCGGATCGCTCCCGGCAGGGGGCGCCGACGGGTCCAGGGGTCCGGAGGGCTGCGGCGGGCACCAGCGGAAGCACGCACGGCGACAGGAACGAGAGCGTGCCGGCGCCGAACGCCACCAGGATGCCGAGGGGGTCGGCGTGGATCGCCGATCCGACCATCACCGTCCGCTAGGCCAGCTGGCTATGCACCAGCGCGATGTCGGCCTCCACCATCATCTGCACCAGAGCCGGGAAGTCGATGTCGCGGTGCCAACCCAGTGTCTGCTCGGCCTTCGAGGGATCCCCGACGAGAAGGTCCACTTCGGCGGGGCGGAGAAAGCGCTCGTCGATGACGACGTGCTCCTCCCAATCGAGGTCGACGGCGGCGAACGACAGCTCCACCAGCTCCTTGACCGAGTGGGTCTCCCCCGTGGCCACCACATAGTCGTCCGGATGGTCCTGTTGGAGCATCATCCACATGGCTCGCACATAGTCGGCCGCGAATCCCCAGTCGCGTTGGGCGTCCAGGTTCCCGAGGGCCAGTTTCTCGTCCATGCCAGCCTTGATCCGGGCCACCCCGTGAGTAACTTTGCGGGTCACGAATTCGAGGCCCCGCCGGGGCGACTCGTGGTTGAAGAGGATCCCCGACGAGGCGTGCAGGTCGTAGCTCTCGCGGTAGTTGACGGTGATCCAGTGGCCGTAGACCTTGGCCACCCCGTAGGGACTGCGCGGATAGAACGGCGTGGATTCCCGTTGGGGGACCTCGAGCACCTTGCCGAACATCTCGGACGAGCTCGCCTGGTAGAAGCGGATCTCGGGATCCACCGTCCGGATGGCGTCGAGCACCCGGGTCACACCGAGCGCCGTGGTCTCCCCGGTGAGGACCGGCTGGTTCCACGATGCCTGCACGAAGGACTGGGCGGCCAGGTTGTAGACCTCGTTGGGACGGCTCTCGCGCAGGATGTTGATCATCGACACCTCGTCGAGAAGATCCCCGGCCACCAGGGTGAGCCGGTCCTGAATGTGGGCGATCCGCTCGAAATTGAGAGTGCTGGACCGCCGCACCATCCCGCAGACCTCGTAGCCCTGATCCAACAGGAACTCCGCCAGGTAGGAGCCATCCTGCCCTGTGACGCCGGTGATCAGTGCTCGTTTCGACATGCTGTCAGGCTCCTCGGCTATCCGTGTGTGGTTCGTCGGTTGCTGTCTGCCAGGACGGCGCTCGCTTCTCGATGAAGGCGGCGATCCCTTCGGCTGCTTCGGCGGTCTGGCTGGTGACCGTGAGCATGGCGTGCAGGTAGGGCAGTGCCTCTGTCGCCGCCGAATCCAGTACAGCGTAGAACGATTCGCGTCCCATCCTCATCACACCGGGTGGCTTGGAGGCCAGGACGGCGGCCATGTCCGCCACTTCGGCATCCAGACGGTCCTGCGGCACCACCCGGGTGAGAAACCCCATCCGGTCGGCCTCCTCGGCCCCCACCACCCGGCTGGTGAGCATCAGCTCGAGGGCCTTCTTGGGGGGCATCGATCGCAGCAGGGGAACGGTGACCATGTAAGGCCAGAGCCCCACGTTGAGCTCCGGGGCCCCGAAGCGGGCCTGGTCGGAGGCGATGACCATGTCGCAGGCCAGGGCCAGGCCGAATCCTCCGGCCATGGCCCAGCCCTGCACCCGGGCGATGGTGGGCTTACCCAGGTGCCAGAGCTCCTCGAACAGCTCGGCCAACCAGCCACGGGCCCGGTGGTGATCGGCGTACTCGTCGGTGGCGCCACCGGGGTCGCCCGGCACCATGCCGGTCAGGTCGGCTCCGGCGCAGAAGGCCTGATCGCCGGCGCCGGCCAGGACGACCACCCTGACCCCGGGATCGACCTTGGCCGCGGCCACGTGCTCCCGCAGCCCGCCGATCACCGCCCAGGTCATGGCGTTGCGCCGCTCTGGCCGGTTGATGGTCAGGGTCAGGACGGCCCCTCGGCGCTTGGCCAGCAGATCGGCAACGGGAGGGACGGATCCTTCCGGCGGCGAATGTTGCTCGGGGTCGTCAGGCACGGGATGACGGTAGCCCGCCCGCGCTGACGTTGTCCGCTCGCGACCTGCGGTGCCGCACGCGGTGGTGGGCACCCGACGGGGTCGCTCGAGGATCGGCGCCGCTACGGTGACGCCATTCCCACCGCAGCCCTGCTCTCCTTCCGCCTCGGAGGCTCCGACGGCGTGGCCGTCGAGGCGGCCAAGTGGCAGGCGGCGCTGACCCGGCTCGGGTTCTCGACGCTCACCGTGGCCGGCGACGGGCCCGTCGACCGGTTGCTCCCCGGGCTGGCCATCGGAGCCACAGAGCCACCGACCCGATCGGAGCTGGTGGCCGTCCTCGATGACGCCGACCTCGTGGTGGTGGAGAACGTCTGCTCCCTTCCCCTCAATCCCGGCGCCGCCGGTGCCGTGGCCGGTGTGTTGGCCGGGCGGCCCGCCATCCTTCACCACCACGATCTCCCGTGGCAGCGGTCCCTGTTCGCGGGCCACCCGCCCCCGCCGGTCGACGGTCGGTGGAGTCAGGTCACCATCAATGAGCTGAGTCGGCGCCAACTGGCCAAGCGGAGCATCGTTGCCACCACCGTCTACAACTCCTTCGCCCTCGACCCGGCCAGCATGGGTCCGGCAACAGGCCGGGCCGCGGACGACGAGCTCCGAAGGCAGAGTCGCGCTGTGCTCGGAATCGCCGACGGCCAACGCCTCGTGCTGCAGCCGACCCGGGCCATCCCCCGTAAGAACGTCGAAGGCGGCATACGGGTGGCGACCGAGTTGGGCGCGACGTTCTGGCTCCTGGGGCCGGCCGAGGACGGCTTCGGGCCGCAGCTGGCGGCCCTGGTGGGTGCCGCCCGCTGTCCCGTCATCCTCGGCACCCCCGAGGGTGCCACCGAAGTCGAGATCCACGCCGCCTATCGAGCCTGCGACGTCGTCGCCCTGCCGTCGACCTGGGAGGGGTTCGGCAATCCGTCCATCGAATCGGTGGTCCATCGCCGCCCCCTGGCCATCGGGCCCTACCCCGTAGCCGACGAGCTGGCGGCCTTCGGCTTCGAGTGGTTCTCCCTGGCCGAGACGGACCGCCTCCGAGCGTGGTTGGACGCACCCGATGCCGGTCTGCTCGAGCGCAACGTGGCGGTGGCCCGTGCCCACTTCTCCCTCGATGACCTGCCCAAGAGGATCAGCTCGGTGCTGCCCGATCTGTAGGACCCGCCCAGGCGGAGCCTCGTTTCCCCGGGCGGACCGTTGCGGGCCCCCGAGTACCATGACCGCCATGAACGGTGGACCAGGCCCGGAGCCCGGCGATCAGAGCCCGTCCGATGGCAGCGCTTCGGTCCCGGCCGGTCGGCGGCTCACCGCAGATGCACGGCGACGGCAGCTCTTCGACGTAGCCCTCTCCCTGTTCGCCGAGCACGGCTACGCCTCCACCACCATGGACGACATCGCCGAGGCCGCCGGGGTGACCAAGCCGCTCGTGTACCAGCATTTCGAGTCCAAGCGGGCGCTGTACCTCGAGCTCATGGACGTGTTCTCGAAAGAGCTGGTGACAAGGATCGTCAAGGCGACCGCCAACGCGGAGGGCCCCCGCCAGCAGGTCGAGCTGGGGTTCGCCGCCTACTTCGAGCTGATGGTGGCGAACGAGCAGGCCTTTCGGCTCCTGTACGGACGGGATGCGCCCGACGACCCCGAGTTGGGCGCCGCCCTGCGCCGGGTGGAGGAGACCATCGCCCAGGCCATCGATCCGCTCATCGACGCCGGTCTCGACCCTGCCCACCGGCTCCTCCTGGCCCATGCGGTGGTGGGCATGGCGGAGGGGGCCAGCCGCCATTGGCTGGATGCCAAGCGAGACCAGGGCGCGTCTGCCGACGGCGCCGCCGATGGGAGGCGAGCCCGCCGAGCCGTGGACCCGGAGGACGGGGCCCATCTGGCCGCCCGTCTGGCCGACTTCGCCTGGGCCGGGCTCCGCCAGGTACACCGGATCTGACTCCCGGTCGGTCAGCGGCTCCCGAACAGCCTGACCGAGCGCCCGGCCCGAGGGACCGCGATCAGGCGCTGACCTGCCCGGCCACGACCGGCTGGTTGCTGCTCTGCACCACGCCACCGGCATGCTCGGCGGTGATGGCAAAGGCGCTGACGGCAGCGCTACCGGCCACGCTGAAGGCAACGACGGTCGGGCGCGCCCCCAGCAGTCCCAGTGAGATGGTCTTCTGGCCGACCACGCCCCAGAGCTGGTAGGTCTGGTCGGTCGGCAGTCGCGACAGCTGTCCGGCCTGGACGAATCCGGCGCCGGACTTGGTCAGGACCACCATGACGTCGACCGGAGTGCCCGTCGACGGGTGGGCGGTCAACTGCACCCGCTTGGTCGACGGCGCCTTGAGAGCATTCTGCTCAGCGCCGGACAGCGGAGCTTGCAAGGCTGCAACCTGGCGATCCAGATGGTGGACCTGGGCCCCGAGCAGCACGGCGACGACGGCCGCAGCCCCAGCCACTGCACTCGCGGTCCAAGCCACCCAACGGCCCCTCCGACGATCCTTGGTGATGGGGATCACGTTCGCGGCACCGTCCGGCGCGCCATCAGCCGCGCCAGCACCGGCGGCGGCGTATTCCCGTCCGCCCGTCAGGTCGTCGGTCCGATCGGCGCCCGTCTCGAGTCGGGCCGAGAGCCGTCCCCACGACGGTGGTGTCGAGCCGTCGAGCTGACTGGCGATGCCGTCCCACAGCGTGGCCGGCGAGGCGCCGCCGGAGTTGGCCAACAGGCCGGCGACCTCGTGATGCTGGGCAACCTCGGTGGAACACCGCAGGCAGCCCTCGAGATGGTGCTCGACCATCGCCGCGGTCTCCGGATCGACGGCATCCAACGCATAGGCGCCGAGGAGATCCCGGATCTCGTCATGGCTGGGTTCGGGTATCGACGCGTTCACAACTCTGCTCCCGCCGGCTGCACGCCTCGCTCCGCCAGATTCACCCGGAGACGACCCAGACCGGACCTGATCCGACTCTTGATGGTACCTTCCGGCTGGTGGAGCATTTCCGCCACCACCCGATAGGTGTGACCGCCGAAGTACGCCAGTTCGATCGGCTGGCGCAGCTCGAGCGGGAGCTCGGCCAGAGCTTCCTTCACCTGGTCGGCAATGGCCATGTCCCACACCTCGTGGTCGATGTCGTAGCCGGCGGTGGCCGTTTCATGGGACGTGCGCTCCTCCCGCCGGCGCCGGGCTACCTCGGACCGCACGAAGTCGACTGACTTCCCGTGGGTGCGCGCCAGCAGGAAGGAACGGAGCGTCCCCCGTTGCGCGTCGAACTTCTCCGGGTGCTTCCAGAGATCGAGGAAGACCTCTTGGGTGATCTCCTCAGCCGACGGGTCGCTCTGCAGAATTCGCCGCGACAGGGCGTGCACAGCACCCCCGTGACGTCGGTAGACCTCGGCCAGGGCGGGCTGGTGCCAACGGCCCACCGCCACCACCAAGTTGGCGTCGCTGGCCTGATCGACATCGATCACAACACTGTCTTCGACACCGTCGCCCATGTGGATGATCCCAATCTAGATCGCCACGCCGGCGCCACCGCGCGGTCCGGCTCCCTGCCATCCCCGAGAACGCCGAGGACCGAAGGGGAACGCTCATCTGGGGAGCGGCCGGCGACGAATACAGCACATGAGCTTCGACATCGACACCTACCAATCGCTCTCAGCCAAGCTCGAAGTCGGGGACCTCGATTTCGACGCCTTCCGCGATCAGCCCCTCGACCCGAAGGCGCTCCGCTGCCTGCGCTACATGCACGATGTCGAGAACCACACCGTCTGCTATCTGCGAGACGTCCTGGTGACCCGGGCCCACCGGGACCCGGAAGTCACCTCGTTCCTCACCATGTGGAACTACGAAGAGTTCTGGCACGGCGAGGCCATCGCCAGGATTTTGGACGCCCACGATGAGCAGGCGGGGACGGGCCGGATCGCCGCCCTGCGGCAACGCCTGCCCAAGCGCGACGCGTGGCGACCGCTGACCTTCCAGTTGGCCTCGGCCATCACCCCTCACCTCACGGCCGTGCACATGACGTGGGGAGCAGTCAACGAGTGGACAACGCAAGCCGGGTATGCCCGTCTGGCCAAGCTGGCCGGCCACCCCACGCTCTCCGAACTGCTCCGTCGCATCATGAAGCAGGAGGGCCGGCACATCGATTTCTACGCCACGCAGGCCAAGGGCCGGTTGGCTGACAGCCGGGCGGCGCAACGGTTGACCCGATGGGCGCTTCGGCGCTTCTGGGCGCCGGTGGGCAGCGGCGTGGTGCCCGAGCCCGAAGTCGACTTCCTCCGCACCTATCTCTTCGGCGACGACGACGGGCGGGCCATGGCCGACCGGATCGACAGGCGGGTCGATCGGCTTCCGGGTCTCGAGGGCCTCAACCTGTTGCGGGGAGCGGTGGCCGTCGCCGCCTGACCCAACCGGCTCCTTCCGCCGACCGGCCCTGGATCAATTCCCGATTGAACCAGTAAACTATGTAGGTGTTCAGCTTCCCGAATCCGGTGAACGAGTATGCGGCCAGGACGGTCGCTACCGGGGTCGTGCTCATGTGCGCGGCAGCGCTGGCGTTCCGTCAACCGTGGATCCTCATCCCGCTGGCGTACGGATTCTGGGCCCGGGTCCTGACGGGACCCACCCTGAGCCCCCTGGGCCAGTTGGCCACTCGGGTCGTCGCGCCTCGGTTGCCCGGCGAGCCCCGCCTCGTCCCCGGTCCCCCGAAGCGGTTCGCTCAAGCCATGGGCGTGGCCTTTTCAACTTCCGCCCTTGTGCTCTGGTACGGGTTCGGGCTCGGTGCCGCCGCGTGGGTGGTCACAGCCATGCTGGGCACCGCCGCCTTCCTCGAAGCCGCCTTCGGCCTGTGCCTAGGCTGCCTGGCGTTCGGAGCGCTCATGAGGGCCGGCCTGATCCCCGAAGAGGTCTGCGCCGCCTGTGCGGACATCTCCCTACGGCATCCCCAGCTGTCCGCCACCCATCCGCGCTGAGGGTGGTCCCGGCCGGTCAGCGCAGACGAGGGCCCAGCTCGGTACAGAGGTCGGCCAGCTCCTTGGCACAGTTGACGTAGTCCTCGTCCTCCCCGCCGGCCGGGTCCTCCACGTCCTCCCAGGCCTCGATGGGCAGCGTGCCCAGCTCGAGGGCGCGGACCCGATCGACCAGGGATCCCGGGCCATCGGGCAGGTCGCGGCACAGTCGCTTGATGGATGCGGTCTTCGACGCCGCCTCGGGGTGCATCCGCCTGATATAGGCGACGTGCTCGCCCGCCATGGCCAGGATCAGATCGGCATCCACCACGTCGCGGTCGGTGAGTTGGTGACTGCGATGGCCGTCGGACCGATGGCCGACCGAGGCCAGAGCCTCCCTGGTTCTCCGGCCCATCGGCTGTCCCTCCACCACGTGGGTTCCCGCCGTCACGATCCGCAGCGGTGCCGCGGCCAGCATGGCCCCGGCCATCACCGATCGGGCGGCGTTGCCGGTGCACAGGGTCAGGACCGTCACGGTGCGGTCTTCAGCGGGCAACGACCGCCCCGTCCGACCCGGGTGTCCTCCTAGGCATGGCGGCCACGGTACAGGACGCCAGCCGGGGCCGGACCCACCGGCGGCCGGTCAGGAGACCGTCACGATGGTGCGGCCCACCGTCTCGCGGTTGGCCATGGCGGCCATGGCCTCGGGCAGCCGGTCGAACCCCACAACGCTGCCCACCACCGGTCGGATCTCCTGCAGCTCGACCAACGACACGATCTCTCTCATGATCGTGGCGCCGAGCTCGGACGGCGGGAAGTTCCAACCCATCGACGTCTTCACCAACGCCGACATCTCCTCGGTGGCGTAGGCGAGGAGCACGCCGCAGAGCTTGAAATTACCCAGGGCCACCCGGCGGGGCACGACGAACGGTTCGTCGGCGACCACCTTGTTGGAGGCGAACCCCATCATGAGGTACTGGCCGTTGTACGCCGTGCACTTCATGGAGTCCTCCATGACCGCCTCACCGACATTGTCGAAGACGACGTCCACGCCGCGGTTTCCCGTTTCGGCCAGGACCACCGTGGCGAAGTCCGCTTCGCGGTAGTTGATGGCGTGATCGGCCCCGAGCTCGCGACACAACTGGGCCTTGGCGTCGGTGCCGGCCGTGGCGAAGACCCGGGCGCCGCGGTGACGGGCCAACTGGATTGCGGCCGAACCCGCCCCACCCGCCCCCGCATGGATGAGCACGGACTGGCCGGCGCGCAGGCCGGCGCGGTCGATCAGTCCGAGCCACGCCAGGTGAAACGGGAAGTAGAGGGCGGCGGCACCGGGGAGCGGGATCGACTCCGGCATGTCGAACGTACCCGCGGCAGGGCAGACGGCGTATTCGGCGAAGCCGCCGTATGCCGCCTTCGTCGTGGCCACCACCCGTCGTCCCAGCAGATGGCCGGTGCCCGCTCCGCAGGCGTCGACGACGCCCATCACCTCCATCCCGGGACTGTAGGGAAGCTCGGGACGCACCATCATGTTCCCGCCCGTGATTCGCTCCAGGTCGTTGAGATTGAGCGGAATGGCCTGGGCCCACACCCTCACCTCGCCGGCCTCGGGCGCCGGCACAGGGACGGTATCCAGTCGCAGCACTTCGACGGGTGCGCCGTACTCGTGCGTGCGCCACGCTCGCATGGTGGGCGGGGCAGGATCCATGGTGTTCACCTCTGGCTCAAGTGAACGGCTATTCGGGCGGAAGGTCGAAGTAGTCGATGTACTCGCGGAACTCCGACCGGACGCGTTCGGGAACCACCCCGAACTCATGGGGCGCATACCGGTGGATTCCGTGCTTGCCCGGAGGGTTGTCGGCAATGAAGGCTTGCATTGACTGCGCCGCCTCGTCGCTCATGGGGATATCGAAGGCGTCGTAGATGGCGGCGACCGAGGCGAACTGGTCGCGGATGAAGTCGGAGAAGAACATGTCGTAGAAGATCGCATCCGGGTAGGACCGCGTCTGACGGACATGGAGTCCCCGGGTGAGGATCTTGCACAGGCGCGCCGTCCAATCGGTCGCCACCTCCTCCGGATCGACGGTGTCGCTACCCATCGACCGCACCAACGCGGTCAGGCTGGCGTAGGACGTCATCGACTTCACGGGGTCGCGATGGGTGAAGACGATCCTGGCGTCCGGGTACCGCTCGAGTAGGGAGTCCAGGCCCCAGAGGTGTGCGCCCGTCTTGAGCACCCAGCGATCCCGGTGATGGTGCCACTGGAGGTGCTGGAGCTGTCGGTGGTGGAAGACATAGACGTGGGACCAATCGGCGCCGTCATCCACCCAGTCCTCGTAGGTCGGCACGCGGAACTGATTGTGGAACAGCGGCGTGCACATGGCCTCACCCATCATGGTGACGCACTCCTGCGTCAGCTCGGCGCCCATCGGATGCATCGCCTTGAAGGCGGGGATCTGCAATTCGACCGATGGGAAGGTGGCCGCACATGCTGCGATGCGGGGATCGGTGTGGAAGGTGGCAGCCTCGGGCGGGGGCGAAGGGAACATGGCCTCCCAGGTAAGTGGCACCCGGTTGGAGGGGTCCTGCGCCAGGATGTCGTGCAGGATGGTGGTGCCGGTGCGAGGCATCCCGATGATGAATACGGGCTTCACGATCCGCTCATCGGCGATGCCGGGGAAGCGCTTCCGGTCATTGACGTAGTTGAGCCGGTTGGTGGTGTGACCGATCATGCGCTCGCGGGCGATCATGCGCCCGATGGGGTTGAGTCGCCCGTCGCTCTCGAGCGAGTCGACTGCCAGCTGCAACGGGTCGGTGAAGGGGCCCGGCCCGAGGTCGCTGATACCGCCGGCACGCTCAGAGGCTTCGTGCACGATGGAATCGAGCTCGAGGCTCGCGCCGACGTCGGTCATGTCGCCAGTATGGCGTAGGGCCGGTCGGCGGTTGGAGGTCGCCCCGGCGAGCGTCCGGACAGCTACTGGATATGGACGCCCGAGATGGCCCGGCTGATGATCAGCCGTTGAATCTCCGACGTGCCCTCGAAGATGGTGTAGGTCTGGTCGGTCTGTCCGGCAGGGTGTCCGAAGTGCCATCGCGAGCGTGGCTGTCCGCCCTTCGTGATGGGCCATACCGACCCGTGTCGGGTGGTTGTAGGACAGAAGTAGGACTGATCTTCGAATCGATCTTCGAAGAGCCAGACGTCGGTCATCGGACACGTGGAACCGGCCCTGTTCAATTTCATTGCCACGGTGATAGCCACGCCGAACGCCGGTTCCGCGCTGGGTGTGAACCCGGTCACCGGCCGAGCGGGGCGTCAATATGCTTGGCTGCGTGTTGGGGGGCCTGCTCCGGACTCTTGTGCGCGTTCGGTCCGGCCGGGGCGGTCTGACTTGCGAACCCGGAACCGTGCGGAGCTTCCGGGAACCGTTGATCTGGCATGCTCGGGCGCCGATCCCAGTTTGCGGCTCGACCGATCGGAGGGAGCGACCTGAACCGCTTGCTAGGGCAGGCAGGCGCTCGGACATCGTGCCAGTTATCGATCCCCAAGCCGGCATCGATAGGGGATATTTGGCGCGCGCGAACAGGTGCCCGGGTGCTGGATGAGGGAAGTCCGAAGCTCCCCCTACTCCACCGAGGTTCAATGCCATCATCACCAATGACCATCAACCGGTTGGGAATCCATCAGCACTCACCTTCTGTCGGTTGCACCGAGTAAGGTAGGAGACGATGTAGCACGCCGAACGATGAGGAGGTGACACCAGATGAAGTCCGAACCACCCAGTATCTGGTGCTCCCCGACTCCCGCTCCGGCCGCTGCCCTGTCGTAATCGCAGGTATCCCTCGGATGTCTCGCAGGTTGCTTCCGGCTCCCTCCTGAGTAGCTGAGTCTCCGGCCACGAGCCGGCAGACCGCAATCGGGGAACGATGGCCCATGCTGACCCACCGCGCTGTCGGCATTGGGCTCAGTACACCGCCCAACGTGTTCTCCGCGTCGTCTGACGCGCATCGCCGAAGGAGTCATCATGTTCCTCTTCAACGCTGCCCCGGCGCGCCCCACATGGGATCGCGCCCGATCTATCGGGCCTTAGCGCACCGCGCTCCCGGCCCAGCGCGTCGGCCCTGTGTGCCGCGGCCGGACCAACCTGCGACCGGACCGCCCCATGGGACAGAGCGTCCCCCACGGTCCGGCTCCACCTCCCGTCCCCCTGTCCGTCAATCGAGCCGATCGCCCCGTCGATGCTGCCTGCACCGGGTGTATTCCTCGCGGGTGATCGGGCCCCACCGCATCCGTCCCCGAGCTGCCCGAAGGAGGTGAACCATGGCCGACGACAACGATTCCGAGATGAGCGACCAGGACCGCCCGCAGCACGACGACGCCGTGCTCGACTCCGCACACATCGGGGACATCGAGGGCGCATTCGGGACCATCCGCCAGCACGACCTCGACTCCCGTCGGTCATGGCGGGCGCGACTGCTCACGCTGTTGGCCATCATGGGTCCGGGCCTCATCGTCATGGTCGGCGACAACGACGCCGGCGGCGTGTCCACCTACAGCCAGGCCGGGCAGAACTTCGGGCTGACCCTGCTGTGGACCCTGCCCCTGCTGATCCCGGTGCTCGTCGTCAACCAGGAGATGGTGGTGCGGCTCGGCGCCGTCACCGGTGTGGGCCATGCCCGCCTCATCAACGAGCGGTTCGGAAAGTTCTGGGGCGCCTTCTCGGTGGGGGACCTGTTCATCCTCAATTTCCTGACCATCGCCACCGAGTTCATCGGGGTGAGCCTGGCTCTGAACTACTTCGGGATCAGCGAGTACATCTCGGTGCCCATCGCCGCCGTGGCCCTCGTCGCCATGACCGCCACCGGCAGCTTCCGGCGTTGGGAGCGGTTCATGTTCATCTTCATCGTGTTGAACTTCCTGGTCGTCCCCCTGGCCATCTTCAGCCATCCGGCCGCCGGACCGTTCTTCAAGGGATTCGTCACCCCCGGGGTCAAGGGTGGGTTCACCTCCACGTCGGTGCTGTTGATCATCGCCATCGTGGGAACCACGGTCGCCCCATGGCAGCTGTTCTTCCAACAGTCCAACATCGTGGACAAGCGCATCACCCCCCGCTGGATCAACTACGAGCGGGCCGACACCGTCATCGGGTCGCTCATCACCGTGTTCGCGGCGTCGCTGTTGATGGCGGTGGTGGCCTCGGCGTTCAGCGGCACGGCCCTCGCCGGCAACTTCATAGACGCCGGCGGGGTGGCTAGGGGGCTCAACCACTACGTGGGCCACGCCACCGGCGCCATCTTCGCCATCATCCTGCTGAACGCCTCGATCATCGGGGCCGCATCGGTGACCCTGGCCACGTCGTACGCGTTCGGCGATATGTTCGGTGCCCGGCACTCGCTCCACCGGAGCTGGAAGGATGCCAAGTTCTTCTACGGCGCCTTCACCGCCATGGTGGTGCTGGCTGCCGGGCTGGCCATCTCCGGGGCCCGGCAGGGCCTGATCATTACCAGCGTCCAGGCTCTGGCCGGTATCCTCCTGCCCAGCGCCACCGTCTTCTTGTTGATCCTGTGCAACGACAAGCAGGTGCTCGGCCCCTGGGTCAACCGGCCCTGGCTCAATGTCCTGGCCACGTTCATCATCTCCATCCTCCTGATGATGTCCCTGGTCCTGATGGTCACCACCCTGTTCAGCCACATCAACGTGAACGTGTTGGCGGTGGTCCTGGGCATCGTGCTGGTGCTGGTGCTCGGCGTGGGCGGATTGTTATACTCCCGCTCACTCAAGCGCAAGCCCCCCGAGCCGATGATTCCCATGGCCCGCCGGGCCACGTGGCGGATGCCGGCCCTCAACCTGCTGGAGCGACCGGCCTGGTCGCGTGGACGGCTCTCCGCCATGTACCTCCTGCGGGGATACCTGGTGGTCGCCGTGCTCATGTTGCTGGTCAAGGCCATCCAGCTCGGACTGCACAAGTAGGTTGCGTGGCCATCCGCCCGTCGTGCCGGCTCTCCACCGATCTCGATAAGGGCCGCGAGCGTTCGATCCGGGAAAATAGCCCCTGCGTCGACGTTACGTCGCTGTCGGTGTGGGTCGAAGTACCTGGTTACGGGAGTCGAAGGTTGTCGATGATGAGGTGGACGTCGAGTTCCTTCGGCACCGACCCGGCGATGAGAGCCAGGAACTTCTTGAACTCGATGCCGTTGCGAGCAGCTTGGCGGAAGGCTCTGTGAGCCACCTGTGAACGGCATGGCTCCCGGCTGATCCTGGTACGACGATCCCGTATCGAGACGAGATAGCGACCACGCCGGTCCCGCCCTCGGAGGTGGCTACGGGACGGATCGCCCGACGAGGTGCTTGCGCGAGTGAGCGGCTAGCGCTCGTGGTCCACTAGACCGGAGATGGCCGATCTGGGCTCGGAGCCCGCGCAGCGGCTGCGGTTGAGCCGCAAGGCGAATCGGAGTACTGCGTCGTCGAGGTGGTACAGAACGCAGCGCCAGAACGACGGCCGTCAACAACAAGGGGCCATCACCGAACGTCGGGTGTGGTCGCGGGCGGCTTGGGCCACGCCGCGCACCGATGTTAGGGGTCACGCGGCGTCATCGGTGACAGACCATCACCGACACTGGAACGTGCTCTACTTCTGTGAATCCTGTTGTAGCAGATGCGGTTCGGGTCACTCTCTCAAGTTTCACGAAGCACCGTGAGTCTCTTCAAGCAGCTCGCGAAATCTGTTTGGATCGTGGACGTAGGCAGATACAAAGTCAGATACACAATTCTCGCCACCAAACTCTGCAGCGATGTGAACCTGTTCGTAGCCAAGTTTGAACAAGTTGTCCTTAACCAGGTCCGGTCTGAGATCAACCACGATGAATCGATGCCGGCCCACGCCCTTAACTTCCGCATGGACGTTCTCGCGCAGCATCGCTGTGAACACGAGAGCCGTGATGGGCAGGGAATACCCAATCAGTACGACCACCTTGGTTGCATCAAGCGCTGCTGCGGCACGGTTCCATAACTCTCTGGTGATGGGGTTCGTGTAGTACGGGGACTTAAAATGTTAATGGCCGTTGGCGGCACGATGAACGGTTCGCGGCCGGGGAGCCGTCGTGCGATCTCGTCGGCATCGGGCAGCCCGGGGTGCTCCCACTTCCCCGCTAGATCCAGCCTGTTGAGAGTCGCACCCGACTCGTCGCCCGGGCTCCATCGCCAGTCGAGCGATCCGTGCAGTTTGAGCAGTTCAAATGTCTTCGCGAGGGGTCCAGCCAACCGGCCAGGTTGTGGAGGATAGGGGGGCAGGTCGCGAAGAATGTCTATCGGAAGTACGCGTCGACGCTCAGTGCCGTCGGATCCCTCGATGACTTCGGACATCACAACGTACTCGACGAGGTTGTCGTAGTTGAAGGTGATGACCGTGCTCTCGAATTGATGGAACCACGTCACCAGGCTGGTGAGCCAAGGAGGGCATGGCGACGACAGGAGGGTCTGTCGTTGTGCGCTATCGAGCATCCGTGTGATCGCCTCGCTAGCCCGCGCGAACACCCCCAGGTTCTCAGCATTGGTCGCCGCTGAGTAGTCGGGCTGGTCAGTAGCGAGCCGAGATAGCCACTGCTCGAACAGCCCATTGGTGAATGTGGTTGGCAGCCGGTCCTTGTGTCCGGCCATTTCGAGCAAGGGACGGCAGGACTCTCCGAGCTCATCGATTGTCGGCATTTGTTGCGAGATCGCCTTCGAGAATCGTAACTATTCAGGTCCCCTGATCGGCGCGTCCACCACCTGCACGAACGACG
>JADMIJ010000317.1 GCA_015478655.1 Acidimicrobiales bacterium | reverse complement strand
CGGCTCGCCTTCCCTGACGACTCTGCGGGCGGCGATCATTCTCGGGGCGGGTGGCGCATCGTTCGAGATGATGGTGCAGCTGGTCGAACGGCTCCCCGTGATGATCTGCCCCCAATGGATCCGGACCCGGTGCCAGCCCATCGCGCTCGACGATCTGGTCGGGTATCTCGTCGGATGCTTGACCGAGCCGCAGACGGCCGGGCGCGGGTTCGACGTCGGGGGACCGGACATTCTACCGTACTACGAGATGCTGAACCGCATCGGAGATCGGCTCGGGAGCCGATCCTGGATTATTTCCACGTCCTTCCTGACGCCTCGGCTCTCCTCGCACTGGGTCGGGTTCATTACGACCGTTCCGGCGCCGATGGCCCGACTCTTGGTCGATGGCATGAGCACCGAGGTGACGTGCCGGGAGAACCAGATCCGTGAATTGATCGACCAGAAGTTGCACTCCTTCGACGAGGCGCTCGACATCGCCCTCACCGCTCGACCGCTCCGCCCGCTTTCGATGCGCCAGCACGTGGCCCGGCTTCCCGGCGGTGGTCGCTCTCCGCAAGATCGATTGGTATCGTTCCCTCCGGTCCATCCCGGAGCGGCAGGACGAAGCTAGTCCGGGACCGGACCGAAGAACTCGATCCAGTTGCCATCGGGGTCTCGGGTGTACACGATGTTCTCGTGCTTTTCGCGGATCCGCGCCACGATCGGGAACTTGCGCCGGCGCAGCTCTTTCTCCCAGGCCGCTACGTCGGAGACGCGGAAACCCAGGTGATCGAACTCGGTCCCCCTGCGGATGGGTTCGTAGAACGGATTCGTCCGGGGGTAGAAGTTGAGCTCCAGTCGTTGAACCGCGCCCGGAAACACGAGATGGACCCACTGGCCACCGTGTCCCATCTTCCCACGTCGGTAGACCCGGAATCCGAGCTTCCGGTAGAACCGGAGCGACCGTAGGAGGTTGCGGGTCCGCAGGCCGCTGTAGACGAATTCGACCTTGACCGAGGCCATCACCGAGCTCGAGCCGAGAGCCGAAATAAACCTGGCGGAGTCCGGGCGCCTTCGCTCGGCGTGGTCGCCCGGGGACCGGGCGCCAGCGCGGAGTATATCCGCCGGAGGGAGGGCGCGCGGGATCGAGG
>JADMIJ010000316.1 GCA_015478655.1 Acidimicrobiales bacterium | reverse complement strand
CCTAGTGTAGTGCTTCCTATATATCTTTAGCTTATGGTAGACTGCGCGTCATGAGGACGAGCAGACAGATCACCATCCCGGAGGCGGACCGGATCGAGCTCGAGCGACTCGCACGGGGGCGCAACACACCGCAGAAAGTCGCCCTGCGGGCGAAGATTGTCCTCCTGAGCAGCAGGGGGACGCCGACGGGGGACATCATGCAAGCGCTCGACACGACGACGCCCACGATCACGCTGTGGCGCAATCGGTACGTCGCGGCAGGGGTCGCCGGCGTGGTCAAGGATGCGCCGCGGCCAGGACGCAAACCGCGCCTGAGTGCGGCGACCGTGGCCGCCGTGGTGGAGCTGACCTTGCGGGAGAAGCCCCCAAACGCCACGCACTGGAGCACGCGCAGCATGGCCGAGGTCGCGGGGATCAGCGACACGAGCGTCCAGCGGATCTGGAAAGGGCACGGACTGCAGCCGCACCGGGTCGAGACCTTCAAGCTTTCCCAGGATCCGCGGTTCGTCGAGAAGCTCCAGGACGTGGTGGGCCTCTATGTCGACCCGCCCAAGAAGGCGATGGTCTTCTGCGTCGACGAGAAGAGCCAGATTCAGGCGCTGGACCGGACGCAGCCCGGCTTGCCGATGAAGAAGGGCCGTGCCGGCACGATGACCCACGACTACAAGCGCCACGGCACGACGACGCTCTTCGCCGCCCTCAACGTGCTCACCGGCGACATCATTGGGGAGTGCATGCCACGCCACCGCCACGACGAGTTCCTCGCCTTCCTGAAGAGGGTCGACCGCGAGACGCCGTCTGACTTGGACCTCCACCTGATCGTGGACAACTACGCGACGCACAAGCATGCGGCGGTCGAGCGCTGGCTTATCCGGCACCCCCGCTTTCATCTCCACTTCACGCCCACCTCCGCGTCGTGGCTGAACCTTGTGGAACGCTTCTTCGGCGAACTCACCCAAAAACGCATCCGCCGCGGCGTCTTCAGAAGCGTCAAGGAACTGGTGGCGGCCATCGATCAATATCTCGACCAGCGCAACCGCGACCCCAAGCCGTTCGTCTGGACCGCATCCGTCCAGACGATCCTGAGCAAGGTCGCACGAGCTAAAGAAGCGTTAGAAGCACTACACTAG
>JADMIJ010000315.1 GCA_015478655.1 Acidimicrobiales bacterium | reverse complement strand
GCGTCCGGATGTGCAAGGCGATGTGGTCGGCGCTGCTGGTGCGGACAAGCCTCTTGCCGCGGTTGACCGGCGAACGCTTCGCAACCTTTCCATTGGAATTTCGAGGGGAGGACGCCACGCAACGATCATATTCGATATGAGGGAGACCCTTGAGCCGCGGGGCGGAGGTCGTGGGCCGAGCGCCGGGCCCGGCCGGACAGGAGGGCCGGGGCCGCACCGACGGGAGGGGCCGAAGGCGGCGTTGGCCTGGGTCGATAGCCAACCTGTCATATACGATATGCAATCAGGGGACTCGGTATGGCCGGACCAGCCAGATCCAACGCACTATGGTGGCCGAGCACCTTCTCCACCTTCCCCGGGAGCGTTGAGGTGCCCGGACTGAACTCGTGCTGACCCCCTTCGACGACTTCCCGATCCATCCCTCGGCCGATCCCATTGCCCATCCGGCAACCGGTGATCCGAACCACTACGACCGGTATTGGTTCAATGGCCACCAGAAGGTGGGCGACTTCTACTTCGGGGCCGCCATGGGCCACTACCCGGTCCGAGGGGTCATCGATGCCGCCTTCAGCCTGGTGCGCGACGGCGTGGAACACTCTGTCTTCGCCTCGGGCACCATGCCCTTGGACCGGTCGACCACGATCGGACCGTTTCGGATCGAGGTCGTCGAGCCCCTGCGCATCATCCGCTACCTGGTGGAGCCGAACGAACACGACATCTCCGCCGACCTCACCTTCGAGGCGACCACCGTGGCCGTCGAGGAGCCTCGCCAGCGCCTGGTGGGGGACGACGGCGTGCTCGGCATGGACCACACCCGGCTCACCCAGTGGGGCACCTGGAGGGGGTCGATCGTCGTCGATGGCGTCGAGCTCGCCGTCGAGCCCGACGATGTGCCCGGGACCCGAGACCGATCATGGGGCGTGCGGCCGGTAGGGGCGCAGGTGACCACGAACCGCCGGCCGCGCCTGCCCCAAGTGTTCTGGCTCTGGGCGCCCCTTCATTTCGAGGACCGTTTTACGCACCTCGCCTTGCACGAACGCAGCGATGGCACTCGATGGCTCGAGACTGCCCTCGTCTTGCCGCGCCAACCCTCACCGCAACCGCCCTCGGACGGCACGGGCGAGCTCCGCGA
>JADMIJ010000314.1 GCA_015478655.1 Acidimicrobiales bacterium | reverse complement strand
GGTGTCGACCCTGCGATCCGATAGCACCATCCAATCCTCGGTCGTCAATGCTGGCGTCTTGGCCCATCCGGTCGCTGGTGCCGATGTCGTCGGGTTTGTCACGTATGGAAAGGCGAAGCTGGCCAACCTTCGGAGCCGGCCACAGGTGAGCGTCACGTTTCGGGCGGGATGGAAGTGGGCGACGGTCGAAGGTCAAGCTGAGTTGCTCGGCCCCAGGGACACGAACGCGAGCTTGGACGGCGAGAGACTTCGCCTGTTGTTGCGCGAGGTGTTCACAGCGGCCGGAGGCACGCATGATGACTGGGACGCTTACGATCGAACCATGACCGAGCAGGGACGGACCGCGGTACTGGTCAGCCCTACCAGGATCTACAGCAACTAAGAGGGTTCGCGTCCCATTCCCGACTGGATCCGATTCCCGTCGTACCAGCCGGCGGGAGCAGAGTGCCCATCACATGGTGGACAACCTCTCGACCGACAACTAACTTCACGAACGAAGTGCTCCCTCTCTGTATCGGACCGAGCGCTGTCTGCGATCAGCCTCCCAAGCAAGACCCAAGGAGCCCTCATGTCGAACCTGCCCCCGCCTCCCGGATCGCCACCCCCGTCGCCAGGTTCGGTACCGTCACCGGACGACCCCAGTGCAGTAGACGCCGCCACCCCGGTCGCTCACCGGGTGATCGGCACCGTCATGCCGGTCTTGCAGGTTGACCTCAACCCGGGCCAGAGCGTCGTATCGCCTGGCGGCGAGCTGTCCTGGATGACGTCGTCGATTCAGCTGACGACGTCGACGTCGGGAGCAGGTTCCAAGGGCGTCTTCGGGGCGCTCAAACGAACCGTCGCCGGTGGCGGTCTCTTCCTTACTCACTACGAGGCCGAGGGAGGGCCCGGCACCATTTCCTTTGCCGCCAAGCTTCCCGGCGAGATCCGTCCCGTCGCCATTGCCCCCGACCGTGAATACCTGGTCCACCGCCATGGCTTCCTCGCCGCCACGTCGGGGGTGAACGTCTCCATCGGGTTCCAGCAGAAGCTCGGGGCCGGGATATTCGGGGGGAGTGGCTTCATCCTGCAGCGCATCACCGGAGAGGGCACGACCTGGATCGCCCTCTCCGGTGAACTGGTCGAGTACCACCT
>JADMIJ010000313.1 GCA_015478655.1 Acidimicrobiales bacterium | reverse complement strand
TCGGTGAACCACACGTAGGTAATGCCGTCGGGGAAGCCGTAGGCGCCGTAACTGGTTGGAATGTTGGTCAGCAACCGTGGTTGCCCACTGCTGAGGTCCAGGACGGTGACCGCGCCTCCGGGGCGGTCGGAGATGTAGGCGCGGGTGCCTGTGGGGTCGGTGACCAGCTGGTGGGAGCCGACACCGCGTGGGCCGGTATCGCCCGGGTAGGACGTCGCGCACGCGGATGTGGCGCAGGATGGTGCGGTCGTGATCTGTCCGCGCGGGGCCGGTGGTGACGGGGTGACCACGTCCAGGGTGGGGCCGTAGCGGGCTGTGGTGATTGCCAGGCCACGGGACGGGCCGATCGTGAGCTCGGTGAAGATGTCCGCGCCGCCGCTAGCGGGGATGACCGTGGCGAGTTCTCCGGTGGGGATGTCGAACACGCTGAACGCTGCTCCGAGCTGGTCGCCGACCCACGCGTAGCGGCCGTCGGAACTGATCCGGACGTTGCGTTTCTGACTCTTGGTGCTCGCCACCGGGGTGCCGGTGGGATGCAGACTTGCCGAACCACGAACGGTGAGGGTTGCGGTGTCAACGAAGCTGACGGTGTCGTCGCCGGCGTTGGCTACGACCAGCGTCGTTCCGTCTGGGGTCAGGGCGAGGTCGAAGGGATGCTGCCCGACGGTGATGGTGCGGAGCACCGCGAACGGAGCCTTTGCCTGGGCCACGGTCATGGTGTCCGAACCCGAGTTGACTACGAACACGGTCGCCCCGTCATTGCTGAGCTGAGGGTAGTTCGGGTTCGGTCCGGTGGGGATCTCGGCCACGGTGTGGTTGTTCGCGGTGTCGATGACCGTGAGCGACGAGCTGTAGTAGTCAATGGCGTAGGCGAAGTCACCGACCGGCCCGAACGTCAAGTGCCTGGGCCCGAACCGCGTCTGCACCTGGCCGATCACCGTGTTGTGGACGAGGTCCACCACGTCGAGGGAACACCCCGTGAAATGGGAAATGAAGGCCTCGTTCAGCCCGGGAACGGGGTAGATGTGATGCGGCTGCGGACCCACCGGGATGGACCCTGTCACCTCGTCCGTCGCCGGATCGATGACGTCGACCAGGGCGGGGGTGCCAGCGGGGGCGTGCGGATCGAGATGGTTG
>JADMIJ010000312.1 GCA_015478655.1 Acidimicrobiales bacterium | reverse complement strand
GCATCGAGGTGCTGGTACCTGACATCAACCTGTCGGCATCGGAGTTCACCGCCCTGCGGGGAGCGGGTCGGGCAGGCCGGGGTTCGATCCCCTTCGGGATGTCTGCGATCCGCAACGTGGGCGAGGGCCTGGTCGAACGCATCGTCGGCGAGCGCGACGCAGGTGGTCCTTTCTCCGACATTTACCAGTTCTGCGCTCGTGTCGATCCTGTGGTGCTCAACAAGCGGACCGTCGATTCGCTCATCAAGGCGGGCGCATTCGACTGCCTCGGGCACCCGCGCCAGGGCTTGTGCCTGGTCATCGACCAGATCATCGACCGCACCCTGGCCCGCCGACGCGAGGCCGATCAGGGGGTCATGAGCCTGTTCGGGGACCTCGGCGGGGACGGCTCGGTCTTCGACGACAGCCGGGTCCCGGTGCCGGACCAGGAGTTCGACAAGACGGCCCGGCTGGCCTTCGAGAAGGAGATGCTCGGCCTGTACCTCTCCGACCATCCGCTCAAGGGCGTTGAGGTGGCCCTGTCACGCCACACCGACACCACCATCGGCGAGCTGCGGGCCAACGCGGCCCGGGAGGCCGAGGGCGGGGAGGAGCGCCCGGCCGGCGGGGGCCGCACCAGGGACGGCTCCGATCTGCGCTGCGTGGGTGGCGTGATCACCGCGCTGGTCCGCAAGTACACCAAGCGGGGGGACCTCATGGCCACCTTCCTGCTCGAGGACCTGGACTCCGCCATCGAGGTCTGGGTGTTCCCCCGCACCATGGCGGAGGTGGGATACCTGCTGGCCGAGGACGCGGTGGTCTGTGTGAAGGGACGTCTCGACCTGCGCGACGAGCAGCCGAAGTTCATCTGCATGGAGCTGAAGCGGCCCGATCTCAACCCGTCGGGGGCCGAGCCGCTTCACCTGTGGCTGGCCCTGCACCTGCTCTCCGACGACCGGGTCGACTCCCTCAAGCGGGTCCTCGGCTCCCACCCGGGCGACTCCCCGGTGTTCCTGCACGTCGGCGAGAAGTGCATCCGCCTGACCAGCGCATTCGCGGTGGACTCGTCGCGGGGGCTGCTCGCCGAGCTCCGGGAGCTCCTCGGGCCCGACTGCATCAACGGCCCACGGACCGCGTAGACCCCGAATTCCGACAAAGAC
>JADMIJ010000016.1 GCA_015478655.1 Acidimicrobiales bacterium | reverse complement strand
CCGCGTTCGCGGATACCTCGTTACCTCACGCTCCCCAGTTCAACGCGAAGAGCCGGATTACTTCGTTCCCGTCGGAGCCGGCCAGGACGGTCCCTGAGTTGAGGACATGGTCGCCATCGATCGAGGCATATCCTTCGAACAGCTGTCGGGCGCTCCGAAAGACACTGCTCGGCATCGGGGGCGGACTGACCCAATACATCTGAGCCCCGGCTGCTCGTACTGCGTCCGACAGCGCTCGGGCCCGCTGATTCCAGGCATCGAGGAATTCCGGACTATCGGCCACGATGGGTCGGCCATCGGCTGTCCGGGCCCGCGGCCCGAAATAGTTGCCGACAAATTCAGCGACCACCACATCCGGATGATCAGATCGAAGGATCTGCTTCATATGGCTCACCCAGTCCAACCCTGTTAGCAGACCAGTGCCGGGTACGGGGTACCGGTAGGTCTGGATGCCGACGGCGGCGAGGCTCTCGGCTACTGAGCACGATGCCTGGGACATGATCGAGTCGCCGACGAGTGCCACGCGATGCACTCCCAGCGCCGTGAGCGGAGGATGGTGGTTCTCGGGCGCGACAACCCCAGGGCACGAAATCCCCGCGTTCGCCGCTGATGCGTGGCGCAGGTCACGATTCCAGACGATGACCGCAGTGAGGCCGACGACGACGACGGCAACCGTGATCCACACCACAAGGTGGGAAGGGCCGCCACCCCGATTGAACTTCATGGTGGTTCTCTACCCATTTCCGAGGGCATCGAATACTTCTCGGTGCGAGGTTGCAATAGGTCTGCAGTACGCGAGGGTAGGCCATCCACGAGATGGAATTCGTTCAGCCGAGGACGAAATTTGGACCTACGAGCTGGCCTGATCTCGTGCCAACCCGCACCGTCCCGTCGTGGTGGCACCCGTAGGGAAGCGGTACCTGCTCCCTTTTCCCAATTCGGTGGATCTGCGTCAATGGTCATACGAGGAGCGCGACGCTGCCGCGGGCTCTGAGACCGACACGACGGCAGATTGGCCAGCGGTCGAAACGACCGGTGCACCCATTGCCGGCCCCGGGGTGAATCACCGACTGCTTGGTCGGATCTACCGCAAGGACCTGAAGGCGAGCCAGGTCACCTACGCAGGCCATCCTCTCTATCTCTTCGATATGGGGCCGCACCAGTTCGCCGGCGAGGACTTCGTGGAGTCGGTGCTGCCGCTTCCACCCTGGCACGGCATCTGGTATCTCGTTTCATCCAAGACGGGGTTGCCGGCAGCCGGCCAGGCCTCCATTGCCCCCCAGACCCTGGCCACTGGCCAGTCAATCGTGAGTGCAATCATGTTCCCGACGGCTGGCGCCACTGCGTTCACGACCTATGCCTACAGCAAGGAGACTGCGCACCACAGTGCATGTGTTGGAGCGTGCTCGCTCGTCTGGCCTCCGGTTCTCACCAACGGTTCGCCCCTGGCCACGGGCGGCATCCAGAAAGGGTCGGTGGGTCAGTTCACACGGGCCGATGGGACTCACCAAGTCACCTTCCACGGGAGGCCGCTCTACTTCTATTCCAAGGAAGTCCCCCGCGTCGATGCCAACGGGCACCCGCTCGATCCGGCCACCACGGGAAACGGCAACAAGCTCAAGGGTCCGAACCACTTCGGTGGGACCTTCAGCCTGGTGAATCCCGGGTAGAAGGCCGATCCGCCTGGAGTTCCGCCGAGTCACGGCAACGGGGCTTCAGTGTGGAGCCGACCGAGGAGGGACCTCACTACTCGGGGACGCCTCATTTCCATTTGCGGCGGGATCTCATGTCTCCTGAGTGGTCGTCTCTCCGACGTGGTCGGCCAACCAATCGGTGAGAGGTCCGGCGGTGCGGAACAGGTCTACGATCTTCTTCTTGGCCGCCGAAGTGCCGAGCCACGGGGCGACCGGCCACAGCTTCATGGCCACAATCCCCTTGTAGCGAAGGAGCTCAACCCTGGGGTGATCCTTCGGGTAACCCCTGGGCACGGTCTTGAGCGCGTCACTGCCATGGACGTCGAGACCCGCACCCAACAGATCTCTGACGACGCCCTCGAGCTCGGCGCCTGATCCCTCCGCAGCGACCGCGGTGCGGTATCGATCCAGTTGATCCGGGGCCATGTGATAGGTGCCGACGCCGGCCATCAAGCCGCTCGCCGACAGCTGGATGTATCCATCGCCGACCATTGCCGCCATCGCGGTCTTGTAGGGAGATTTGTCGGCGCTGAAACGCGTGTCACGGTAGGGGCGGAAGAGGCGAGCCTCGCCGAACTCGCCGGTCAGCTCGGCCAGGAGTGCCTCCATGGGTGGTTTGACATCCCTGTCGTAGATGTCCTTGTGGTCCAGCCAGTACGCCTTGAAGTTGTGAGCCTCGAGGCCGTCATAGAACTCGAGCGCGGTCGCGGGCCAACCTCTGAATGCCGAGTTGCTCATTAGCTCGCTACCCTTCAACCCGTGTGGCCTGTGTGGCTGAACCTGACGATTGGACTGCCCACTTCTATCCTGCGTGAAGGTGGGGGCTCAAATTCGATGCGCGGGGTGGCACCCGGTGCTGGCTGTTCGACACGACGTAACGTCGTCTGGTCCGCGTCCCCTGACTCAGGTCCACAGATCATGGCGGTGAGCCGCTCGCCGCGAAACTGCTCGATCTGATAGGGACGACCGCCACGATCAGTGCCGCAGCGGCCAGCATCCAGAGGGCCGAACGCAGTCCGACGGCCTGGGCCACCCACCCCACTGCGGCAGGCCCAATGACCAACCCGAGATAGCCGACCGCCGTCACCGCTCCGACCACCGCGCCGGCGCGGGACCGCCGGGCCCCCGCCTGCGCTATCAGTAGCGGCCAGCACATGGAGATGCCGCCCGCGGCCAACACCAAACCGATGGCGGCCAAGGCCGCCGTCGGAGCCGTGGCCAGAATCGCCACGCCGAGCGCCGCCGTTCCCGCCCCGATCACCACACCCCGCCCCGATCCCCTGCTCCCGACCGTGGGCCCGAGTGTGAACCGCGCCAGGGCGGAGACTGCGTACCCCAGCACGGCTCCCCCGGCCCCGAGGAGGAGGCCCGACGACAGATGAGTGCGCAGGTACAGAACGCCCCACAGCTCGATGCCGCCTTCGACCATGGCGGCGAGCGCGAACGCTCCAGCCAGCACGAGGAGACGCTCGCGGTGGAGGAGCGAGAAGGCACCGCCCAGGGCCACTCGCTCGCCCCGTTCGCCGGCGGGGAGTGGAACCCGATGGCACACCACTCCCAAGCCAACGGCGGCCACGGCGACGCCCACCCACGTCCATCGCCACGACGCGCCGACGCCGAGGAGGACACCCGTCAGCGCCGCGCCCGCCGCAGCTCCGGCATTGAACCGTGAGTGGAAGGCGACCAGCCGTCCCGGGCTGCCGGCCAAGGCTGCCGACGAGGCCACGTTGATGGCGACGTCGATGAGCCCGCCTGTTGCCACGACGGCGATGATGAGGAGCGCCATCACGATCGGTGTCCGGGCCGCGGCACCGAGTACGAGCAGTACCGCCCAGCCCAGGAGCGACCAACTGAGCACCCTTCCGGTCCCGAACCGCTCGCACAACGTTCCGCCGATCGCATTCGCCGATGCCGCGCCCACCAGTGCGAGCGACAGCAGAAGGCCCAGTCCTCCGGTGGACAGGTGGAGGGCCCGCTGCAGCTCAGTTGCCGCCACCGCCCAGCCGCCCCAGAAGATTCCGAAGAGAACGAACACCCAGCCGACGGGACGGAGACTCACGGTGCCTTTGTACCGTAAGACCAGCCCGGCGTGCTGGGTCGCTCTGGTGCGAGGTCCCTCGACTGAGAAGGGTCCGGCCGAGTTCGGCTGGGTGTGGCCTTACTAGGGAAGCGACGTACTCTTGAACCGTGGCCGGTGGTGGCATCGAAGAGCGGGTCCGGGCGATCTGCCTGGCCCTTCCAGGTGCGACGGAGAGGGTAAGCCATGGAGCGCCGGCATTCTTCGCCGGTAAGCAGTTCGTCATGCTCTGGCCCCATGGTCACCATGACCACGACTTTCCCCATCTGTGGTGTGCCGCCCCTCCGGGCGCCCAAGAAGGATTCATCACCATGAAACCGCAGCGATTCTTCCGACCGCCCTATGTCGGATCCAGAGGATGGCTGGGAATGAGGCTCGACGGTCGGGTGCCCTGGGATGAGGTGGAGGTGTTGTGTGAGGACGCTTACCGCGCCGTGGCACCCAAGAAGATGCTGGCGATGCTCGATGCAGAGCGCCTCACCTGAGGCTGACCGGGGCGTCCGGTCAATCCCGCCCACTCAACGGGCCAAGGATTCCGGTTCGGGAGGGACCCCTCCAGTCCCCAGCTGGGTCAGCTGGAGCAGTTGACGCCAGGCGGACGGTCAGGCAGGTTTGATGTTCGGATTGAGATGGAAGACGTTGTCCGGGTCGAAGGCGGCCTTGATCTGCTGCAGTCTCTCGTACTTTGCACCGTAGGAGTTGCGGACACGGTCCTCGTCATACTCGGTCATGAAGTTCACGTATCCTCCGCTGCCTGAGGCGTGCGGAAGCAGTGCGGACCAGTAGTCGCGGACCCACGACCGCTCGGCATCGAATTCCTCCGGAGATGGCGTGGTGGCCGAGATATTGATTGCATAGCCGGTGTCGCGAGACCCGCCAAAGGCGGTGTCCTCCTCGTCCACTCGTCGAAACGCCCCTCCGAAGTTGAAGATCGGGACAAATGAGAGCGGTGACATCTTCTTGGCCTGGTGCTCGACGATGGCGTCGATGACGCCGTCGGTCAGATCATCGACGTAGATGGCCTTCTCGTACGAGTGCAGACCCCAAGGTGCGGACGCGTCGAACATCTGCTGGAGGTCCACGTAGGGGATGGGCGTGACCAGTTCGACGATTGGACTGAGACTGTCCTTGATCGGAGCGATGAGACGCTGGTGTGTCTCGGCATCGCCAAGTCCCACGACGACGAGACCGAAGACCGGGCTGAGCTGCAGCTCCTCAGGTACGAAGGGCTCAGGCGGAGCGTTGAGTCCGGCCAGGAAGACCTGCGATTCGTCTGGAAGGTCCCGGACGAACTCGCGGGCGAAGCGGAAGAGGTCACGCCCGTGCTCCGGGCTGAAGAGGAAGAGGCCCAGATGCACCAGGGGCCCGACTTGATGGAGTCCGAACTCGAATTCGGTGACAACACCGAAATTGCCGCCGCCGCCGCGTATGGCCCAAAAGAGGTCGGGGTTCTCATCGCCTGACGCTTTCAGCACCCGTCCGTCGGCGGTCACCACCGTTGCTCCCACCAGGTTGTCGGATGACAGCCCCGCCAACCGCGAGAGCCAACCGATGCCACCTCCCAACGTCAAGCCGGCGACTCCGGTATGGCTGATGAACCCACCGGGGACGGCGAGACCGTGTGCCTGTGTGGCAGCGTCGAACTCTCCCCAGGTCGTTCCTCCTCCACAGGTGGCTCGCTGCGCTTCGACGTCCACCGTCACCGTCTTCATCGGAGTGAGGTCGATCATCATGCCCCCTTCGCACAATGCGTTACCTGCATAGTTGTGGCCGCCGCCCCGGACCGATAGTTCGAGGCCCTCCCTGCGAGCCACCTCGAGAGCGGCGACGACATCCCCCGCCGTGGTACAGCTTGCGACGACAGCCGGTCGTCGGGTGACAGCACCGTTCCAGATGCGGACCGCCTCGTCGTATGACGATGAGCCGGGGAGTGAGACCTCACCCTCAAATGACTTCCGAAGCTCGCTTACCGTGTCGACTGCAATCTCCGCCATGGGTCTGCCTCCCACTCTCAACTTCAATTTCAGATCTAGTGAACCCTCACTGCGTGGGGCTGTCAATCGCGAGTCACGGTATCCACGGCACCCGGCAGTATGGGCGAATCCCGAGGCCGTGAAGGTCCGGGAAAGTCCGAGCAATCAGACCTCGGGCCCCGAGAGCCCCAGCATCTTGGTGACGCCGTGGTCCCGTCCGGCCGTGTATCCCCCGTCCACCGCCAGGGCCTGGCCGGTGATGAAGGACGCGTCGTCTGACAGCAGGAAGGCGGAAGCGGCGGCAACCTCTTCGGGGCGTCCAAAGCGACCAAGCTTGTGTTCAGCGATCGCACTGACTTTCGACGGCTCCAACCCTGGCGCCTCGAACACCTGCTGCGTCATCGGAGTGTCGATGAAGCCGGGACATACAGCGGGCATTGACCCTGATACCTCGGCCCGCGTAGTCGATGGCCATGCTCTTCGTGAGGATGACCACACCCCCTTTGGAGGCACTGTAGACGCTGCCTCCGGCGGTGCCCTCGAGCCCCTCGATGCTGGCAACCGTGACGACGGCGCCACGCGACCCTTCCACGCTCGGTTGCCCCAACATGGCATTGATCACGTGCTTCGCCACCAGGTATGTGCCGGTCAGGTTGACCCGGAGAACGCGATCCCACTCCTCGGCGGGAAGCATGTGCACCGGCCCCCCACTTGCCACACCGGCCGCGTTGACCAGCCCGTCGATGCGGCCTCCGAAGCGACCGGCGGAGGCTACAAGTTGCAGTACTGACCCTTCGTCCGCAATGTCGACGAGGTGGAACTCCCATGACCTCTTGGTCACCGGCTTTCCCGACGGGCCCAACGGGCCGGCAGGGAGGTCCACGATGTCCGCCCCCACCACTCGTGCACCTTCTGCGATCAGCCGGTGTGCGCAGGCCCACCCGATGCCCGATGCAGCCCCCGTCACGACGATGCACTTTCCCTTGAGCCCTCTCATGGTCCCTCCGTTGCCAAATCCCTGAGCAGTACTTCGCTGATCCGTCAACGTATCCCCAATGCGAGCGGGATCAGGTGAGGTCGAGGACTTCTAAGGTGGAGGGATGGCCAAGTGGACCGCTGCCGACATCCCCGACCAGAGCGGACGGACCTTCGTGGTCACCGGAGCCAACAGTGGGCTCGGCGCGGTGGCCGCCACTGAACTGGCGCGTGCTGGTGCGAATGTCATCGTCGCTTGTCGGGACACCAAGAAGGGCGAGCAGGCCGCGGCGGCAATGCCCGGTCAAACAGAGGTCCGTCATCTGGATCTAGCCGACCTGGCCTCAATACGCGCCTTCGCTGCCGATCTGGGCGAGATTGCCGTCTTGGTGAACAACGCGGGCGTGATGGCGACTCCAAAGAGTAGGACCAAGGACGGGTTTGAACTACAGATCGGGACCAACCACCTCGGTCACTTTGCCCTCACCGGCCTCTTGCTGGGACGAATCACCGATCGAGTCGTCACCATGTCCAGCGCTGCACACCGAATGGGGCGTATCCACCTCGACGACCTGAACTGGGACCGTCGCCGCTATCAGCGCTGGCAAGCCTACGGCCAGTCCAAGTTGGCCAATCTCCTGTTCACCTACGAGCTCGACCGTCGATTCTCTGCCGCCGGATCGACCGGCAAGGCACTCGCTGCGCACCCCGGCTATGCAGCCACCAACTTGCAGTCCCATACCGATTCGTTCCAGGACAGAGTCATGAGTGTCACCAACTGCCTCGTCGCGCAGAGCGCCCACATGGGGGCTCTGCCCGCACTTTATGCAGCCACCCAACCGCCGCTGCCCGGTGGTTCCTTCATCGGGCCTGACGGACTGTTTGAACAACGCGGCTATCCAAAGACCGTGAGATCCAGCCGACGCTCGTACGATGAGACCACGGCAGCAGGCCTCTGGAACCTGTCCGAGACGCTTACCGGCGTCACCGTCAGGTTCTAACTGATCTCAGACGGGCCAGGTTTGCTGGGTCGGAGCCCTCCCAGCCACGGTGGGTCCTGGGACCGACTCAGCTCGCCTTCTACGGAAGGGCTTCAAGGGCTTCTTCGTCGAGCAAGAGGTCGGCGGCGGCAAGGTTCTCTTCCAAGTGGAGGATCGATGACGTTCCGGGGATGAGAAGCACATTCGGTGCCAGGTGCAGCAGCCAAGCCAGGGCGACTTGGGCCGACGTTGCCCCGAGCCGCTGAGCCGTGGCCTGGACTGATGGTGCGCCGAGCACTGGGTTCTCGGAGTGGAAGGCCGAGCCCAATGGGAAGAACGGGACGAACGGAGTCCCTTCTGATCGGCAAGCCTCGAAGACATCCTCTCCAGTCCTGTCAGCCAAGTTGTATGGATTCTGAACGCACGCCACCTCGATCAGAGAGCCGGCTGTCCGGTACTCCTCCAAACCGACGTTGCTCAATCCGATCCCTCCGATGAGGCCCTCCCGACGCAGGGCCTCCATGAGGTCCAGCTGCTCCGTGAGCGGAACAGCGGACTCGGGAAGACGACGCAGGTTCACGACCGGGACTTGCTCCAGACCGAGGGAGGCCAGGTTGGCTTCGACGCCGGCCCGGAGTTCCTCGGTCCGTTGCGCGGGAAGCCACCGACCCCGACCGTCTCGCTTGGCGCCAACTTTCGACACCAGCACGAGGTCGGCGGGATAGGGATGAAGCGCCTCACGCAGTAGCTCGTTGGCCACATCCGGCCCGTAGAACTGAGCAGTGTCGATGTGGTTCACCCCGGCGTCAACCGCACGGCGGAGCACGGCCAAGGCAAGGTCCCGATCCTTGGGCGGCCCAAACACACCAGGACCGGGCAGCTGCATGGCACCAAAATCCCATGCGATGAACGGGCCGACCACCCAGCAGGACAGAATCTTTGGGCATGGACTCCGGTATACCGGGAACGTTCGTCCATGACGGCACCCGGACTCGTCCCCTTCGTTGGGTTAGCGTCTGGCACGACCGACGGGTGAGAGGTGGCCAGACGAAGTTGAACCTTGATGAGCAGACCCTGATCGCGTCGGGGCGATGGCACCGACTGGCAATGGGTCTCATCCTTGCTCTGGGAGCATTCGCGGCAGCGAACGTTGGCCTCGTTCTCGCCGGTGCTGGTCAAACGAACTCCCATGGAGCCGTGACCAGCCCGGCCGCCAATTCGTCAATGGGTACACACCCATCCACACCTGGCACCCCTGCCTCCACCTATTGGCTCGTCGCCTCCGACGGGGGCATCTTTTCCGGCGCCGGCGCAGGGTTCCACGGATCAATCGGGGCGCTCACCCTCAAGAAGGCGATCGTGGGCATGGCCGGGACACCTGACGGGCAGGGCTACTGGCTCGTCGCCTCGGACGGGGGCGTCTTCACCTACGGCGACGCCACGTTCCAGGGCTCGACCGGAGCGCTGGCTCTGAACAAACCGATCGTGGGCATGGCCTCGACCCCGGACGGTCAGGGCTACTGGCTGGTCGGCTCCGATGGCGGCGTCTTCTCCTTCGGCACCGCCAGATTCCACGGTTCGACCGGGTCGATCCACCTCAACAAGCCGATCGTAGGCATTGCCGCCACTCCCGACGGCCAGGGTTACTGGCTGGTGGCCTCCGACGGTGGTGTCTTCTGCGGCGGCGACGCCACGTACTTCGGGTCCACCGGGGCCATGCACCTCAACCAACCGATCGTAGGCATTGCTGCCACCCCCGACGGGCAGGGCTACTGGCTGGTGGGCTCCGACGGTGGTGTCTTCTCCTATGGCGACGCCACCTTCCACGGTTCGACCGGGGCCATCCATCTCACCATGCCGATCGTGGGCATGACCGGGACACCCGGCGGGCAGGGCTACTGGCTGGTGGGTTCCGACGGTGGGGTCTTCTCCTATGGCGACGCCACGTTCCACGGTTCGACCGGGTCGATCCACCTCAACAAGCCGATCGTGGGCATGGCGGAGACCACGGCGTCGCCTGTCGGCGATGCCTGTGGCTCCAGGGTCGGCACCCCGGCAACGAGCAAGGTCATGGTCATCTACGAGGAGAACCACAGTCGGTCCGAGATCATCGGTAGCTCATCGGCGCCGAACATCAACGCCTACGCCAACGCCTGTGGGCAGGCCAGCAACTACCAGGCCGTCGCCCATCCGTCGTTGCCGAACTACATGAGTTCAACATCTGGGGTCAGCTATGCATCGTCCCCGTGGACCAGCGACTGCAACCCCGGTGGGTCGTGCCTGACCGGTAACGACAACATCTTCAACCAGGTGGCAGGTAGCTGGAGAGGCTACGCCGAATCGATGGCGGGCAACTGCTCGAACAGCGGCCCGGCCTACGCCAGCAAGCACAACCCTGCCGAGTACTACACCGACCTGTCCGACTGCGCCACCAACGACGTGCCGCTGGGCACCACCACATCCGGTGCCCTGCACTCCGACGTGGTCAACGGCACGCTGCCTACATTCAGCACCGTCACCCCAAATCTGAACAACGATATGCACGACGGATCAATCCAGCAGGGCGACTCGTGGCTGGCGGGATGGATCCCGCAGATCACCAGCGGGCCCGACTACGCCTCGGGACAGCTCGCCGTGATCATCGTGTGGGACGAGGGCTCCAGCAACAACAACGTCGCCATGATCGCCATGTCCCCGTACACGACACCCGGCACGGTGTCGGCCACACCCTTCACGCACTACTCGCTGCTCAAAGCGGCCGAAGACGTCGCCGGCGTCCCAGAGTTGGGCGATGCCGCGTCTGCAAACAGCCTCCGGACGGCCTTCGGATTCTGAGCAACAGGCGACCGCAGGTCTTAGGTCCTTCTTAACTCGAATGAATGTTCGGCTTACGATCGGCCGATCAACTGTGTGCGGGACCTCGATTGGTTGGCAGGATCAACTAGGACGGGGGGCGGTGGGACGAGCCCGTTGGCGGTGTGACTAGGGGATCAGCCGCCGACGCGGCCGTCCCCTTTCCTCTCCTCGAGTCCGCTCCGTGCGCCCGGACTGCGATTTCGCTGTCGTCGTTCGGCCCGAGACTCAAGTTCGATAGCGGGACGAGCCGATGACCCAAGGGCGTCGCACCGCGCCTCCTCAGCCAGCTCCTTCGGGGGCAATGGCGGATTTGGCCGGAATCTGCGTGTCGCTGAAGGCTCGGAGGGTGACCATGCAATCGAGCGCACGGGAGGACCGGCAACTGGAGATCAGCCTCGATGCCGGATTGTCGATGATCGCCACTGTGCTCAGCTTGGTCGCGACTGCCCTTCTGGTCGCACTCCTCTTGGGAAACGCGCTGCACTCGGGCAGTGTCGCCAAGCCCAGCGTGGCCAACGCTCCCGGCGTCGGCCAGACGAACGAGCTTCAGGCCCAGCAGGCGCTGTCCACGGGGTTGACGGCCGCTGCGGCTGCGTCGGCTACCGCTGGTGGGCTCGGATCCCTTGACATCTCGACGTTGTCGGCATCCGATCCCTCGATCTCGTTCGTCTCCGGGCCTTCGGTCAATGCGTCGACGGTCAGCGTCGTCGTCGCAAGCGATGCCGCCGGTAGCGGGAGCATCACCATGGCGGACCGATCCTCGGACGGCATCTGCTGGTTGGTATGGAGAGCGGCGGGCGGTGCCACTTGGTACGGAGCACAGACCGGTCTGGCGAGTTGCGCGGCCCCGGCGATGACGACGGCGCCAGTGGCCGGTTCGGTGTCCTCATCCGCCATCGGTTGGCAGGAGAGCAGCTTCCCCGCGGGCTGAGCAGACTAGCGGCCGGCGTGGTGGACGTAGGAGTCGTAGCAGGAACGACAGAGGCGGAAGGGCTCACCCGTGGCCGGGTTCGCCTCGGTCGGACGACCGCACTCAGGGCAACTCCATTCGGCATCGCCGCGCCTCTCGTCCCCTCTGGGCTCCGGTTGCGCGGTCATGCCTACGCCATCGGCATAGTGGTGGCCGGTCTTGAGGGCTCTGACCGATGTCCCGATGAGCCGCCGCGCCGACAGGCGGATACTGTTCCACATGTCGCCACTGCGATGTGGTGGGCAATGGAGCGGTAGCGAGCCTCCGACCTGCAGGGGATAGCGCCATGGGAAGGCTGATCTATGCGGTGATTGCGTCGCTCGACGGCTACACATCGGACGAGGCCGGCAACTTCGACTGGGCCGAGCCGGACGAAGAGGTGCACTCCTTCATCAACGACACCGAACGGCCGATCGGGACCTACCTGTATGGACGCAGGATGTACGAGACCATGGTGGGCTGGGAAACCATCCAGGCCCCCACCGATCGATCGGTCACGAGGGACTTCGCGGAGATCTGGCGGGCGGCAGACAAGATCGTGTACTCGACGACACTGGGAACGGCATCCAGCGCCCGGACTCGGATCGAACAGGTCTTCGACCCCGAGGCGGTCCGACAGATGAAGTCGGCGTCCGGGCCTGACCTCAGCGTGGGCGGTCCCGACCTCGCCGCCCAGGCCATCAATGCCGCCTTGGTGGACGAGTACCACCTCTTCGTGGTTCCCATCCTGGTGGGAGGCGGCACACCGGCCTTTCCGAACGATGTCCGCATCGAACTCGAGCTCCTGGACGAGCGTCGTTTCGCCAGCGGCGTGATCCACCTTCACTACGGCACGGCCAGGACGTGAAAGGACAGTGACGTTTCCCGTCGGGTGGGCGAATTGAGCGAGAGTCCGCGGCCCGACCACCTGCCTGCTCTCACCACGGAGGGCGACCCGGCCGTGTCACCGTTCCAAGCAGTAGTGTTCGATCTTTCGGAAAGGACCTGAGAATGAGCGATCTGCTCTTGGCAGAGCAACGAGAGGCGGTGGCCGGTGCGAGCCGCCACCTGGCCGAGGAAGGTCTGGTCATCGGCACGGCCGGCAACATCTCCGCCCGCAAGGGAGACCTGGTGGCAGTGACCCCTACCGGGGCCGACCTGGGCACCGTGACGGCCGAGATGGTCACCGTCATCCAAATGGACGGCGAGATCGTGGACGGGGACCTCGCCCCCACCTCCGAGGTACCCCTCCACACCGGCATCTACGCGGCCACCAACGCCCTGGCCATCACCCATGCCCATGCCATGGCGTCCACCGCGCTCTCCTGCACCCACGACGAGTTGCCACCACTGCACTACAGCTGTCTGGGCCTGGGAGGTGCCCCCCGGACTGCGGCCTACGCGACCTTCGGCTCCCAGGAGCTCGCCGACAATGTCATCGAGGCACTGAAGGGCCGGAACGCCGCCATGATGCAGAACCACGGCTCCGTCGCCTACGGCAGCACCATGGACCAGGCCGTCGAGCGCCTCGAGCTCCTCGAATGGCTGGCCGAGCTCTACTGGCGGTCCGCCTCGCTCGGGACACCCCGTGTGCTGACCGACAAGGACTTCGAGAACATCATCACGTCGGCCATGGAGCGTGGCTACGGCGCCCTCAAGAAGGTGGACAAGGCCTGAGGGACGCTGCTGGTCCGGGCTGCGCGCGACTTCGAGGCGGCCGCTCCGGAGGTGGCCGCCCCGGGCCACGGGTATCCGCAGTAATCCCGCGAGTCCCGCCCCGGGTGCAGGCCCGGTGGCGCGGTCATGATGGACCGGTCGCTACCCGGCGTCTGCGAAGTAGTGCTCGCGCAGCTCGCGTTTGAGGATCTTCCCGGAGGGGTTCCGGGGCAGCCGCTCGTCGGTGAAGGCGATGCGGCTCGGGATTTTGAACGGTGCGAGCCGCTCGGCCAGGAAGTCCTTGAGCTCGTCACCGTTCAGCGTGGACTCGGCCTTGTTCTGGATGACGCAGGCCACCTCTTCGCCGAGCCGCTCGTTGGGGACACCGAAGACCGCGGCCTCATAGACCGACGGGTGGTCGTAGATGGCACTCTCCACTTCGGCGCAGTAGACGTTCTCCCCGGCCCGGAGCACCATGTCCTTGGCCCGGTCCTCGATGTAGAGGAACCCCTCCTCGTCGATCCGGCCCAGATCACCGGAGGCGAGCCATCCCTCGACGATGGTCTCGGCGGTGGCCTCGGGCTTGTTCCAATAGCCCCGTATGAGGTTCGGTCCCTTCATCCAGATCTCGCCCCGCACTCCCGCCGGGACCGAGATGCCGTTCTCATCGCGGATCTCCATGTCCATGATGGTGGTCTGGGCCCGACCGGTCGACGTTGGGTGGGTCACGTACTCGTCCCCGCTGTTCCCAGGTCCGAAGGCGTTGGTCTCGGTCATCCCATAGCCGATATTGGGTCGGCCACGCGCAAACCCCTTCTCGACACGGTCCACCAGCTTGACCGGGGCCGGCGCCCCGCCACCGCCGATGGTGGCCAGCGATGAGGTGTCGTACTTGGAGAAGGCCGGGCTCTCGAGCATGTCCCAGCTCTGCGTGGGCACACCGACGAAGGCGGTGACCTTCTCGGCCTCGATGAGGCGGAGGGCGTTCTCGGGGTCCCAGCGGTGCATCATGACCAGCTTCATCTTCATCCCGAAGCAGCTCAGCATGACCGGGACGCAGCCCGTGACATGGAAGAGCGGCACGATGAGGATGAAGCACGGTGTGCGGCCCCCACCCAGCATGTCAGTGCCCTTGCGAGCGGTCAGGATGGTGGCGTTGGCCCAGAACGCCATGAGTGCCTGGGTGACAGCCCGGTGGGTCGACACCGCCCCCTTGGGGAATCCCGTGGTCCCCGAGGTGTAGAGAATGGTGGCGTCGTCTTCGGGGGCGACCTCGACGACGGGCATGGGGTCCCCCAGCGTGATGACCTCGTCGTAGCGGTGGACGCCGGTGGGGCCCGGCTCGATCAGGTCGGCCCGCACGACGACCATCGGGATGTTCCGGGAGTGCGCGGCACGATGGGCGCGATCGATCCGCTCCGGATCGGCGATCAGGAGCGAGAGGGCCGAGTCCTCGATGGCGTAGTCGACCTCGGCCTCGGTCCACCAGGCGTTGAGGGAGACCGATACCGCTCCGACGGAGAGGATGGCGGCGAAGGACACGATCCACTCGGGCAGGTTGCGCATGGCGATGCCGACCCGGTCGCCCTTCTTGATGCCGAAGGTGGTGACGAGTGCGCTGGCCAGGGCGTCGATGTGGCGCATGGTCTCATCGAACGTCCACCGTTCGTCTTCGTAGACGATGAACGTCGAGTCCTCTCCACGAGCGCCCGCGAACACCTGGCCCAGCGTCGGTGGGGCGTTCTTGAACAGTCGGTAGTCGACCCCGTCGACCGACGCGTCGACCAGCTCGAAGATCTGGTCCGGACCCGTGACCTGCGCAGAGGCCTCGTCATAGCTGAGCGCCATCGCCCTCCCCTTCTCACCCTCTTGTGCGGGCCGCTGCCGGCCCCCATCCCGGCCGGCGTGACCTGCGATCCTACGTCGCAAGTGGTGAGCTCGCGATTCGTGGTCCCAAACCCAATGGCACCAAGCCGAATCAGTCGGCTTCATCCCGGATGCCGATGACGAGGGGGGCAACGGCAAGCGGCGACGCCGGCGCCGCCTGCATCCGCGAGGCCTCGAGCGGCAGACCCCTCTGATCCGTACGGACGTATCCTGTGGGCACATCGATTCCACCGAGCCGCGAACCCAAGAGGACGGTACCTTGACTCCACGACGTGCCACCGACGCCGAGGTCGACACCTGGCAGGAGCATGGCTGGGTCCTCCTCGACGGCCTGGTGGGCACCGAGGAGATCGACCGGGTCCTCGACGATCTCCACTTGCTGTTCCCGACCTCGGAGGAATACCACTCGGATCCCGAGGGAGCCACCCTGAAGTGGCTGGGCTCCAAGGCCGACCAGCAAGAGGAGTTCATCTGGCCCGAGGAGGGACCCGGCTTCCGCGGGGAACAGCACCGTTGGAACTCGGCCTTCCCGTTTCCTGGCTCGGGGTCGCTCAATCGACTCTGCGTGCACCCCTCCATCGTCGACTTTGCCGAGCGTGCCCTGGGCACCGAGGACATCCGGCTCTACCAGAGCCACGCCACCGCCTCGTACTCGGGCCTGACCAACTACGAACAGCCGATGCACATCGACCGGAACCACTCGTGGCTCCCGGCCGGCAGCCAGGCGCCGTGGTGGAACCTGGAGGGGTTTCTCTACCTCTCCGACGTAACCGAAGCCGACAAACCCACCCGGGTCACCTCTGTGCAGGACTCGGCCCATGTGTCTGCCATTACGCCGGTGGTGATGCCCGACCACGAACCGGAGCTGTACGCGGCCGAGCACAGCGCCACCGGTGTGCGCGGCTCGTACCTCGCCTACCGGTCGGACGTCTTCCACCGCGGCGGCCCGTTCGAGGGCACGGAGCGGGCCCGCTTCCTGCTGGCCGTGGCGTTCAAGTGCGCCGGGCAGGACTGGATCGGCTACAACCAGGCGCAGTCCCACTCCACTGATCCGGAGTGGACCACGTTCGCCGAGCGGTCGACTCCTCGGGAGCTCGAACTGTTCGGCTTCCCGCCGCCGGGCCACCCGATCTGGAACGAGGCCCTAGTGGCGAGCACGGCCCTCCGGTATCCGAGGCTCGACCTCTCACCTTGGAGGGCAGCGCTCCAACATACGTAGGACTCGCGTTCGGCATCCCATCACCTATCGTGGCGGCCATGGCCAAGACCGTGATGATCACCGGCGCCGGAAGTGGGTTCGGCAGATTGGCCGGCCTCGCCCTCGCCGCACGCGGCCACCAGGTGATCGCCACCACCGAGACCGACGAGCAGGCCGACTCGCTGCGGGCCGAGGCGCCCCAGTTGACCGTCGAGCGGGTGGACATCACCAGCGACGACGTGGTCAAGGTCGCCGCCTGGGACATCGACGTGCTCATCAACAACGCCGGGGCGGGACAGACCGGCCCGATGGCCGATGTCCCCATCGAGCGGGTCCGCCGGCTGTTCGACGTCAACGTGTTCGGCACGCTCGCCGTCACCCAGCACGCGCTCAAGGGCATGGTGGCCAAGGGCCGCGGGCGGGTGATCATCATGTCGTCGATCGCCGGGGTGCTCTCCGCACCCACCTTCGGACCCTACGCCATGACCAAGCACGCCCTCGAGGCGATGGGCAAGGCCATGCGGGGCGAGCTCGCCCCGCTCGGCATCGACGTCACCCTGCTGAACCCGGGTCCCTACCAGACCGGATTCAACGACCGCATGGCGGACTCGATGTGGGAGTGGTTCGGCGATGCCTCCATCAATGCCTCGGCCTCCGATCTGTTCCGTTCGGTCGGCGAGATGGTCACCAGCGGCCAGATGGACCCGGCCGAGGTGGCCCAACGGATGGTGGAGCTCACCGAGGCCGAGACCACCACCGAGAACAACTTCGTGCCCCCCGAGATGCGGGCCCTGGCCGCCGCGGCCATGGAGGCCTGAGGCTCGCCGCCCGTACCGTCGCCCATGGTCGGGCACAGTGTGCCGTCTCACGATCTCGAATACCGCAGGACCGGGACGACCGTTCCGGCGGTCACTAGCCTGGCGTCTGATGGAACTCGGCCGCGTGGGCGTCTGGTGGAGCGGCAGCTGGCGCGGCGCCGACGGGACTCCCGGAGCGGCCGCGGCCGAATTGGAATCGCTCGGCTACGGGGCCCTGTGGAGCTCCGGCGGCATGGAGCCCGGTTTCTCCGACCGGTTCGGTCGGCTCCTGGCCCGCACGGAGCAGGTGCCCGTGGCCAGCGGGATCCTGTCCATCTGGCACGCCACCCCGGCGCAGGCAGCAGCAGGGGCGACCGGGCTCGAGGCCACCCATCCAGGGCGGTTCCTCCTCGGCCTGGGAGCCAGCCACGCCCCGATCGTCGAGCGGCTCGGCACGCCGTACGCCCGCCCCTACTCCCGGATGGTCAGCTATCTCGACGCGCTCGATGACCTCGGGCCCACGGTGGCAGCAGATCGACGGGTTCTGGCCGCCCTCGGGCCCCGCATGCTCACCCTCGCTGCCGAGCGGGCGGCGGGGGCCCATCCCTACTTCGTGCCGGTCGAGCACATCGCCCGGGCCCGCAGCCTCATGGGCCCCGGGCCCCTCTTGGCCCCGGAGCTGGCCGTCGTGCTCGAGCCCGATCCGGTGGTGGCCCGGGCCAAGGCCCGGGAGTACACCACGGGATACCTCGGGCTGACCAACTATGCCCACAACCTGGCCACGCTGGGGTTCGGCGACGACCTCGAGGGGGGCGGTACCGACAGGCTGGTCGACGCCGTCGTGGCCTGGGGCGACACCGCCGCCCTCGCCCAGCGGGTGCGTGCCTTTCACGACGCCGGGGCGGATCACGTCTGCGTGCAGGTGGTGGCCGACCGCTCCGACGGCTTTCCTTTCGACGCCTACCGGCAGCTGGCCCCGGCCCTGCTGGCGGGGTAAGGGCCCGAGCCGCGTCCAGAGCGCGGCGGGCCATGGACCGGCACAATTGCCCTCGTGCACGAGACGTCAGCAGATCTGGTGTCTCTCCAGGACCTTCTCGATCGCAGCGCGGCGGCTGCCGGCAGCCACCTGCGGAGCATCCTCACGCCCGAACGGCGTCTGACCGCATCGGAGGTCAGCGGCCGCCTGACGGGGATGTCCCTCCTGGCCCTGGCCACGGTCACGGCGCGGACAGCCGACCGTTGATCGGGCCGGTCGATGGCATCTTCTACCGTGGCGCGTTCTACTTCGGTTCGTCGCCGGACTCGGTGAGGTTCCGCCACATTCGGCACCGCCCGCAGGTCAGTGCCACCCACCTTCCGGGCGAGCACCTCGCCGTCACCGTCCACGGAACGGCCGTTCCCGTCGACGTGCAGAGCGGCGAGCAGAAGGGCTTCCGTCGGACCCTTCTGGAGGTGTACGTCCCCCGATACGGAGCTGAATGGGAATCATTTCTCGACTCCGGACCCATCTGCGCACGGATCGATCCTCAGCGCATGTTCACGTTCCACATGGACCCCCTCCAGCCGTCCGGTCCCGTCGACGAGCGCTGAGGGGTCGCCATCCTTGCCATGATGTGATGTGGTCACCATGCCGGTCGAGCAGTTCGAGGAGTTGGTGACCAGCGCCATCGACGGGATACCCGAGGGCCTTCGCGCCGAAATGGAGAACGTCGCCGTGGTGGTGGACGAGCTCAGCCCACCGGGCGGGCTGCTGGGTCTGTATGAGGGAGTGCCACTGACCAGACGCGCCAACTACTCCGCGTCCATGCCCGACCGCATCACCATCTTCATGGCCACGATCTGCGCCAGTTGCCAGACCTCGCAGGAAGTGGTGGAGCTGGTCCGCAAGACGGTGATCCACGAGATCGGCCACCACTTCGGGATCGACGACCGCCGGCTCGAGGAGCTGGGCTGGGCCTGAGCGGGCAGCCCTACCGGTAGATGTTCACCGATTCGTCCAGGTCGAAGGCGGCCGGTTGGCCGCGGCCGGTCGAGGCCAGGATGAACGAGAATGGATCGCCGCTGATGGTCCTCCCGCCCCCGCCGGAGACGGGGAACACCTCGAAGCCCGGAAAGGCGAGCTCGGCGGGGCCCCACTGCTGATCGGAGAGGACCTGGGCGATATGGGACAACGAGGGACGCGTCCCGTCCTCCGACGTCCGGGTCTGGCCGACGGCGGAACGCACGTCGTCGCCGTGCAGGTAGGTGTCGAACCACAGCGCCTCCATGCCGAAGCCGAGGGTGCCGCCGACACCACCCGGTGCGGGCGCGGACCAGGCGGCATCGTCAAAGGACGGCGCCAGATCGCCGGCCGCCTTGGTGCCCGCCTCGAGCTCGTCGGCCAGGTCGCCCGGCGTCCTGCCCCGGCGCTCGTCCACCTGGCGCTTCGTCACCTCCGGCGAGCCCAACCCTTCGAGCTGCAGGTTGACGACATCGGACAGCTGCCCGACGACGTGGGCGGCCACGTCGGCCACGCGCCAGCCGTCGCACCGGCTGGGGGTCTCCCACTGCTGGGCCGAGAGCCCTCGCAGCAGTTCCTCGAACGACCGGTATTCCTCCAGCATCCCCGGAACCACAACATCACGCGACAACGTCATTGAAATCTTCTCCTCGGAGCGGGCGAGGGGCCCGCTGCATGGATACCGCACGGCCTCGACCCGGTCAAGAGCGGCGCCGCGGCGCGCGACGATGGCGGCTCGATAGGCTCCTTGCATCTCGGGCCCCGACGACACCAGAGGCGGAACAGGGCCGCCCGATGATGAGCGCTTCAGCCGTCGCGGCCTGCTCGCCGGTGCAGCAGTGGCCGGTGCGGTCACGGCGGGCCTGGCCGTGGCCTCGACCGGAGGCGAGGAAGGCTCGGCTGCGGGGGCCACGCCGGCGGGCGGGTCCGACTACGACGTCATCGTGGTCGGCGCCGGGCTGTCCGGGCTGACCGCCGCCACCGCCCTCGAGAGGGCCGGTCGTTCGGTCCTGGTGCTCGAGGCGCGCCGACGGGTGGGCGGCCGCAACTACGACGTCGCCGTGGCCCCGGGGGTGGTGGTGGAGCTCGGCGGCGAGTGGACAGGCCCCGGTCAGACCCGCGTGCAGGCCCTGGCCCACGAGCTCGGGGTCGGCCTCTTCCCCACCTACGCCACGGGGAGCAATTTGTACTACCGGAGCGGCCAGCTGCAGCGCTACAGCGGGGACATCCCACCGACCAGCCCGACGGCACTGGCCCAGCTGGCACAGACCATCGCCTCGCTCAACCAGATGGCAGCAGGGGTGTCGGCCGCCGCCCCGTGGCAGGCGCTGCAAGCCGGTGCCTACGACGCCCAGACCATCGGGAGCTGGATCGCCGGCCAGAACGACAGCCCGGAGGCGACCTTCCTGGCCGGGCTGTCCATCCGCGCCGACTACGGCGAGGAGGCATCCCAGGTATCGCTCCTGGACCTCCTGGCCGAGATCACCGGCGTGGGCGGCGACTTCAACACCATCATCGGGTCGGCGCAGAGCACCCGCTTCGTGGGCGGTCCCCAGCAGCTGTCCAAAGGCCTGGCCCGACGCCTGGCCCACCCGGTGCGGCTGTCGTCGCCGGTGGTCGCCGTCGAGCGCGGCAGGACGGCCACCGTGCACACGACGGGCCAGTCCTTCCGCGCCCGCCAGGTCATCATCACTGCGCCCAAGTCGGTGACCGCGGCCATCCGGTTCGATCCGGGCCTCCCGCCCGACCATGCCCAGTACCTCCAACGCCAGCCGACCGGTGCCACCGTGAAGATCCAGGCCGTCTACGACACACCCTTCTGGCGGCAGCAGGGGCTGAGCGGGACGGTGACCTCCGACACGGGGCCGATCGAGATCGTCTACGACAACTCCCCACCGTCGGGGAGCCCCGGGGTGCTGGTCGGCTTCGCCGAGGGCAACCAGGGACGCTCCCTGTTCGGGCTGTCCGACGGCGATCGTCGGGCGGCCGTCCTGGCCAGCCTGGCCCGTTACTTCGGCCCGGCCGCGGCCCGACCCACCCACTATGTGGACCTGGTCTGGGCGCGGGAGCCCTATTCCGGCGGCGCCTACGGCTCGTTCAACCCGCCCGGGGTCCTCACCTCGATGGGTGCAGCCGTCAGCGGCCCGGTCGACAACATCCACTTTGCCGGAGCCGACTACTCCCCGGAGTGGCCCGGCTACATGGAGGGCGCCATCCGTTCCGGGGAGGCCGCCGCCGCCCAGGTGCTGGCCGCTCTCGGGGCGCATCGGGGTTGACGCGCGGTCCGGCCGGCTCGGCGTCGGTCGGGCCCTAGCGGCCCAGGGGGAAGCGCTCCAGGTAGGTGGCGAAGTGGTCCCGCACCGATGCTGCCTCGAGCCCGAACTCGGCGAGGGCGAAGTCGTGGACCCCGTGCTCCTTCGGGGGATGGTCCGCCGCCCAGTCCGCCACCGGGGCACGGCCCGCACCCAGCTCGATGCCGAGCCGCTCGTAGGCGGAGGCCACCGCGGCCACCGGGTCGGACTGCAGCGCCTCGAACTCGACGTCGGCGAACCAACGCTCACCGATCCGGTCGCGGAACTCGAGGGCCCGCCGGATGGCCTCGGCCCACAGCTCCACCTGTTGGTGGCCCAGCTCCTCGGCGTCGTTCCGGTCGCTGCACCAGCTGCGCGTATAGGCGATGAGGCTGCACACCGATCCGAGCACGGCGGCGGGATCGCGGTGGGTCCAGAGGAATCGGGCCCCGGGGTACGAGACGCGGAGGTCGTCGAGAGCCAGCATGTGCACCGGCGTCTTCAGGTGCCACAACCGGGGCGGGCAGTGCCACTGGAGCAGCTGGAGCACGCGCCGGTGGAAGGCGTAGACACCGGACATGTCACAGTCGATGACCCATTGCGAGTAGGACGGCACCCTGGCCATCCCCCCGAAGTGCTCGGTCCGGAATTCCATTCCCAGCAGGTCCTGGCACTCGGTGGGCCCGGTGGCCGTCTGGAAGTGCAGGGACCGCATCTTCGGGAACGTCTCGTACATGGCCTCGAGGCCGGCCCGGGCGGCGTCGATGCGGGGGTCGGTCGCCTCGGTGGAGGTCTCCGGCGGCGGTACCGGGTCGGAGGACTCCCACAGCCGTACTGAGCGGATCTGGGGGTCGGCCGCCACCAGGTTGCTCAGGGCGGTGGTCCCGGTCCGGGGCAGGCCGATGATGAACAGTGGGCCCTCGATCTCCTCGTCCGCGATCTCGGGACTGGCGCCGAGCACGCCCAGGATGCGGAGGCGGTTGGCCAGCAGCATGGCGAACCGCCCTCCGAGGATCTGCTCGCCGAGCGCCGTCAGGCCCGCCTCGCCGTTGAGCGAGTCGATCAGCCGGTCCAGACCCTCCCGCCACCCCGGGGCCCCGAACTCGGTGAGGCCGGTCTGGGCGGTGGCGGCGTCGACGAGGGCCCGGGCATCGAGCATCAGACGAAGTCCGAGCCGCCGTCGACGTTCACGTCGGCCCCGGTCACGTACCCGTTGGTGCGGGAGGCCAGGTAGGCGGTGATCGATGCGACCTCCTCGGGGAGCCCGGCCCGGCCCAGATCGGCCGGCTGGCGGAAGTGCTCGTCGATCCACGTCATGACGTCGTAGGGGTCGGTGGCGTCGAGCCCCTCCTCCTCGAAGGCCGACCTCAGGCCCTCGCTGAAGCTGGCGGTGACGATGGATCCCGGGCTCACGGTATTGACCAGGATCCCCTCCGGCGCCAAGGATTTGGACAGGTTCTTCGACACGCTGGTGAGGGCGGCCTTGGCTGCGGTGTAGGCCACCAGCATCGGGCTCTGGCGCTGGGTCGAGTGGGCGGAGACGTTCACGACCCGGGCCCAGGGCGCGGCGCGCAACAGGGGCAGGGCGGCCCGCACGCACCGGACCGCCGCCATCACCCCGAGGTCGAAAGTGGCGTCCCAGTCCTCGTCCTCCAGCTGCTCGAAGCGCCCGGCACCCGGGCCGAGCGTGTTGACCAGCACGTTGAGCGAGCCCCATCGCCGGCCCAGGTCGGCGAAGGCCCCCTCGACCTGGCGCCCGTCGGTGACGTCGACCGCAAGCCCCAGCGATCCCGCACTGCCGGCGTCGTGCAGGGCTGTGACCGTCTCGTCGATCGCCTCCTGGCCCCGGGCCAGGATGGCCACCCGTGCCCCTTCGACGGCCAGGCGCTCGGCGATGGCTCGGCCCATCCCCTTGGAGCCCCCGGTGACCACGGCGGTTGCCTCCTGCAGGCCGAGATCCATGGCCAACCTCGCTCTCAGCGCGGGAAGCGCCGTTGCACGGCGGCCCGTCGGGCATCGATGACACGCCGTCGCTCTTCGCCGCTCACCTTGGCGACATCGGTCCGCAGCACCGCTCCCAGGTCGGCGAAGGGCACCACCCGGACATCGGGCACCGGTGCGCTCTCGGCCCGCAGCCATCGGAAGATGGCCGCTCCGTGGTGGTTGCCCCCGGTGTCGAGCCAGTTGGCGATGCCCGGGTCGGAGTGGGACACCACGGCACGGAACACGCCGTCGGTATCGAGCACGGCCTGGTGACCGTTGAGGCTCGACTGGCGGTTGGCGTAGTCGATCGTCTCCCACCAGAAGTTCCCCAGGGAGACGCTCCAGTACACGGCTTCGGGGGGGACCACCTCGATGACCAGCGACTCGTCGTCGGCCAGGCTCCACGAGCCCCAGGTGCTCACGTTCTCGGCCGCCGCCCCCATCCCGGTGAGGGCGGCCGGTTGACGGAAGCAGTTGACGCCCTGGGCCCGGCCTCCTTCCTCCACGTCCAGCCAGAAGTCGATGCTGGCCTCGACGAAGTCGCCGAGGGCTTCCAACTGGCCCCCGACCCCCGGAGCCGACAACGGCTCTGGTCGTTCCTCGGTGCCGATCGGTGGGCGGCCGATGCACTCGATGGACAGTTCCGCCGGCTCCTCGTTGGTCCAGTCATAGAAGAACTGGCGCACCACGAGCGACGAACTGCCTTCGGCGAGCGGCATCCAGTTGCCCGGTTGCTCGGTGGCCGAGAGCACCAGCTCGAAGCGACCCTCGTCGTCGAGGTCGAGGTCGTCGGCGACCACATTGCCGGTGTTGGTCATGCCCCCCATGACCTGGAAGCCCAGATAGCGGACGGAGTTGCGCCTTCCGCGCACCATGTAGGTGGCATCGCCGCGGATGGCCGCACCGCAGTAGGCGGCGTCGGGGCAGTCCATGCCCCACTTGAGGACGTTGTCCACGTTGGCCGGGTTGAAGTTCGGCCGGTAGGGGTCGGAGTCACGCAGTGCCTCGTCGATGCCCAGGGCCAACAGGACCAGGAGATGGCGGTAGCCGGCCGCCTGGTCCACGTCCTCCCGGGGGGCACGACGGGACTGCAGCACCGACCCGGCCCGGGTCAGGGAGGCCAGCAGTCGCTCCCACGCCTGGCCGGACTCCAGTTCGCCCGCCCCGGTGGGGCGGTGCCGGTAGGCCGACCCCACCGAAGCAGGGGCCCAGTTCGGTGCCGGCATGCCCGTCCTCTCAGCCGCCGTTGGCCGCGGCCACATACGCCCGGCACGGTTGTCCCCGCAGGGATGGACAGGCCGGCTGGGGGTCGGGTGGGCTGACGCCGGCGACGACCGGGAGGACCAGGGCCGAGCGGGACGCCCCCAGTGCCACCGTGTCGGTGACCGCACCACCCGTCGGGTAGGTGTCGAGCGTCCACACCGGCCGGTCCCCTCCCGGTGCCGTGATGGTCACCCGGATCTGGGACCCGGCCCGGAAGGCGTAGCCGAAGGGGAACAGGGGTATCCGCACCTCGGTGAAGCGACCCGCCGGCAAGGGCCGCGCCGTGGCGGCCGAGTAGGTGGGGACCGGGTGGGTCGCCGTGGTCGCCTCCGGGTCGAGAGCACGGTCGCTGGCCCGCAGCTGTCCGGTCTGCACGAAGAGCTCACTCCCGTCCGGTCGGACTTCCGACACCGTGGCCTGGAGATCCGTGTCCGGGGCCGTGCTCTTGACCCACAGATTGGCGCTGCCCGGTCCCACGACCACCACGTCGTGGGCCAGGGGCGGCGAGGTGAATCCCAGGCCGTCCGATCCGGCCACCGGGGCCCACTGGTAGGTCGGGAGCGCCGCCCATGGATTCCCCTGCGATGGCAGGCTGGTGACCGGGCGGGCCGACGGGTCGGGCCGGAAGGACACCGTGGCCGACCCGGTCGACGAGCTGCCCAGCGTGCCGCCGGGGCCGAGCTGCCAGGTGGTGGCCTTGGCCTTGGGCGGGGGCCAGGCGGGAAAGTCGAGGTTCCATACGGGCTGCATGGCCCCTGGCCCTGCGCTGCCGCCTCCGTTGTCGAACAGGACCCGCACCCGGGGCTGCTGCTCGAAGGCGGCTCGGGCCGCCGCCACGCTCGGCTCCTTGGTGAAGCGGATGGCCGGGACGGCGCCCGAGGGCGCATTGGCCACCGTCTGATAGAGCTGACTGGTCAACGCGGGCAGGATCGGAGGGGTGGAGGGGATCTGGTCGGCCACGTAGAGGTCGAGGAACTCGAGCCAGCGGGAGATGGTGCCGGGCCCCAGGGAATCGATGTGGGTGCCGTTGACCACGGTCACCCACACCTTCGGGTCGTGGGCCAGGTTGCCCACGATGGCGGGCCACTGCCCCCCCGTCTGCTCGTCCTGGAACGCCCCGGACAGGAACACGGGGACGTCGGCCCGCTTGGCCCAGGTCGACGGCGACCGTTGATCGTAGAGCGACGGCAACCGATGGCTGGCCTCCTGCAGGAGGGCGTTGACGTTCTGGGCCTCGAGGTGGAGGGCCTGTTGGGCCAGGCACTGCCGGTCACCCTGCTGGATCAGGGTCCGGGCCCACAGCTGGCCACCCTCCGGAGCGGGTTGCGCGTCGGCGATGCGTTGGGCGATCCATGAGCCGGCGAACCCGCTGTTGTACATGCCGCCGGGGAACCCGGTGGAGTACAGATCATCGGTGAGGCTCATGGGGGCGATGGCGGCCAAACCCGGCGGCCGCGTGCCGGCCACGAACATCTGCGAGATGCCGGAGAAGGAGATCCCGACCATGCCCACCTTGTGATGGGCCACCCAGGGCTGCGAGGCCGCGATCTGGACGGCGTCATAGCCGTCGTAGGTGGTGGGCAGCCCGAACAGGTCGAACGCGCCTCCCGAGCACCCGGTCCCCCGCATCTGCAGACTCACGGTTGCGTACCCCATCAGCGGCGCGATCAGTGACCCGACGACGGTGGCCGTGTCCGGGAGCAGTGGGTCGGAGGTGGACGCACCGTTGGTGTGCAGCTCGGCGTCGACGAGGCTGTGGGGGGCGGCGATGGCGTAGCCCGATTCCTCGATGACGGTGGGGAACGGGCCGTCGGCCAGTGTCTTGCCGGGAGGAAGCCGCACGGTGGCCGACAGCTTCACGCCGTCCCGCATGGTGAGGTAGTTGAGACCGATGCTCAGGTGCTGGCCGGAATAGAACGACCCGGACGGGATGTCGCCGGGTGAGAGGACACGGAAGGGGGCGGTGGCCGTCGGATGCGGTCCACCGGTCGAACGGAAGGAGTACCCCGCACCGGCGGAGACGCCGCGGATGATCAGGCTGCCCAGGCGATCGACCGTTCCGCCACCAACCCCGTTCCCTTCCGCGTTGACCAGCACCAGGTTCGCCCCGGGAGGGGCCCCGAGCACGTAGGCCTGACCGATGGAGCCATGTCCGGCGAAGCCGGCCCGACCCACGGTGCCCGGTGCCGACTGCGCACCCGCCGAGCCGGTGCCGGCCGCCGAGCCACTCATCACCGCGAGGATGACCGCCAGTGCGAGCAGCAACGTCCCCCGTCGTCGACCAGGCACGGACAATCCCCCCGGATCTGTCGTCGGGCGCCGTTGCCCGCGATGGCACGGCCGCCATCGGAGTGTGATGTTACCGGCCCGAGCGGGAGCCGGCCGGAGGCCGCCGGTGGGAGGCTGTGGCCGCTGGTCCGGCGTCCGGCCCGCGGCACGGGTTGACCGGCGTGACCACCAAAGGCGTCCGTAGTCGACGAGAGGAGTCCCCCGTGCCCACCGGGATCCGCCCCGCCCACCAGAACAACCATGTGGGGCTGTCAACGCGGCGGACACCTCATTCGTATGTAGGGCGATGAAGCGTGATCCCTGAGGCGCCCGAAGCCACGGACGCACCCGAAGCGGAGACGACCCAGGCCCAAGGGTATGACGAAGCCTTCGAGCGCCTGTTCCTGCGCGCCTACCGGGCGAGCTTCCAGATCCTGAGGAGCCGAGAGGATGCAGAAGATGTGGCCATGGACACCATGGCGCGTGCCCTTCGTGAGTGGGACAAGCTCGATCCCGTCCCCGACGGGTGGGTGGTCACCGTCGCCGTGCACCGGGCCATCGACCTCTGGCGGCGGGCCCAGCGACGGCGACGCCACGACAACAGTGCCCGCACCAGTGGGCCCACCAACCGGACGGAGGACGAGTTCGCCCTACGACAGGCCCTCGTCAAGCTGCCCAAGCGGCAACGGGAGGTGGTCGCATTGCGCTACTTCCTCGACATGAGCGAACGCGAGATCGCCGCCGCCCTGGGCTGCTCCACCGGGTCGGTCAAGCAGCACGCCTCACGCGGACTGGCCGCCCTCCGGCGGGAGCTCGAGGACGAGGACCTGGAGGAGATCACCGATGCCTAGCGTCGAAGCACCCTCGCCGTCGGCATCCATGGACCACTTCAGGATCGAGGTCGGCCATCGGGCCGAGCGTCTCCAACGGCGGCACCGTCGCCGGGCGGCCGGGTTCGCCACCGCGGCGGCAGTGGTCGTCGTCCTCGCGGCCTCACTCTTGACCGTGGCGCCGTCCGAGCCGAGGCACACGGTGGCTTCGCCCCTCGCACGACCCTCGAGCCCCGCAGCCTCCGGGCTGCTCCGGCCGGGCCCTGAGGCCACCAGCCGATCGGCCACAGGCGGCTCCGGCGGCCAGGCTGCAAACGGCGCGCCCTCCGGCTCCAGTCCGGGCCGCGCCTGCCGCCCCCGTGCGATATGCATCGACGCCGGTGCGCTCGAACGCCAGGGCAGCCTCGCCGCCACCTACGGGGCGCAGGACAATGCGAACGTCGGAATCAGTCCGGTGAACGTGCCCGCCGATGGTGTCCTCGAGTTCAGCCTCACGTCGTCGACCACCATGACCTGGGGCAGGCCGACGGTCACCAAGGGAGCGGCGCTGAAGCGCCGGCCCACCTCAGCGGGCCCGGGCCGCACCGCGACCACCGACTTCGTGCCCGTACTGGCATCCGGCTCCGCCGTCGTCTCGATCACCTGCACGGGACCGGGCTGCGCAGACTCGAGCTATCACGTGGACGTGACGGTCGTGGCCAAAGACACGTCCAAGCCGTCGACGACGTCCACGGCCCGATAGCGCCCGCAAACAAAGGCGCCGGAACCGAGGGCCCGCGGTTTACGCCCCGGGAGTCTCCTGGAAGGGCCGGACCTCGACCGCATTCCCGCACGCCTCCGACGCCTTCGCCGACCAGTCGAGCGCGGCGTCGATATCGGCTGCCTTGATGACCCAGAACCCTCCCAGTTGCTCCTTGGTCTCGGCGAAGAGACCGTCGGTGGTGAGCACCTTGCCGTCGTGCGGCGCGCACGACCGTGGCCGTGCTGGGCGGCTGGAGGCCGCCGGCGAACACCCACGCTCCTGCCTTCTGGAGCTCGGCGTTGAACGCCTCGATCGGGCGCGGACGGCACGGTTGCCATCCTTCACCTTCACGACGAACGGGACACGTCGGAAGGACTACGCCTGAGGACGGAGTCCGGCGCACACGACATCCACCATCCGCTGGCGGGAGACGCCGTCGAACTCCGGGCGCTCGGTCGCCTGGCAGAGGCCGACCACGAGGCCGAGCACTTCTTTGGGGGTGATGCCGTCGCGGACGGCACCGGCGGCCTCGGCCCGACGGATCATGGTCTCGACACCCGACTCGAGGTCCCCGGCCATGCCGGCGCACTGGGACTTGATGTCGATGCCCTCGGCGCCGAGGGCGTCGATCAGATCGTGCTTGTTCGAGAGCTTGCCGGCAAAGGTCCTGAGGAACGAGAAGAATGCCTCGCCGGCATCGTCGCGCTCGGCGCCCGCTGCGGCCGCCGCCACCAGCTCCTCGAGCCGGGTCAGGACGATGGCCTCGAACAGCGCCTCCTTGGTGGGGAAGTGGCGGTAGAGGGTCCCGACACCCACGCCGGCCCGCTCGGCCACGGCGTCGATCGGTGCCGACACCCCCTGGGCTGCGAATACCTCCTCGGCCGCCTCCAGGATCAGTCGGCGGTTCCTCACTGCATCGGCACGCATGGGGCGCACCGGCGCCTCGTCAGCTGACGCCTCGCCATCGCCGCGCACCGCGGTCGTCACACCACCGGCTTCGTTCACGTCATCCCCCTGGGCTCCACACCAATCCCCCGGCTCGGGCCACCAATTTGAATTCCTCTCGTGACCTTGACAACCGGAACTGTCGTTCCGTATAGTGTCCGGATAACCGGAACCACCGCTCCGAGTATATCAGTTCTGTTCAGGAAAGCCAGGGCCTGACCCAGGCAACCAGGACAAAGAGGAACAAGCAGCGGCCAACAAAGGAGTCACCCATGACGACCACCGAACTAGCCCGGCCAGGCGATCCGCAGCCGGTCGACCAGCCCGATCCTCGCCGCTACTGGGCCCTGATGGTGATCGCCGTGGCCCAGCTGATGATCGTCCTCGACGCCTCGGTCGTCATCGTCGCCCTGCCCTCGGCCCAGCGGGCCCTGCACATTTCGGTGGCCAACCGCCAGTGGGTCATGACCGCCTACACATTGGCCTTCGGCAGCCTGTTGCTGCTCGGCGGACGGATCGCCGACTACCTGGGCCGGCGCCGGATGTTCTTCGTCGGGCTACTGGGGTTCGCCGCCGCGTCCGCCCTCGGCGGGCTGGCCCAGAATTCGGCCATGCTCTTCGGCGCCCGTGCCCTGCAGGGTGCCTTCGCCGCCGTCATGGCCCCGGCGGCCCTCTCACTCCTCACCGTCACCTTCACCGAGCCCCACGAGCGGGCCCGGGCCTTCGGCGTCTACGGCGGCATCTCCGGGGGCGGGGCCGCCATCGGGCTGGTCCTCGGGGGCACGCTGACCCAACTGGCGTCGTGGAGGTGGACGCTGCTCATCAACGTGCCCATCGCCCTCATCGCCGCCTTCGCCGCCAGCCGGGTCATCAACGAGAGCCGGGCGACGTCACGATCCGGCTACGACGTCCCGGGAGCCATCACCGCCACCGCAGGCCTGTTCCTGCTCGTGTACGGGTTCACCACCGCCGGCACCCACGGATGGGGAGCGTCCTTGACGCTGGCGCTGCTGGCCGGCGCCGTAGCCGTGCTGACTGCCTTCGTGGCCATCGAGATGCGCTCCCCCCACCCGCTCCTGCCCCTGCGGGTGGTGCTCGACCGCAACCGCGGCGGCGCCTACCTGGCTGCTTTGTTGGTGGGGGGCGCCATGCTCGGCACCTTCTTGTTCCTCACCTACTTCTTCCAGGGGACCCTCGGCTACTCGGCCCTCCGGACCGGGTTCGCCTTCCTCCCCTTCTCGGGCGGGATCATCATCGGTGCGGGCGTGGCCAGCCGACTGCTCCCGAGGTCCGGCCCCCGGCCGCTGATGGTGGTCGGGCTCCTGCTGGGCTCCGCCGGCCTCTTGTGGTTCACCCGCCTGGGCGTCGACAGCACGTATCTGGCCCACATCCTGCTGCCCGAGATCATCGTGAGCTTCGGCATGGGCATGGCCTTCGTCCCCATGAGCAGCACCGCGCTCATCGGGGTCGATCCGAAGGACGCCGGGGTAGCCAGCGCACTGGTCAACACCACCCAACAGGTCGGCAGCACCCTCGGGATCGCCCTGCTCAACACCATCGCCGCCTCAGCGGCAGCCACCTTCGTGGCCAGCCATGTGCACACCCGTGCCACGGCGCGGGCGGCGGTGGTCCACGGTTATACGACCGCCTTCACCGTCAGTGCGATCCTGCTGTTGCTGGCCGCCGGAGCCTCCGCCGGCCTCATCCGGACATCGCGCCACGATGTGCAGACCGAGCCGGAATCCATGCCGGAACCCGAGCTCGAATTCGAGACCATCGGCGGCGCCCGTTGGGAAGCGGGCGCACCGGTGTGATCGCAGGCGGCCGGCGCCCGACCGCGGCCGGGGCGCACAGGCCCGGGGGAGTTGGAGCCAGCGCCTCGGACGGGAAGCGACTCGGCTCCTTCGAGCGGAAGAGCTTGCAATCCCGTTCGTAGGGTGTCGGCGCCATGGGTGCTTACCGGCCGATCTCCATGTGGTCACTGTGGCCGTGGCGGTGGCGGCCGGCCCGGTGCCACAGGAAGACGCCGAGCAGCACCACCAGCAACCAGGGGACATGCACCGCCTCGATGGTCGAAGACGCCACCACGGCCACGAGGGCGATGATGAAGACCAAGGGGATGAGCCGACGACGGCGTGACCGCGGTGGCGGCGGCTCGTCGGCCAACCGGGGGAGGTCGTCGAACAGGCCGTCGAGGTCGCCGCGGGTCTTGGCCCCGATCGCCCTGTCGAGGCGCGCCTTGAACTCAGGCTGGTCGAGTCGTCCGTCGGCGAAGTGGCGGGACAGCTTGTCGGCCACCTCGTTGCGCTCGAGGTCGGAGGCTCGGAGGTCGCTGTCGGCGGAGGGGCTGGCCCGGTAGCCACGGGTCGGGTAGGCGGGGTCCCAGCGGTAGCGCATTGTGTGTCCTCTCAGATCGATCCGGATGAACGGGGCCCTGAGGTCATCGGGCTCGCTCATGGGCGAGCAGCTCCTCGGCCACCGAGAGGTCGGCTCCCTCTTCCGGGATCAGGATCCACCCAGCCAGATACAGGGGGACGGCCAGTCCGCCGACCAGCGTAAGCACCACGAATCCGATGCGGACGAGCATCGGGTCGACGTCGAAGTAGTCGGCCAGGCCCGACGCCACGCCGGCCAGCATCCGATGGTCCCGCGATCGGTGGAGCCGCTCCCCGGGGAGCGTGGCGGTGCCGCCCCCGGCCGAGGAGGCGTCGGGGTCGCCACCCGATGGCCCGGATGCTTCGCTGTGAGAGTCGGAAGGTTCCATGCCGTCAGCTTGATCTCGGACGGAGCGGGATGAAATCGGGAATGACCCTGGTCGGACCCTGAATCCGACCCCCTCGAGTCAGGGTCATCCCTGATGGCCATCGACACCCCGGTGCGCGATCATCGGGTATCACCGAATTCACCGATCGCGGCACAGAAGCGCCTGACGGGGACCGAGCCGACCGGGCTCAGACGGCCAGCCGCCCGAGTACGTCGTGGCGCGGAGACCGGGGTTGGCACGGGTCCTGGTGCCCGCCCGAATGGACCCATCGGAATGGCCGTCGTGGCCACCGCCTCCACGGACGCTGGCGGGGGCCCATCCGACGAAGCTCGGACACGCGGGTGCTGGCCGGCGTCTGTGGCGGCATCTCCCTTGCCGCGGGCATCGACGTCACCCTGGTCCGGATCGGATTCGTCCTGCTCTCACTGGGGAGCGGCGTGGGCGTCCTCGTCTACGCCCTGGCGTGGCTCCTCCTGCCCCTCCAGGGCGAGACCACGACCATCTTCTCCCGTGCCGTCACCGATCGGCGGGGCATCCGACTGGTCATCGCCATCATTCCGGCTCTCGTCGTGGTGCAGATCGTGGCCGCAGCCCTGCACATCGGCTACCTGGGATCGTTCAGCTGGCCGGTGTTCCTGGCCGCCGGCGGAGCCATCCTGATCCGGCGCAACGCCAGCGAGGCCGAGAGGGTGTGGATCAATGACGACCTGATCCCCATGCTCCACACCGGCGCAGACCGCCACACACGCAGGACTCTGATCGTGCGCGTGGCGCTGGGCATCGTGCTGGGTGTCGGTGGCCTCCTGGTCCTGATGCTGGGGCACCCCAGCAGTGCGGCCTTGCGACCGGTCGGCGGCGCCCTCCTGGTCATCGCCGCGATCGTGGTTGTCTTCGGCCCCTGGTGGCTGAGTCTCGTGCGCGACCTGATGTCCGAACGCCAGGCGCGGGCCATGGCCGAGGAGCGCTCCCAGATGGCGGCGCACGTGCACGACTCGGTCCTCCAGACCCTGGCCCTCATCCAGCGCTCGGCCGACGACCCCCAGCATGTGGTGCGCCTGGCCCGCGCCCAGGAGCGGGAGCTCCGGTCATGGTTGTTCGAGGGCCGGCCCCCGGGCACCGTCGGTGAGGAGGCGAAGACGCTGGCCGAGGGCATCGGCCTGATCCAGCGGCTGATCGAAGCCGATCACGGCATCGCGGTGCATGTGGTGGTGGTCGGCGACTGCGAGCTCACCGACGGACTGAGGGCGCTGCTCGATGCCTCCCGCGAGGCCATCGTCAACGCCGCCAAGTGGTCGGGAGCCGGACAGGTCTCCGTCTACGCCGAAGTCGAGCGGGACGCCGTCATGCTCTACGTCCGCGATCGGGGGCAGGGCTTCGACCCGGAGGCCGTCCCCGAGGACCGCCAGGGCATCGCCCAGTCGATCCGGGCCCGCATGACCCGTTTCGGGGGCTCGGTGGTCATCCGCTCGTCGGTCGGTGAGGGCGCCGAGGTCGAGCTCTCGATGCCCCGGCGGGAACTGGTCACGTGAGCGAACTCGGTCGACCGAGGATCTTCCTGGTCGACGACCACGCCATGTTCCGATCCGGAGTTCGGGCCGAACTGGGGGACGCGGTCGACGTCATCGGTGAGGCTGAGGACGTGGCATCCGCCATCGAGCTGGTCAATGAACGGGTGCCCGATGTGGTCCTGCTCGATGTCCACCTCCCCGGAGGGGGCGGGCAGGCAGTGCTGCACGGAGTCATGCCGCACCATCCGGAGGTGCAGTTCCTGGCGCTGTCGGTTTCTGATGCCCCCGAGGACGTGATCGCCGTCATCCGGGCCGGGGCGCGGGGCTATGTCACCAAGACGATCTCCGGCGAAGAGCTCCTCCGGGCGGTGTACCGGGTCGGAGCGGGCGATGCCGTCTTCTCGCCGCGGCTGGCCGGGTTCGTCCTCGACGCCTTTGCCGGTGGCGCCGGTGGGCCCGAGCCACCCGCCGGGCTCGATCCGGACCTGGACCAGCTCTCACCCCGAGAGCGCGAGGTGCTGCGGCTCATCGCCCGCGGCTACACCTACAAGGAAGTCGCAAGGGACCTGACCATCTCCCCCAAGACCGTGGAATCGCATGTCTCGGCGGTGCTGCGAAAGCTGCAGCTCTCGACCCGCCATGAGTTGGCCAAGTGGGCCAACGATCGGCGCCTCGTCTAGACAGCACCCGTCCGGTCCCTGGTGTCGAACACACGTCCCACCGGGTGGTCTCCGGCCGGACCCGCTGACGTCAAGCTTCGTTGAACATCCGGGTGCCCGGAGACGTAGTCCTTCAGTGGTGGCGGAAGCCCGCGACCGAATGCCCTGCAACGACAGATGCCCTGCAGCCACGGCCGGGCTTACCTGAGACTGGCCATTGACGACGGGCGCCTGCGGACCGACTGGAGGATCAACTGATGAGACAACCACCCATCGGAACAACGATGCCCGCCGCCCTGGACTCGAGCCGCCCTCACCGCCGCCTCCTGGCCGCAACCGTGCTGGGATGCCTCGCCGTGGGGAGCGCCCTGGCCCTCCCCGGCACTGCCGCGGCCTCGTCTTCCTCCTTTCTGTCTCACTTCTCGAAGGTCAAGAACGTGGCGTCCACCGTCCCGGCCAACGGGGACCTGAATCCCTACGGCATCACCGTGGTCGACGGGTCGGTCGGGAAACTGGTTGATGGCGCCACCCTGGTCAGCAACTTCAACAACTCTGCCAACCTCCAGGGGACGGGCACGACCATCGTGGAGATTGCCCCGTCGGGGATGGTGACCACCTTTGCCCAGATCGACAAGCACCATCTGCCGGGCACCTGCCCGGGTGGCGTCGGCCTCACGACTGCGCTGGCCGCCCTGCCCGGCGGCTGGGTGGTGGTCGGAAGCCTGCCCACCAAGGACGGGATGTCCCCCACCGCCCGGGCCGGTTGTCTGATCGTCCTCAACAGCATGGGGACGCCGGTCGAGACCTGGTCCGGCGACAACATCAAGGGCCCATGGGACCTGACTGCAGTCAGCAGCCGCGGCGGGGCCGAGATCTTCGTGTCGAACGTCCTGAACGGCACCGTGGACCACAGCCCGTCGACGGTCGACAAGGGGACGGTGGTCCGGCTGGATGTGCGTCTGGTCGGCGCCAGTCCGCCCCAGGTGGTGGGCTCCACCGTGGTCGGTAGTGGATTCGCCGAACGCACCGACCCCACCGCCCTCGTGGTCGGACCCACCGGCTTGGCGCTGGGAGAGGATGGCACGCTCTACGTGGCCGATACCGTCAACAGCCGGATCGCAGCCGTTCCCTTGGCCCTCACCCGATCGGCACCCGAGTCCGGCGGTGGCGTCACGGTGTCAACAGGCGGGGCCCTCAAGGGACCGCTCGGGATGGCCCTGGCTCCGAACGACGACATCCTCACCGTCAACGCCGGGGATGGGAACGCCGTCGAGACCACGCCCTCCGGCCACCAGGTTGCCTCACCCCAGTTCGACCCGGCCGGAGCGGCGGGCAACCTGTTCGGCCTCACCATCGCCCCCCACGGCCGGGGTGTGCTCTTCGTGGACGACGGTGACAACACGCTGAAGGTGTTCGGCCACAAGTAGGGACCGACCTGCAGCCCCGCTCTGTGTAGGGGGGGTGTTCCCCCAAGCGCCTCTCCTGCACGGTCCTCGCCACTTGGCTGCGCCGGAAAGTCCTGCGGACCCGGGCCTACGCTGACGGGCATGACCACGCTCGACGGGTCGAAGGTTCGGCTCCGCCCCGCATCCCGTGCTGACCTCGCCGCCCTCCTGCCCATCCGCCAGTCGCCGGAGGTCTACGCCTTCTGGCGGGGCGGCGACGATCTGGCCGCGGCCATCGAGGAGGACCGGGACGAGCCGGGGTCGACCCCCTATGTCATCGAGCTCGCCGGGCGGGTGGTGGGCTGGATCCAGTGGTCGTCAGAGGCGGAGCCCGACTACCGGTACGCCAGCATCGACATCTACGTCGACCCGGCCATCCACGGGCAGGGGGTCGGGGAGGATGCGGTGCGCACCATGGCCCGTCACCTCATCAAGGACCACGGCCATCACCGCCTCGAGATCGATCCGGCTGCCGACAACCGGGCCGCCATCCGCTGCTACTCGAAGGTGGGATTCCGTCCGGTGGGCATCCGGCGCCGCAGCGAACGGGGCCCCGAGGGCTCGTGGCACGACGCCCTCCTCATGGACCTGCTCGCCGAGGAGCTCCGCGATTGACAAGGTTCGACAATCGCGTGGACCGGCGTCATCGAGGGTGGGCCGTTCAGGCGTCCCGGCGGGCCAGGACCCAAGCGGCCAGCACCACGATGATCGCCGCATAGAGGGCCAGCAACCCGGTCGCGGCCCACGGCGAGAGGAGGACGCCGGCGAAGTCCGTCTTCCTCGTGGTGACCACGATCATGGCCAGACCGAGGTTGGAGGGCAGGTACTTCTCGATCGAGCCGCTGATGCTGGAGGGAAGGATTCCGATGACCAGCGGGATGACCAACAGCAGCCCGACATAGAGCGAGATGGCCCCGGCGGAGTGCCGGAGTATGAAACCGATCCCCAGGGCGATGAGGGTCAGCATGGTGAGATAGACGCCGCAGAGGATCACAGCCCGCACGGCCCCGCCGTTGGCCAGGGTCACGACCGGGATGACCGAGGTCCGCAGCTGGGTCACGATCGAGCTGCCGGCCGGCAGTGCCTTGCCGCCGTGCGCAGTCAGCACCTCCTGGCTCACGAAGAACGAGATGAAGGCAGTGATCTGGGTGACCACGAAGACGACCGCGCCCACCACCATTGCCTTGGCGACCAGCACCGTCGTCCGGCGGGGCATGGCCGCCAGCGTGGTCCGGATGGATCCGGTGGAGTACTCCGAGGTCACGACGAGCGCCCCGAGCACGCCGACGACGAACTGCGAGATGAACTCCCCGGTCTGGGAGAACCGGACCGGGTCGAACTGGGCGCGGTCGACCGGACCGAGGTTCGCCCACCGGGTGGCCTCGACGTTGGAGACGAGGGCGGAGAGGCCGATGCCGGCGACCACGATGACGGCCAGGGAGATCCAGGTGGATCGGACCGATCGCAACTTCGTCCATTCCGACCGGATGGCGTGGCGAAGCCCGGCCCGGCCGGACTCCGTCGACGGAAGGGGCACGGCCAGGGTCGTCACGACGCTGCCCGGGTGGTTGCGCTGGTGATGCCGTGGAAGTCGACTGCGTCCGAGGTGAGGTCCATGAAGACCTCCTCGAGGCTCGCCTGCTGGGGCGACAGCTCGTGCAGGGCGATGCCGGCTGCGTGGGCGGCTTCCCCGATCTGGGAGGAGCGCGCCCCGGTGACGAGCAGCGATCCGTTGTCGCCATTGACCACCGAGGCCCCTGACGAGGTGAGCACCTCGGCCAGCCGAGATGCCTCGGGCGAGCGCACCAGCACGGTGGCCTCGGTGTTGGAGTTGATGAAGTCGTCCACCGTGGTGTCGGCGATGAGCCTGCCCCGGCCGATGACCACGAGGTCGGTGGCGGTCAGCGCCATCTCGCTCATCAGATGGCTCGAGACGAAGATCGTGCGCCCTTCCCCGGCCAGCGAATGGAACAGGGTCCGGACCCACAGGATCCCCTCGGGGTCCAGGCCGTTGACCGGCTCGTCGAACAGCAGCACGCCGGGGTCACCGAGCAGAGCCGAGGCGATCCCGAGCCGCTGGCTCATGCCCAGCGAGAACTTTCCCGCCTTGCGGTCGGCCACGGCGGTGAGCCCGACGAGCTCGAGGACCTCGTCCACCCGGCCCTTCGGGATGGCGTTGGTCTGGGCCAGGCTCCACAGGTGATTGCGGGCGGAGCGCCCGGGGTGGATGGACTTGGCCTCGAGCAGCGCCCCGACCTCACGCAACGGCCACTTGAGGTCGTGGTACTGCCGGCCGTCGAGGGTCACGGTGCCGGCGGTGGGCCGATCCAGCCCCAACACCATCCGCATGGTCGTCGACTTCCCCGAGCCGTTGGGGCCGAGGAACCCGGTTACGGCGCCAGGTCGGACCTCGAAGCTGAGGCCGTCGACGGCGCGGGTCTTGCCGTACGTCTTGGAGAGGCCGGTGGCCTCGATCATCAGCAGGCGACCCCACACGGCATGGCCCGACAGTACCAGCGCGATCTCGGAAATCATCCTCGCGGAACCGGATCGTCGAGACCCCCGACGGGTGCCTCACGACGGCGGTCGAGACTCCGTCAGCGATGACGACGCCGCGGGGTCGAGACCTGGTTGAACTACTACGCCTGACGTAGTAGTGTGCCAAACATGCCCCGCCGTCGATCGAAGCCCGACAAAGCACTGGGTCGGACCAACGAGCCCGGCGTCCTCATCCTCACCAGTCTCGCCTCGGGTCCGAAGCACGGCTATGCCCTGGCCAAGGACATCGAGGAATTCGCCGGCGTGACCCTCGGCCCCGGCACCCTCTACGGCGCCATGACGCGCTTGGAAGAACGGGGATTGATCGAAGCCACCGCAGGTGACAGTCGCCGCCGTCCCTATCGGATCACAGCTGACGGCCGCGCCGCGCTGGCCGCGGTGGTGCGGGACATGCGCGCCATCGCCGACGAGGGGGCAGCGCGGCTCCGCCTCCGGGTGCTGGCCCGGGACGTCATCGCCGGGCACCTGCCCGCACCGAGCCTCGGACATTGGCGGTGAACGGCCGCAGAGGGTTCGAGCGGTCGCTCCGCTGGTACCCGAAGGACTGGCGCGACCGCTACGGGGATGAGCTGGTTGCCCTCCTCGAGGACACCTACGGAGACCAGCCGCTCCCGCTGCGATGCCGGCTGTCGTTGGTGCGGGCCGGTGCGGCCGAATGGCTCACCGGGTCCGGGCCGGAGCAGGACCGCGACGGGCGGCGGCAACAGGTCCGGTCCGGATCGCTGCTCGTGCTGTGCGCCTGGTCGGCCTTCGTGGTGGCCGGCGCCGGATTCGCCAAGTTCGCCGAGCACTGGGACGCTGTAACGCCACCGGCGGACCGGCGGTTGCCGGCGGCCGCCTTCGCCGCCGTGCAGGGGGCGGCACTGGCCGGGGCGGTGCTCATCCTGGTGGGTGCCGCCGCCGCCTTACCAGCCTTCGTCCGATCGATGCGCCGGGGCGGCTGGTCACCGATCCGCCGCCCTGTCCTGCGCGCCGTCGCGGCCACCTCGGTTACCGTAATGGTGACCGTTGGGATCGCGGCATGGGCGCGCTATCTAGGCCCGCGGCAGCGCCAGGGGGCCCTGTGGCCCTACGCCGGCGCCGGCGTCCTCTTGGTGCTGGCGGTGGTCGCCTCCATCGCCACCTGCTCCGCGGCCGCCGTGGCTGCTATTCGCTACCTTCACCTCCCGGTCCGGGTCCTCAGACTGGAAGGGGCCCTGGCCCTGATGGCGACCGCGACTATGGCGGCGATCCTCGCCGGCACACTCGTCTGGTGGGGGGCGCTCGCCGCCAACGCTCCCTGGTTCTTCGGGAGCGGCGTCGTCGGCTCATCCGCCTCACCCGTCCCACCCGCCATGGTCCTGTCCGGAAGCCTGATGACGCTGGCGCTGGCCGCCGCCGTCCTGGGAGCCGGCCGCGTGGCGCGGTCGCTCACCCGGATGTCGGCGGACTGATTCTGGCCCCGGCCGGGCGGGGTGAGTAGGCCTCGATGGACTACGGCCCAGCGAATGGGCGTCGCCGACGATCAGGCCCGTTGGTCACCCCGCTGTTAGCGTTGGTCCGTGACCGGAGATCCGAGTCGAGATCCGCAGTCGCCCCCGTCCCGCAGGTTGTCGCGCCGGTCGCTGCTGGCCGGCACCGTAGCCACCGGGCTGGCGGCGGCGGGCGTCCGGGCCGCGGTGGGGAGCGACGCCTATGCGGCCACCACGTCCGGCCTCGGACCGGGCGGGTCCCTCCTCCGGCCCGGTTCGCTGCCCTACCCCCACCTCCCGGCGGGCACCGACACGCTGCCGCAGATCGAGCACATCGTCGTGCTCATGATGGAGAACCATTCGTTCGACGATCACCTCGGCACGCTGGGGCGAGGTGACGGGCTGACACCCGGTCACGACGGCAGGCCGGTCAACTACAACCCGGACCCGTCCGGTGGCTTCGTCCGCTCGTTCCACAACCCCAACACCTGCGGGGAGAGTGACTCGCACATCAGCCAGTCGTGGAACGCCTCCCACATCTGCTGGGCCGATGGGACCAACCGGGGATTCGTCAAAGGCTGCAGCGGTGCCGCCATGGGCTACTGGAAGGGCGACGATCTGCCCTTCTACCACTCCATGGCCAGGCGGTTCCCCATCGGGGACCGCTACTTCTCCTCGGTGATGGCCCAGACCTACCCGAACCGCCGGTTCCTGATCGCCGGGACCGCCCTCGGCAACATCAGGACCGACTCCTCCGGCATCTCCCCTGTCGACGCCCCCAACGGCACCATCTTCGACCGGCTCAACCAGCACGGCATCTCGTGGAAGGACTATTACCCCGACGTCCCGACGTGTGCGCTGTTCGAGCCCGTGCTCTTCAACAATCCGGGCAAGGCGGTCCACCTCCCCCAGTTCTTCGCCGATGCCGCATCCGGCAACCTGCCCGCGTTCAGTCTCGTGGACCCCTACGTCAACTTCTCCGAGGAGAGTGGGGACATCTCGGTGGGCGAGGCCTACGCCGCACTCTTCGTCGACGCGGTCATGACGGGGCCGGCATGGGAGAAGACGGCGCTCATCTGGGTCTACGACGAACACGGCGGATGGTACGACCACGTTCCGCCCCGCCGGGCCGTGAAGCCGGACAACGTGCCTCCGAATCTCGCCGCCGGCGACCTTCCCGGGTCCTACAACTACACGGGGTTCCGGGTGCCCTGTTGTGTGGTGTCCGCCTGGTCGAAGGAGGACTACGTCTCCCATCAGGTCTTCGACCACACGTCGATCCTGAAGCTGGTCGAGACCAAGTGGAATCTCCCGGCCCTGACCTTCCGGGATGCCAACGCCCACAACATGTTGGACTTCTTCGACCTGGAGGCGCAACGGCCGCCGTTCGCCGATCCACCCCGGCTGGCATCACCCAAGAACCCGTTCTCGAGCCCGGCCGTGCTCCCGGCGAACTCGATCGAGGCATCGAAGATGGCGCTCTTCCACACCACGTGCACGGAGTTGCCGAGCGGCACGCTTCCCCCGCGCGCGGCCAAGCTCGAGAAACCCCCGGACGACGCCAACGCCCTCCTCGCCGCCCAGCAGCGGGCCTTCCGGGAGGCGAGCCGGGCCCAGGGGGTGTGACAACCGCGTGGGTCGGGGTACGACCGGCGCCTGAGTCAGAGTCCCGGGAAGCGCTCCTCGAGAGACCCGAGGACGAGATCGCCGCCGACCGCCTCCAGCTCCGAGGTCGAATAGCGGCCGCTGGCCACACCCACCGAGACGGCCCCGGCCGCCTTGGCCGACTCGATGTCGCGCGGGGTGTCACCCACCACGTAGACCTGGTCCGAGGTGAGTTCCTCGTGCAGGAAGGTGGCCTTGTGAATGGCCAGCTTCGTCAGCTCGGCCCGGTCCGGCGAGTCCGAGCCATAGGCACCGAAGATGAAGAACCGATTGAGGTCGGCGGGAATGAGCTTGGTCCGGGCCGCACCTTCCATGGCCCCGGATACCAGGCCCAGCATGACCCCGGCGTCCCCCAGGGCGACCAGGGTCTGCACGGCACCGGGGAGGACCCGGTACTGCGCCGACGTCAGGATGTCCTCGGCCAAGTGCAGGAGGTAGTGGGCGTAGAGCCGGCCGAGCTCGTCGGCGCTGGGAGGGCGACCCACCACGCCGACAAACGTGGCCCGGGCTACCTGCGGATCGGTCTCCCCGGCTGAGCTGTGCTGGCCGATGTCCGCTGGGATGCCGTAGAGCTGCTCGAACGCCGCCTTCCAGCTGCGGGCCCCCGACCCCCCGGTGTGGACCAGGGTCTCGTCTACATCGAACAGCACGACCACCGGCTTGGCCAGTGCAGCCATCTCCAGCCTCTCTGTCGTCGGGCGGCAGCCGCCCCATCGCAGCAGTCGAAGGGCCGGCCCGTCAAGCCGACCGGAGGATCCGCGCCAGCGACGACGACGGGCCCGGCGGTTGCCGGTGGGGGTCACCCGTGGCGACGGACGGGACGGTTATCGTTCGCCGATGCAACGTCCCCCCCGTCGTCACCGCTCCCGCACCTTCATGCGTGTGCTCGCAGTCACCCTCCCCTTGGGCCTTGCCGCTTGCTCGAGTTCCTCCGGTGGTTCGTCGTCCACGACGAGCTCCCTCGGCGGTGGGAGCGGCTCGTCGTCGACCGGAGGGAGCGCTTCGGGAGGGCCCGTGTTGTGCGCCCTGGCGCCGGCGTCCACCGTGAACGCCGCCCTGGGCACAGCCGTGGGCGCCCCGCAGTCCGACGTGAACGGATCGGTGACCGTCTGCACCTACAAGTCGATCAACCCGCCCCAGTCGGTCATCGTCCGCATCGACACCAGCACCAACGCCTCGGCCTTCGTCGCCTCCAAATCTCAATTCGTCACCCAAGGTGAGACCACCACGCCGGTCTCCGGCCTCGGCGATCAGGCTTTTTCGTCCACGCTCTCCGCCGGTTCGATCACCAACAGCACCATCGTCGTCCTGAAGGGGTCGGCCTCCCTGCTGATCACCGGGTCGGCCTCGCTGGCCCAGGTGGAGGCCCTGGCCACCCAGTTGCTCCCGCACCTCTAGGCACACCCTCTCACCAGCCGTTTCACTGGTGTGACGGCGGATCCCATGCTGCGTCGGCTCGACTCCGAGGGCGTCCCCGTGCCGCGCTCGAGGGCCGCTCCGTTCGGGACCCCCTTGGCGCTCCGTAACCCCACCGGCTACATTGGGAGACCATTGTGTTTTACGCCCGGTCCACCCCGCTGGCGGGACAGACAGCACGAGGGCATCTCCGGCGCACGATCTCGGCACTGGTCCTCTCTACCCTCGTCGCCACCGCCACCGTGACGGTGGTCACGCTCCCTCGACCCGCCGGGGCGGATCAGATCGGCGACTTGCAGGCGCGGGCCCGGACGATCTCACAGGAGCTCGTCCAGCAGCAATTGCAGGTGGGCGCCTTCCGCCAGCAGTACTCCCTCGCGTCAGCCAGGGTGGCGGCCGACGGTCAGGCCGTCGCACAGATCGGCCAGCAGATCGGACAGGACCAGCAGTTGATCAGCGCCAAAGCCGGCCTCGTCCGGCGCCAGGCCGTCAAGTCCTACATGGACTACGGGACCGGGGCATCCGGCTCGACGGCCGGCCTGTTCAGCGGGAGCCAGGAGACAGCGCAGGCAGCGAGCGAGTACACCAGCATCGCGGTCGGGAACGTGACGACGGCACTGGACCAACTCCGGACGGCCCAGGGTGCCCTGCAAACCCATCAGGCGGTGCTGCGCCAGCAGCAGGCTCAGGACCAATCCGACCAGGCACAGCGGGCCGCGGACCTCGGACAGGCTGACAGCAGTCAGACCCAGCTGGAGTCGCTTCACGCCCAGGTGACCGGGCAGCTGGCCACCGCGGTCGCCGCCCAGGCTGCGGCCCAGGCATCGGCAGCCGCCGCGGCGGTGGCTGCCGCCCAGCGGGCGGGCAAGGGCTCGTCCTCCCGGGCCCCGGCGTCGACGGGCTCTGCTCCAGCCTCAGGGGCGGGCTCCCCCGTGGCGGCCCCCACCGGAGCCGGCGGATCGGATCCCGCCCTCAACCCGTTCCTCCAGTGCGTGGTCCAGGCGGAGTCGGGTGGCGACTACCAGGCCGTGTCCCCCGATGGGCTGTACATGGGAGCCTTCCAGTTCAGCCAGCCCACGTGGGACTCCGCCGCCCAAGCTGCCGGACGTCCCGACCTGGTCGGTGTGGCGCCCAACACCGCCTCCAAGGCCGATCAGGACACGGTGGCCGTGGCCCTCTACGCCCTCGACGGCCAGCGGCCGTGGCTCGGAGACCGCTGCAGCTCCTCGTGACTGCGCCGACAGGGCGCCGGTCGGGTCAGCGCAGCCGGCAACGGCCGGTGCCGACGCACACATCACACTCGGGTGCGTTGCCGGCCGAGTGGGCCAGGCAGTGCTCGACACGCTGTTCAACGATGTCCGCCAGCAGGGGATGGGGGCCGAGCGGGGCGGCGACGAGGTACCGGACGCCCGGGTGGCGCCCGGAGGCCTCGGCCGCCAGGTCGGGCAGGTCGCGATCCCAGTGGCTGCCTGGCCACAGAAAGTACGGAGCGATCACCACGGTGGTGCATCCACCGGCCACACAGGCGTCGAAGGCCATGGCGATCGACGGCTCGGCTAACTCCATGTGGGCCGGCACCACCATCCGGAACCCGCCCCGCTGGCGCCATTCCTCTACGAAGAGCTCGTGACGCCGGTTTGCCTCGTGGCGTCGAGACCCGTGATCGACGATCACGATCCCGATCTGTTCCTCCGTCGGGGACATGCCACGCATGGTCGCGTCGGCGCCGGGGTTCGTTGTCACCGGCCCCATGCCGACCCCGGGCGAGCTGTTGGTCCCAGGGGGTCGCCAGCTGCGAAATGCGCCACCGCCCGAGACTAGGGGCAATCCCCACCATCGCCGTACGGGCCCGCTCCGGCCCGCGGCGTCGTCAGCGGGCGATGATGTACTCCATCAGCTCGTTGCGGTCCTTCTCGAGCTCCTGGATGCGGCTCTTCACCACGTCCCCGATGCTGATGATCCCGCACAGTCGGCCGTCCTCCACCACGGGCACGTGACGGATCCGGTGCTCGGTCATCAGATTCATGATCGACTCCACGTCATCGACGGGTGAGCACGTGTGCACAGTGGTCGACATGATCGAAACCACCGGTGCGGCCAGCGGCTCGACGCGAAGGTCACTCAGGTGAAGCACGATGTCCCGCTCCGACACGATCCCGTCGATCTGGCGGCCATCGGACGACACGACCAGTGCTCCGATGCGGTGCCGGGCCAGGTCGGCCACGACGTCGCCCACGGTCGCCGCCATCGTGGTTGTGGCCACCATCGTTCCTTTTCCTTCGAGCAGGTTCGAAACGAGCATCGACTTCCCCCTTGCACAGCGTTCGCAGACGTGCAGCAACACACCTGCTGTGTCGTCCTAGCAAATCATCGCGCTCAGCCGGAGAGAAAGGAATAGCCAGCAACAATTTGCTTGTGCATCCCTTCGCAAGCTGGGGGCACTGCGGCGGTGCCCACCGGGGCGGGCGAGTCACAAAGACGTGTGGACCGTGCCATGGCCGGGGTGAAGCCCCACTTCAGCGCCCCCTTCTTCTACGATGGAGGCGATGGGGGAGACATCACAGCCGGGTGCACGGGTGGAGCCGACGTCAGCATCGACGCCGGCCCAGGGCGACCTCGATTTCCGGGCGGCGCCGGAGGAGCAGCGGGCGGAGCGGCAGCAGAGTCCCTTGGCGAGCCGGCCGGCGACCGACGGCGGGGCGCGTGCGGGTGAACCGTGGCGCCGACGCAGCGTGGGATCGCCGGCTTCCCGCAAGTGGGTGACCCGTGCCGAAGTCGACCGCCGGGCCCGGGCGCGGCTGCGTCTCCTCGAGGGGGACGGGATCGTCGTGCTCGACGACCGACGCGTCCCCGGATCGAGGGACAGCATCAAGTTGATCGCCGTCTCCTGTGCCGGGGTGTTCGTCATCGACACCAAGCACTACAAGGGCCTGGTGCACACCATGCGCCCCGGGTCGATCGGCAACCTCGGGCCGCACGAGCTGCATGTCGGGCGCCGAAACTGCACCTCCTCGGTTGAGCAGGTGGCGCGCCAGATGGAGGCGGTGAGGGCTTCGCTCAATTCGACCCCGTACTGGTCGCAGGTGCCGGTCCTTGGCATGCTCTGCCTCACCCGGGCCGAATGGGGCTTCGCGTCGGCGATTCAGGTCGGCGGCGTCTGGGTCGGCTGGCCCAACCTGATGGCGGGTCGGGTCCAGTCACCGGGGGTCATGGACTCCCCCGCGGTGCGGGAGGTGTCGACGATGCTCACCGACCTCCTGCCCGGGTCCTGAACCACGGTTCTGAACCGCGGTTCACCACGGCCACGTGGTCGACCACCAATTAGGATCGCCTCCGCGGTCGACTCCGTGGGCGGAAGTCGGACCGTCACTGCCGACGATGCCCGGTCTCCGCCCGACAGGAGCGACATGACTCTGCACGGAAAAGTGGCCGTCGTGACCGGTGGCAACAGCGGTATCGGCAAGGCAGTCGTCTTGGCCCTGGCCGAACTGGGGGCGAGCATCGTCATCGACTACATCTCCGACGAGAAGGCCGAGGTCCAGCTCGAGGCGCAGCTACGGGGGCTGGGTGATCGGGTCATCGGCGTCAAGGCGGATGTGAGCAAGGTGGACGACCTGCGCACGCTGGTGGACACCGCCGTCACCACCTTCGGCCGGCTCGACATCATGGTCAACAATGCCGGCGTGGAGACCCGGACCTCGGTGCTCGACACGACCGAGGAGCAGTACGCCAAGGTGATGGACATCAATCTCAAGAGCGCGTTCTTCGGGACCCAGCTGGCCGCCACCAAGATGATCGCCCAGGGCGACGGGGGCCGGATCATCAACATGACCTCCGTGCACGAGGACTGGCCGATGCCCGGAAACACCGCCTACTGCCTCTCCAAGGGCGGCATGCGCATGCTGACCCGCACCGCCGGGGTGGAACTCGCTCCTCACAACATCCTCGTGGTCGGTGTGGGGCCGGGGGCGGTGGACACCCCCATCAACAAGGCCACGGTGGCTGATCCAGACGCACTGCGCACCCTCGACGCGGCCATTCCCATGGGTCGACTGGCAGAGCCCGAGGAGATCGCCAGCATCGTGGCCTTCCTGGCCGGCGACGGCGCCAGCTACCTCACCGCCACCACCATCATCGCCGACGGGGGCCTGATGCAGAGCAGTCCCGGGCTCTGAGCCCGGACAAGACCAGGACCCCATGGTCGGGACCCTGGCCGCATCGAGCAGCTGACTGGCTCACCGGGCTGATCCGGGCCCGGCCCGATGCCGGGAAGCGGACGCGCCCGACCGGTGTTGCATAGGCGTGCCATCGCTCTCCGTGCTCGACCTGGCCACGGTGGCCCGCGGGTCCACTGCCGCCGACGCCCTTCACGACACGACTCGCCTGGCCGGAGTGGTCGAACGGCTCGGCTACCGGCGCATGTGGGTGGCCGAGCACCACGGTATGCCGGCGGTGGCCAGCTCAGCTCCGGCCGTGCTCATCGGCCACCTGGCCGACGCCACCACGACCCTGCGGCTCGGCGCCGGTGGCGTGATGCTTCCCAATCATTCGCCTCTCGTCATCGCCGAACAGTTCGCCACGCTCGAGGCCCTCCACCCCGGACGGATCGACCTGGGACTGGGACGGGCGCCGGGGACCGACCCGACCACGGCCCGCGCCCTGCGTCGCACGGCGGATGTCGGCGCTGATTCCTTCCCCGAGGACGTGGTCGAGCTCATCAACTACCTGGCCGAGAGCGACGGTCCCCCGACCCATCCCGCCCCCGTGCCGGGTCGGGGTTACCTCCCGGAGATGTGGCTGCTGGGCTCGTCCACCTTCAGCGCCCAACTGGCCGGCCTGCTCGGGCTTCCCTTCTCCTTCGCCTACCACTTCAGCCCGGACCAACTGGACCCGGCCCTGGCGCAGTACCGGGCCAGGTTCCGACCCTCCTTCCTCCTCGAGCGCCCGCACGTCATGGCGGCCGTCTCCGTGCTGTGCGCGGGCACGGACGAGGAGGCCAGGTGGCTGGCCGGCCCGTCGGCGCTCACTATCCTGCAACTCCGGACGGGGCGGCTGGCACCGATCGCCTCCCCCGAGGAGGCGGCGGCCTACCGCTACACCCCGGCCGAGCGGGCTCTGATCGACGCCGCCACCTCGACCCACCTGGTCGGCGATCCCGACACCGTCCACCAAGGGATGATCGACCTGGCGGAGCGCACCGACGCCGACGAGATCATGGTGTCCACCCGAGCCCATTCCTTCGAGGCCAGGGCGCAGTCGCTCTCCCTCGTCGCTGAACGCTGGCCTTTGGGCGATGCCAGCACGCCGGCCGCCTGAGCAGACCCCGGGGGCCCGACCCAGTACGTGGCGGGGCCAGGCCCCGCCCTGCCGGCGCGGTCACAGCGTGGCGCAGCGGGGCAGCACTTCCTGGCCGAGCAGCGCCAGGTGCTCGGGGTCGTGCAGGTCGAGCACCTGCAAGTAGATCCGGGTCGCTCCCAGGCCGGCGAATGTCGACAGCTTGGAGACCACTTCGTCCGGAGTGCCACACAAGCCGTTCGCCCGCAACGCGTCCACCTCTTGCCCGATCGAACGCGCCCGCCTGGCGATCTCGGCGCTGTCGCGACCGCAGCACACCACCTGCGCTGCAGAGAAGACCATGGACGAAGGATCGCGATCGGACGATGCGCAGGCGCCGCGCACCCGTTCGAACTGGTCGGCCGTGTCGGTCGGCGACGAGAAGGGCATGTTGAACTCGGCTGCGAAGGTGGCCGCCAGTCGCGGCGTCTGCTGTCTCCCACCTCCGCCGATGATCACCGGCGGGCCGGGTCGTTGATGGGGTTTGGGCAGGGCCGGGCTGTCGGTGACCCGGTAGTGGCGGCCGGCAAAGTTGAACCGCTCCCCCACCGGTGTCGACCACAGGCCTGTGGTGATGGCCAGCTGCTCCTCGAGTCGTTCGAACCGCTCACCCAGCGGCGGGAACGGGATCCCGTAGGCGGTGTGCTCGGTGTCGTACCACCCGGCTCCGATTCCCAGTTCCACGCGCCCGCCGCTCATGGCGTCGACCTCGGCCACCGAGATGGCCAGTGGGCCCGGAAGTCGGAAGGTGGCCGCGGTCATCAGCGTGCCGAGCCGGATACGGGTCGTCTCGCGGGCGATCCCGGCCAACGTGACCCAGGCGTCGGTGGGCCCGGGCAGCCCACCGTCGTCGGCCATGGTCAGGTAGTGGTCGCTCCGAAAGAAGGCATCGAAACCCAGTGACTCTGCCGCCTGGGCCACGGCCAGTTGGTCTTGATAGGTCGCCCCCTGCTGGGGCTCGGTGAAGATCCGGAGGAGCATGTCCTCGGTCTAGCCGACGGCGAGCGCCGATGCCGTCCGGGCCGTGGAGGGCGGGACCGGGCTCTGAAGGCTCACGCGACCTCCAACCTTCTGCGCCACCACCCTGCCGACAGCCACCACCCCCGCCACGCGGGCCCCGCCGAGCCGGAGGGCGGCCGCCGCGCTCTGAGCCCGGGCCCCGGTGACAACGCTGTCGTCGACCACGAGAACCGTCTGGTGGCGGAGCCAATCACGATCGACCTCCGGGCCCAGTGCGAACCCGCGGCGATCGGCCGCGAGATGCCCGGTGGGAGCGGGCCCGCGCACCAGCACCGGGCGGTGGAGGCCATCGAGTGCACGGACCGCGGAAACGACGGCGTCGAACGGAGCGCCCGACGGACGATGGGATGACGGCACCGTTGCCACCACATCCCAACCCGAGCCGAATCGACGGCGCAGCTGGGGCCCGCTGGCCTCCATCCAGGAGTCGAGCAGGGAGATGAGCTGGGCGACGCAGTTGCGGCGGGCCTCAGCTACCGGGGCGTCCTTGTAGCCGCGGAGCCTTCGATGCAGCGCGTCGCCGATCCGGTAGTCGGCCACCGCCACCATCGGGACCAGGGGCATCTTCAGTTGGCGGACGAGGACCCGGCAGCAGTAGCAGAGGGCGAACCGAGCGTGCGTCGGTCCTTCGCACACTTGGCATACGGCGACCTCGGCGGCAACGGAACGGCCCACGGCGGTGCTCGATTCACGGGACTCCGGCCAAAGAGCCGGACGGATGCTGGCGACGCCCGACAACCACTGCGTCACGAAGGGGCTCTGCCGAGCTAGTCCCCCGAGGACTCCGAGGAACGGGCCGCATCAGACTTCGGCCCGTCCCCGGAATCACGATGGAGCAGAAAGGTCCCCGTCGAACGGCTGATCATCCGATCCTTGGCATCGCTCACCGTGGCCTCGGCGTACGCCACCTGTCGGGCCATGCGCACCACCTCACCGCGGAGCCGGTAGGCCTCCCCCGCCATGGCGGGTCGCATGGTCTCCACCTTCATCTCCAGGGTCCCACGGGTCCGCTCACGACCGCCGAGCGCCGAGTTGATGGCGAAGTTCATGGCTGCGTCGAGAAGCAACCCGTGCACCCCGGCCTGCACCACGCCGTGGGGATTGCAGGCCACCGGTGTGGGTACGAACCCGCCGGCGACCCATCCGAGGTCCTCGCCGTCGACGCCGTAGTCGTCGAACGAGGCCCCCACGGTGCCGATGAGTTCCATGCCGCCGTTTCCCAGCCAGCGGTCCATATCCCTGATCCGATGCTTCACCTCCCTGACCGTAGTGCCAGGCTGGCTCACCGGAGTGCTTCCCGGGGGCAAACTTGACCGCACGGTCAAGTTTCTCGCCCTAGAGTCATTTCACCGCCATCGGCTCGATACAGACCGAAACCGTCCGCCCCCGCACCGGGGTGGCCGGTCGGAAGGAGACTCACCATGACCGACGCAGTCATCGTCGACGCAGTTCGCACCCCGGGAGGCAAGCGGAACGGAAAGCTTCGCAACTGGCATGCGGCCGACCTTGCTTCGGAGCCCCTGAAGGCGCTGGCCGAGCGCAGCGACCTCGATCCGGCCCTGGTCGACGACGTCATCATGGGCTGTGTGATGCAGGTCGGGGAGCAGTCCCTCAACGTCGGACGCAACGCGGTGCTGGCCGCCGGATTCCCGGAGTCCGTGCCCGCCACCACCATCGACCGCCAGTGTGGATCCTCCCAGCAGGCCCTCCACTTCGGCGCCCAGGGCGTCATCGCCGGTGCCTATGACGTGGTCATCGGCGGTGGCGTCGAGGTCATGACCCGGACGCCGATGGGAGCTTCGGTGGTGCGCGACCTGGGCTATCCCTTCGGGCCCCGGATGATGAGCCGCTACGCCGAGCGGGGCGGACTGGTCAGCCAGGGCGAGGGCGCCGAGTTGATCGCCGAGCAGTGGGACATCGGCCGCGAGGCCCTCGACGAGTTCGCGGTTCGTTCCCACCTGCGGGCGGCCCAGGCCACCGCCGAGGGCCGCTTCGAGCGCGAGCTGATCCCCGTGGCCATCAAGGACGACGACCGTGCCGACACCGACGAGATGATCACGACCGACGAGGGCATCCGACCCGACTCATCGGTGGAGGTGCTGGCCAATCTCAAGCCGGCATTCCGGCCCGAGAACGGCCGGGTGACGGCGGGCAACTCGTCACAGATCACCGACGGTGCGTCCGGGGTCCTGATCATGAGCGAGGAGAAGGCCTCCGCCCTCGGCCTCACCCCTCGGGCCCGCTTCCACGCTTTCTCCGTAGCCGGCAGCGACCCGATCACCATGCTCACCGGACCCATCCCGGCCACCAAGTCGGTGCTCGAGAAGGCCAAGCTGACGCTCGACGACATCGACGTCATCGAGATCAACGAGGCCTTCGCCTCCGTGGTGCTGGCCTGGCAGAAGGAGTTCGACGCCGATCTCGACAAGGTCAATGTCAACGGTGGGGCCATCGCCCTCGGGCACCCTTTGGGAGCTTCGGGAGCCAAGCTCATGGCCACGCTGCTCAATGAGCTCGAGCGCACCCAGGGTCGCTACGGGCTGCTCACGATGTGCGAGGGCGGCGGGATGGCCAACGCCACCATCATCGAGCGCCTGGGCTGAACCGGCCGCCCCCGAGGTACCCGATCCGCATTCGACTGCGGTCCGGGAGCCTCAGTGTCTGATCGACCTCAGTGTCTGATCGACCTCAGTGTCTGATCGACCTCAGTGTCCGGGTCAAGGCGGTCAGTGATAGCGCGTGGCCATGATCAGCCCGGCGAAGATCGCTCCGATGGCAGCCACCAGCCACAGGTTGTTGACGCCGCCCGGTAGCAGTCCCGCGTAGTTGAGGATCACCACCAGCACGCCGATCAGGAACAGGGCGATGATCCCGATTCCCATCCACTTGGGACTGGTCTTGGCATTTTTAGGGATCGGTGGTGTGTACCGGTCATTGCGCGCGGTCGTCCTGGCCGACGTGGTGCGACCCCCGGCGGAGCGGCCCTTCTTCTGCGCCTTGCCCGGACCGGCCTTGGCCTTGGTTGCCATGGCCGAAGGATAGCCAGTCGCCGCCGGGCGGCGGGGCCGGGAGTCGGGCCCACTGTCCAGCCCGGTACCATCGACGGGCAATGGGGACCCAGGTGCTGGTCATCGACAACTACGACTCGTTCGTCTACAACCTCGTCCAGGAGCTGGGTGAGCTCGGTGCCGACCCCGTCGTCCACCGCAACGACGCCATCGACATCGACGCCATCCGGGCGGCATCGCCGGATGCCATCCTCATCTCACCGGGGCCGGGTCGGCCCGAGGGCGCCGGCATCAGCATGGCGGTGATCCGCGAGTTGGCGGGCGAGTTCCCCATCCTCGGGGTGTGCCTCGGTCATCAGGCCATCGGCCAGGTCTACGGAGGCCAGGTGGTGGCCGCCCCCACCCTCATGCACGGGAAGACGTCGTCCATCCACCACGACGGCCGAAGCGTGTTCGCCGGCCTCCCCGAGCCCTTCGTTGCCACCCGCTACCACTCCCTGGTGGTGGAGCCGGCCACCGTCCCCGACGTGCTGGAGGTGACCGCCACCACGCCCGACGGGGTGATCATGGGCCTCCGCCACCGAACGCTGAAGGTGGAGGGCGTCCAGTTCCATCCGGAGTCGTTCCTGACTCCCAACGGGCCCTCGTTGTTGTCGAACTTCCTGGCGTCGACCACCGGGGCCTGACCGCCGGCTCCACCGCTCACTGGGCGTTGGACGAACCCCCGCCACCGCGCAGGTGGCCCGTTCGTCGTCGAGGTCGTCGATGAGCTGGGCGATGTGGTCGTAGTCGTGGTGGGCGTGGTCGTCGTGGTGGTCGTCGGTGGTGGTGCGATGGCCACCGTGATGTCTACGGGGCTCCCAGGGAGGACCAAGGTCCCGGCGGGCGGGTTGGAAGAGATGATCACTCCGGGCGAGTATTGGCTCGTCTGCTGGTTGATGATGTTCCCCACGACCAGGTTGGCACCGTTGAGGATGCTGCCGGCCTGACTCGACTGCTGGTTGGCAAGAGATGGGACCGGCACACTGGCTGGGCCACCCGAGACGTTGAGGGTGACGGGGCTTCCCTTGTCGACAGAAGAACCAGACGGAGGTTGCGAGCTGAGCACTGTGTTCTTCTTGGCGGGATCCACCACATACTTGACGCTGTAAGTCAAGCCCGCGTTCTGCAGGGTGGACTCCGCAGTGGCCAAGGGGACCTGGGTGATCCCCTGAGGAACGGTCACCTTCGGGACCACCGCCACCCGCAAGGTCACGGTGTCACCCTTCTTGACCAGGGAATTGGGGGGTGGATCGGTGGAGATCACCGTGCCAGGAGCGTCCGTCGACACCTGGTCGGTCGTCTTGACCACCAGCCCGTCGGCCGTGAGCTTCGAGGTGGCGGGAGCCACCTGCTGGCCGGTCACGGAGGGCAGGTTGAACGATGCCGCTCCACCGAGATAGCCCAGATTGCGGGCCAGGAAATACCCGGCGACCAACAGGAGCACGAGCAGGACGGCCAGCACGATGGCATAGGTGCGGGTCCGGTTGGAGCGGTCCTCTTCCTCGGCCGGCGCCTCATCCTCGGGCGGGGCAACGGCGCCCACCGCCTGAGTCGCATCCATGTCGCCCACCCCACCCACCACCTGGGTGGTGCCGGCCACCGCCAGCATGGCGGTGGCGTCGCTCATGGCCAGCACGGTCCGGCCCTCGTTGAACCGGAGCAGGTCGGCCCGGAGCTCCTCGGCCGTGGCGTACCGGTGCGCCGGATCTTTGGCCATGGATTTGAGGATGATGGCCTCGAAGGTCTCCGGAATGGACGGGTTGAGCTCTCGGGGTGGCTGGGGATGGTCGCGCACATGCTTGGAGGCCACCGCCACCGGGGTGTCACCCAAGAACGGCGGTCGACCCGTGGACATCTCGTAGAGCACGACACCGAGCGAGTAGATGTCGCTGCGGGCATCGACACCGATCCCCTCCGCCTGCTCCGGCGAGAAGTAGGTGGCCGTGCCCATGACCGCTCCGGTCTGCGTCAGGCTCTCCTCGGTGTTGATGGCTCGGGCGATGCCGAAGTCGGTCACCTTCACCTGGCCCTCGTCGGTGATCAATACGTTGCCGGGCTTCACGTCGCGGTGGACGACACCGTGCTTGTGGGCGTAGCCGAGGGCCGCGGCCACATGGGCGCCGACGTCGGCCGTACGCTCCGCCGATAGTGGTCCGGCCGTCTTGAGGATGGAGGACAGGGGACGACCGTCGATGAACTCCATGACGATGAAGTAGGTGCCGGTGTCCTCGCCCCAGTCGAAGACGGGAACGATGTTGGGATGGGACAGGTTGGCAGCAGCCTGGGCCTCGCGGCGGAACCGCTCCACGAACGATCGATCGACGGACAGCTCGGGGAACAGGACCTTGAGGGCCACCGGGCGGTCCAGCAGCCGATCGCGGGCGCGATAGACCTCCGCCATGCCGCCGCGGGCGATCAAATGGATGAGCTCGTAACGCTCGGAGAAGACACGTGGCGTCTGGGACGGGTCCATGTGGGTCAAAGCCTAGGCCTGCGTTCGCTCGGGTTCGGGGTTCTCATGGTCCTCACTGTCTGCAGCAGTTGCACGTCGGTCGTGGTCTCGGAGTAGCGGTCGAGCATCACGGCGTTGCCGCCAGCGCATCGCCGAGGATGGTCATCATCGGGGGGCCGGAGACAGAGGCGCCGGTGTCGTTCCCGGGCTGGTTGGGCACGACCACGGCCACCGCCACCTTCGGATCGTTGGCCGGCGCAAAGGCGATCATCCAGTCGTTGGTCAGGGTGGCATTGGGTCCCGTCTCGGCCGTGCCCGTCTTGGCCGCCACGTTCCAGCTCGCCGGGAAGCCGACTTGGGCCGCCGTGCCATTCGTCACCACCGACCTCATGAGGGAGGTCACGGCCGATGCCGTGACCGGGCTGGTGGCGGTCAACCAGGGTTTGGGTATGTAGGACTCGACGAGGTTGCCCTGCGAGTCGCGGATCTGGGCCATGACGTGCGGGGTCATGATGACTCCCTGGTTGCCGATCCCTGCGGCCACCAGGGACATCTGGAGGGCGGTGGCGGTGACGTCCTGTTGCCCGAAGGCCGAGTAGGCCTGTGACGGCGCGTTGTTGGTCAACTGGGCCACCGTAGGGAAGTTCGACACGCCCACACTCGGGAGATCGAGGGGAATGGCCTGGTTGAACCCGAAGGCCTGGGCCTCGCTGTTGAGGCTGGTGGCACCGAGGGCCATGCCCAACTGGGCGAAGGCAGTGTCGCACGACTGGGGAAGAGTGACTGCGAGGACGCCGCCACATACTTCAGGTCCCAGCGGACTCGTGTGGCCGTAGTTGCACAAGCGCCTATTGGACTGAGGCAGGTCAATGCAGTCTTTCGGCGGATAGTCCACCTTGGCCAGCGCCGGTTGCTGGTCGTAGACGGCGGACGAAGTCACCGTCTTGAAGGTGGAGCCCGGCAGGAACCCGAACTGGAACGTCCTCGACACCAGCGGGCTCTCGGCGCTGCGGGGATTGAGGAAGTTGTACGCCTTGAGCACGGCCGCCGAATCCTGGGACACCAGGGGCCTGGGGTCGTAGACCGGGTTGGAGTACATGGCCTCGATGGCCCCCGTCTTGAGATTGACGACCACCGCCCCGCCGTCCTGCGCGGGATTTCCGCCCGGATTGGTGTTGTCGATCGCCGCCGCCACCTGGGTCTGCAGGCGGGTATTGATGGTCAGGGTGACGTTGTCGGTGGTGGTCCGGTTGACGAGCAGGTCCCGGATCGTCTTGGCCGGACGGGTATGCGACTGCAGGAAGCTGTTGTACTCGGCCTCGACGCCGGTGCGGGTGCCGAAGATGGTGTCGTAGCCGACGATCTGGGAGAACAGCGTCGCCGTGTACTGGTTGTAGGTGCGCTGGTACTTGTAGTAGCCGCTGGAGGTGGGCACCGACGTTGCCAGCGTGACCCCGTCGGCGGAGAGGATGTCGCCCCGGGGCTGGCTCCGCTGGATTGCCTGCACATGCGGGTTCTGGGGGTTGTTGGCCAGCGAGTTAGCCTTGAGGATCTGGATGTTGTTCAGCTGGAGGAACAGGGCCACGAAGCACAGGACCATGAATACCCCGAGTCGTCTGATCCGTCTCTCCATCAGGTTCCCTTCGTCGAGGCCGTCGAAGGGACGACCGAGGTCGGCGGCGTGACGCACAGCAGGGACGAGGGGTTGAGCTCGCACGCCCGGGTGGCCTTCAGGTTGCTCACATAGGTACGGGCGCTGTCCACCGACGACTCCTCCACGCCGGTTTGCAGGTTCGGCAGGTACCTCGACGGAACATCAGCTGTGGTGACGGCGGTCCGGTCCACCACCTGCGGCTTGTACCACAAGAACCCGCCGATCCGGCCCTGGTAGATGATCAGCTCGTTGTGGTCCACTCCTACGAAGTAGGAGTTGGTGTCGTACCATCGCACGGCGGCGAGGGCACCGTAGACCACCGCTCCGAGCAGGATTACGAACAGCAGGGTCCGGAACGTGATCAGGCGGCGACCCCGCGCCACCCTTCGCTCGCGCCGCTTGGCGCGGCGACGCTCACGTCGGCTGGGAGTCGCCTGGTGCTCCACAGAACCCGGGTACAGTTCGGCCGCACCTTCCGGAGCGCCTTCAAGTGGGACCGCGGGACTACCGAAGTCCGAGCTCACCGCGGCCACGGTGGGGGCGTCGTCGTCGTCGTCCTCGCCCACCACCACATCGACCACCACCACGGTGATGTTGTCGCTGCCACCGTGGGTGCGAGCCGCCTGCACCAGCAGCTCAGCCGCCTGACGGGGGTCGCTGACCGATGCAAGTACTTCGCTGATCTGATCGGCGCCGAGCTCGTTGGTAAGGCCGTCGCTGCAGAGCAGGTAGCGGTCCCCCCGGACCGGCTGGATGCGCCATAGGTCGACGGCGACGTCGGTAGAGACGCCGAGAGCCCGGGTCAGGATGTGGCGGTGGGGATGAAGGGCCGCCTCGGTCGACGTCAGCTCGCCGGTCCGAACCATCTCCTCGGCCAAGCTGTGGTCCGTGGTGATCTGGCTGAGCTCGCCATCATGGAATCGGTAGGAGCGGGAGTCGCCCACGTTGACCAGGGCCAACACGTCCCGCCCGTTCTCGTTCACGAGGGCCACCGCGGTGAGGGTGGTGCCCATTCCGCGTAGTTCGGGATTCTCCCGGCTGTGGCTCCACACGACAGCGTTCGCCTCGGTCACCGCGTCGGACAGGCCGGCGCCGGTCGGCTGTCTCCCGAACGCCGCCTGGAGCTCGTCGACGGCCAGACGGGAGGCCACCTCCCCGCCGGCGTGGCCGCCCATCCCGTCCGCCACCGCAAACAACGTGGGGGTCTCGACGGCCAGGTCCTGGTTGACGGAGCGGACCAGGCCGGTATCCGTTGCCGATCCCGATCGGAGAATGGTCATCTCATTTTCCGACTTCGAATACGGTGCCCCCGACCTGCAGCAGGTCGCCCTTTTCCAGTCGGGTGCGCTCGCCGATCCTCACGGTGTTCACCCAGGTGCCATTGGTGGAACCGAGATCCTCGGCCCAGATGTCCCCGTCGAGACGGAAAAGGCGGGCGTGCAGGTTCGACGAGTAGGTGTCGTAGTCGATGGGCACGCCGCAACCCGCAGCCCGGCCAACCGTAATCTCGTCGCCAATGTCGTAGCTCCGGCCCGCCTGGTCCTCGGGGCGGATGACGTGCAGACGAAGCTGTTTCCCCCTCCGGCGCTTCCCGTCGACGATCGGTTCCGCATCTGCGTCTCGTCGGCGTCGGCGACGCTTGAGAGGGCGGACCTCCACCCACACCGCCCTGACGACCCACATGAAGAACAGCCACAGGAGAATGATCACGCCGTACTCCAACGCTCGGAGTACCGGGGTGTTGTCGGTGGGTGCGGGGAGGGAGACCAGTAACAGGTGCATTCGCGCTCAGACGCCTGCCGTCACGAAGTTTCGAACCGGAGGACGGTGGTACCGATCACAATTTGATCTCCGTCGGCCAATTTTCGCTCCCGCACGGTGGCCCCGTTCACCCGGGTGCCGTTGGTCGAATTCAGGTCGACCACGATGACGTCATTGCCCACTCGCCGGATCTCGGCGTGTCGGCGGCTGGCATTGGGATCGGTGACCATCACGGCGCTCTCGGGGAGTCGGCCGATGGTGATCGGCTCGGGTCCGAGGACAACCCGGTCTCCGTCGGCCAGGACGATGGAGGCTGCCGGTAGGCCCGACGGACCCTCATGGACTTCCGAGACCACGGTGAACCGACCCCGTCGCTGCCGGGTGTCCTCCATGATGGAGACCGTGACCGGCCCCACAAAGACGTAGTCCTCGGTCCGGGCGTGCTCCCGGGCCGCTTCTTCCAGCTCGCGAACCAGAGCGTCGAGAAAGCTCTCGAATCGGTCGAAGTCACTGGTGGAGATGTGCACGACGAAGGCATTGGGCGCGATGAGCCCGTGGACGCCCAGACGACGCTGGAGGTCCATCTCTCTGGTCAGACGGCGACCGATCTCGACGGGGTGGAGCTCACCCCGAAACGCTTTGGAAAGAGTGCCGTCGACCAGGCGCTCGAGGCGCCCTTCGAACTTCTGGAGTCCCATGCTGCGGTCAGCCTACCGGTGTCAACCCCCTATTAGGGGGTAGGCCCGATGCGAACCCCTCCGGCCCCATCTCTGCCACCCGAATCCTGGTGGGCAGGCATTTCTGCCCGTCGGTGGTGAACAGGCCGTTTGGAACTTCAGGTAGCCTCTGACCGTCGCTCGGGCGAGTGGCGGAATTGGCAGACGCGCAGGATTCAGGTTCCTGTGTCCGAAAGGATGTGGGGGTTCAAGTCCCCCCTCGCCCACTCTACTCTCTCTTGTGATGTCGCGGGTCATCGTGGAACACGCGAACCCGCACGGACTCTAGTGCGGGGCAGTCCACTGGGCTGGTAGGTGCGCGAGATGTCCAGTGTGAGGTGAGGAAGCAATGTGGCCGCATCGGAACGCTCAACATGAGATCCGTATGCCGGAGCGGTCAAGGCTGGCCGCCAGAAGAGACACGTTTCCGAACTCGCCGTGCTCCCCACCGGGCTCTCCACATATTGTTGTGTACGCAACAATAGGGACTACCCCTGACCGATGCTCCTATGGATTGTCAAGGGCGAGTGCTGACCTCGGGAGCTGCGCGAA
>JADMIJ010000311.1 GCA_015478655.1 Acidimicrobiales bacterium | reverse complement strand
GTGTTTCGTGATCTGCCTGGTAAGCCGACCGTGAGGGGAGCCGAACTCCTCGGCGGGAACAGGATGCCCAACAAGCGAATGCCGGTGGTCGAAAGACGACAGGAAAACCTGCGGCGAAATGGTCGACCCCTCCGTCGACCGTCGTCGGGACAACTGGCCGGATACCAGCCCTGGTGGCTGGGCTCGAAAGAGCGCTGACGTGGGCAGGTGAGCCTTTGAACGCTGATGCTGATCAAACCTGCTGAGCAGAAGGGCAAGTTGGACACCGTGACGGTGAACGGACCAGAGGACGTACCGGATTGGGACGCCGTTGATTGGCGGATCCATGAGGGCAACGTAGGCAGGCTGCGGCGGAGGATCTTCAAGGCGACGCGGGAACGGGACTGGACCCAGGTCCGGTCCCTGCAGAAGTTGATGGTGCGGTCATGGTCGAACACGCTGGTCAGCGTGCGGCAAGTGACGCAGCGCAACGCTGGGCGCAAGACCCCCGGGGTCGATGGACAGGTGGCCCTGTCCTCGGCGGCCAGGGCGGAGATGGCGGTGCGTGTGCATCAGACGATCTCCACCTGGGACCCGGTGCCGGTCCGGCGCGTGTATGTACCGAAGGCCAACGGAAAACGCCGCCCACTCGGCATTCCCGCGCTGATGGACCGCTGTCCAGGCACGGGTTCGTCATGCACTGGAACCGGAGTGGGAGGCTCGTTTCGAACCCCGATCGTATGGGTTCCGACCGGGCCGAGGCTGCGCCGACGCGATCGCCTCGCTGTTCAACACGCTGAAAGGCGGCAGCAGGCGGGTGTGGATCGTAGACGCCGATTTATCGGCGGCGTTCGACAGAATTGATCATTCCCGGCTCCTCGCCGCGCTCGGATCGTTCCCCGCCAGGGACATGATCGCGGGCTGGCTGAAGGCCGGGGTGATCGAGGACGGGACCTTCACCCCTACCGAGGAGGGAACCCCTCAAGGCGGGGTGATCAGCCCGTTGATGATGAATGTGGCGCTCCATGGGCTCGAAGAGGCCGCGGGAGTCCGGTACCACAGCTCCGGCCGTCATGCCGGGGAAACCAGGCCGGATTCTCCGATCTTGGTTAGATATGCTGATGATCTGGTCGCTTGCGCTCACACCAGGGAACAAGCCG
>JADMIJ010000135.1 GCA_015478655.1 Acidimicrobiales bacterium | reverse complement strand
CAACTTGGCGACTATCCCGCCGTCAGCTGGAGGTCGGACGAATGATCAAGGTTAGGTGTCCCCACTCCATGCCGGGTCCTCCCTTTGCGGTCATGACAGCAACTCGACCAAACTCTTGACGCTCGGTGTGCCCTGCGATCCGTCCTCACATGGATATAGCCGGCATCCCCAGGTTGGCGCTCCCCCTGGGAATGGGTCTCGACCACCGATCAGAATCGTGGGTGAGCCAGCCATGTGATGCTTCTCGGCCTCAGCCTCGTTGGTCACCAGTTGGAGCTTCACGGAATCGTTTTGCCCAACCTGTCTGAGGGCGGCTTCGAGATGCTCAAGGGCGCTCCGCCAATGTGGGCACCCATCGAAATAGACAAGCTCCACTTCCGCCAGCCCAGCCTCGGTTGCCGACTCTTCCATCTCTTCCAGGGTATGGGATTGTGGCTTCTCGGTGACCGCCGCCCGAGTGGCCTTCATTGGCCGCGAATCCGGATATACGGGTCTGGGTCCTTCAGGCCGCCGGCATCAGTCCTTCGGTGGGGTGGCGTAGTCCCACAGGAGGTGGCCATCGTCAGTCGCATCCAGCAACAGATTGGACGGCACGCTCTTGTCGATGTGCCCGATCAGGCCGAGGTAGATGCCGTAGCCGACCAGCTGTTGCAGCCGAGGGGGAAATCGGCGGACAGTGGCCACCGGCAGGCCCAATTGTTGATTCTCCTGCTGGCGGATATAACCGGCGCAGTAGTTCATGGCGATCCCGACGCGCCGGGAGTCGGTCGTATTGGCACCGCCGCCGTGCCACAGGCTGCCGTGCCACACCAGCACGCTTCCTTTGGCCATTACCGCTGGAATCGAGTCGTACTGACGGAGGAGGTCCGGCGACTCGGCTGCCTTGTGAGAGCCGGGGATGATGCGGGTGGCGCCGTTGGCCTCTGTGAACTCCGTGAGTGCCCACATGGTGTTGCAGACCGTCGGAGGATGCGGCTTTGGCAGGGGAATGATCTGGTCGTCGGCATGGATTGGCTGCGGAGACTCGTCAGGGCCGATGGCGATCGACGAGAGAGACGACACCAATAGCCCCTCATCGAGGACCCCTTCGCAGATCGGAAGGATCGCCGGGTGCACCGGGACCTGCTCGAAGTTCCGACCGTGTGCGAGCAGGTTGTAGATGCGCACCGTGTGAGTTCCCTCGAAGGCGTTGTCTGCCGGCATAATGCCGAGCTCTTTCTCGAGACGAAGCAGGTCGTCCGAGAGGGCGTCGATCAGATCCACATCGATTGCATTCTCCACGATGGTGTAACCCTGGTCCTCAATCCGGTCCAGGTGAGTCCTCACATCTATGCCCATGGTTCCCCCTTCACTTCAACTGCCGAGTCCGAGCCTATTGTGCGGGGATGCCTCGCACGAAAGGACGGCCGGACAACCGATATGAGCTGTTCACGTGCGCCTGGAAGGGACACGCTCTGGTCGGTACCGACGCTGCCAAAGTGACGCCTGACGACGCACTGGTGGCTCGGGAGGCCGATGGCGGGCGCTGGTATCGGTGCCTGCGATGCGATGCGTGGTTATTCGCTGAGATCCCTCCGCATCCGAGTCGAGAACGCGTGCCTCCGCGAGACGAGATCGAGATACCGGCTCGGGGCACGCTCTTGCGTGATCGCTATGTGTTACGACTCATCGCACTGGATCGGGCCGTCCACGTGGTCGTTCTCAGCGTGTTGGCCGTAGTCCTGTTCATGTTTGCCAAGCATGACGCGGCCCTTCACCGTGACTACAACAACATCATGAACGACCTGTCCGGCGGGAGTCCGGGGGAGTCTCAAGTGCGAGGAGTGCTCGGGTACCTGCGCAAGGCGTTCCAGTACTCGCCTCACCGCCTGATCCAGCTGGGACTGTTCATCACTGCTTATGCCGCTCTGGAGGCGACCGAGATGGTCGGCCTCTGGTTCAACAAACGATGGGCCGAGTACCTGACACTGATTGCCACTACTGCTCTGGTGCCCATCGAGATCTACGAGCTGACGCTGAGTGTGAGCGTATTCAAGGTGATCACCTTGATCATCAATGTGGCCATCGTCGTGTACCTGCTACTGGCCAAGCGACTGTTCGGATTGCGAGGAGGGCACCGGGCCGAAGCGAAGCGGCGTCATGAGTTGGGTGGCTGGGGGGCAATCGAGCGAGCTACTCCGGGTGAAGCATCAGCAACTCCATAACACAGTCTTCAGCCCGCGAACCTCGACCAGTGCCGAAGATGCTCCGTGCGGACTGCCAGAGTCGTACCTGTGTAGCCGGTCGCTGTTGGTGATTGCGCGGGTGGTAACGTCCTCACTCACGGGCCGTTGGCGCAGTTGGTAGCGCACTTGCATGACACGCAAGGGGTCGTGGGTTCAAGTCCCGCACGGCCCACCAGTGAAAGCCCAGTTCAGGACCGTAAATCCTGAACTGGGCGGGTCCCCGGAAGCGCCAAAATTGCCTAATGGTCACATTTTGGTCACACCAATTTGCTACGTTGGTCCCGTTGGGGTGACCGAGGAGCGTTCGTGCAGGGACGGGTGTACCGCAGGGGAGCAGGCTGGGCCTTCAAGGTCGACCTGCCTCGCGACCCCGCCACCGGACAGCGCCGACAACGCCAGAAGGGCGGGCTTCGCCACCCGCAAAGCGGCCGAGGAAGGCCTGACGGATCTGCTCGGTGAGATCCGGACGGATGTCGTCGCCGGCACCGGGACCATCAAGCTCGAGGGCTGGCTGACTGAGTGGCTGGCCGCCGTGAAGCCGTCGCTGCGCCCGAGCACGTACTCCCTCTACTCGACCGCAGTCACGAGCTGGATCACGCCGAGGCTCGGTGCGCTCAAGTTGGCGGAGGTCACCCCTCAGGTGGTCCAGCGGCTCTACACCGACGTGGCCACTTCGGGTGGCCGAAGCGGCCAGGGCTTGAGCCCCCGCTCGGTCCGGCTGGCCCACCAGGTGCTGCAGCAGGCGTTCGCCAAAGCGGTGCAGTGGAAGCTCACCGCGAACAACCCACTGGCCTCGGGCATCATCCTGCCCCGCATGGAGCCCAAGGAGATGAAGACCCTCAGCTCCGAGGATGCCAAGGCGTTCCTCGACGCCACCGCTGACGACCGGTTGGGTCCACTGTGGTGCCTTCTGCTCACGACCGGTCTGCGACGGGGCGAGGCCCTCGGATTGCGATGGAGCGACGTCGACCTGGCCGATGCCCGGCTGGAGGTGCGCCAGACCGTGGTGGCGGTGAAGGGGACGCCGTTGATTTCGGAGCCGAAGACCAAGACGGGCCGGCGAACGGTCTACCTGTCGGGGAGGACGACCGAGGCCCTCAAGGACCAACGGGCCCGTCAGAAGGCCGATCGGAAGCTGGTCGGGAGCGCGTGGGAGGACTCGGGCCTCGTCTTCACGACGACGACCGGGGGACTGCTCCACCCGAGGAACGTGCTGCGGGACTTCCAGATCGCGCTGGACAAGGCCAACCTGCCCAAGGTCCGGCTCCACGACCTTCGCCACACCGTGGCCACGCTGCTGCTCCACGAGGGCGCTCACCCCAAGGTGGTCCAAGAACTGCTCGGCCACGCCAACGTGGCCATCACGCTGAACACCTACTCGCATGCGACCCCAGGACTTCATCGCGAGGCTGCCGAGATGCTCGAGGGTGTGCTCAAGCTCTGATCGTCACCATCTCCCGTAGGGCGTCGACCGGTACTCGGAGGAGCCGGTCCCCGATCCTGACGCAAGGGAGTCCTTCGGCCCCACCGGTGGCCTCGAATCGGCGAGCCAGCTCGTAGGCAGCTGATCGCCCGATCCGGAGAAACTTCGCCGCCTCGGGGATGGTCAAGAGCGTGGCCTCGGGCGGCGGTGGGCGGCGTTCGGCCGGCTCGTCGGTGTCTACCAATCGGAGATGGTCGTGGGTGCTCATCGTGATCCTTCCGGACGTTGTCCAATCCGTCGCGAACCTGCTGTCCAGTTCCTCTGGACCGATCGACGGTCCTGACATCAGCGAACGGTGCTGGCGTCGCCCCTCTATTGTCCGAAGCAACGTCACCCTCAACGTCACCCTCGGATATCTCGCCAGCATCACCAACGTCACCCTCGGGCTCCAGTGGGCTGACGGCAACGTCACCCTCGCATGTCAGAGCTCTGTTGGTGTGACCGAGGAGGCGCCGTAGGCCATGTGACCGTCTCCTGGGCCCACATCAGCACTTCCCCCGGCATCGAGCCGGTGGAAATGCTGTACCCCGGCCCGGTTCGATGGGGCCCCGTACGGGGGCGCACGCCCTCCCGTGTGGCCACTCACGATGGTTCCGGGAGTTCACACCGGTCTGCGGATCGAGAGAGGCGCCCAGGCGGGCATCGAGCCCGCCACGGGCGCCTGGGTGACTCAGCACATCGGCTGCGCCAAAGCGGTACGGAACATGTCCACACCTGTGCATCAATTGATGCCAACGTCACCCTGGGCGCAATCCCAGTCTCGTATCGGGCCCGGAGCTCAACCCAGGTGCGAGTGGGGCTCCCTCGACGTCGAGCCGAGGGAGCCGCCTCCCCGATATCCGTGGTGGAGCCGATCCAGGGGCTTTGGGTCAGTGCTCCTCGGTGCTCACACGGGGCACGGAGCAGTGATCCCGCCGTCGGGGATCGAGAGAGGCGCCCAGGCGGGCATCGAGCCCGCCACGGCCGCTGGGCGATACAGCAGATCGGCTCAACGGAAGCGGGACAGATCATGTCCACACATCTGCACTCGTGGTGAGCAAGATCATCCTCGCCGGCTCGAGACTCGACTTCGCAGAGTGGCGGAGCGCCCCGGGGGGCAGCGGACCCCTCGGGTGCATGTGTGTGGACATTGAATGTCCCGGTCTGGCGGAGCGGAGGGTGACGTTCTCATCGGCGACCATGGCGGGCTCAATGCCCGCCATGGCGACGCTTCGTGACGGAAGCCGATGTGACATCCCCGATCATTCGGCCGTGAGAGCGCGTCCTACGTGACCCTCACTCCGCTGCCTTCGAGCTGCACGAGGCCAGCGACTCGCCAAAGCCGGCCAGAATGGCCGCAGAGGCGAGAGCGGACCCGTGGGGGCCCGGACTGATACAGGGGCCATTGCGATCGTGTTCCGCACGGTTGTCAGCGTTGCAGGGACACGATCTGATCCCGCGGCCGGTGGGAGGACCTGACTCCCGACCCGACTTGAGGACATCCCCGTCGCCATTTGCGAAGTCTGCTCAGTCAGGTGTGAGGGTGACGTTGCGAGCAGACAGGGTGACGCAGGAAGGAACCTGGACCGGCATGGGGGTGACGTTGCAACAGACAGGGTGACGTCGGAATGAGCGTGGAAGCACGTGAGGGTGACGTAGTTTCGATACTCCGTAATGGCAAGGGTGACGTTCCGAGCATCCTGAAGCACTCATCGAGGAGTTGTCCTAACTTGTCTCGTTAACCTTGATCATTCGTGCGTCCAGACAGTTGGAGGTGATGCGATAGAGCAGATCTGACAAC
>JADMIJ010000310.1 GCA_015478655.1 Acidimicrobiales bacterium | reverse complement strand
ACTTCGTCGGACGCTTCTACGAGATGGTCAAATCACGCGGCGCCAACGTGTCACCACGCGAGGTAGAGCTGGTGTTGGAGAGCTTCGCCGACATCGCTCACGCACTCGTGTTCGGCCTCCCCCACCCCGACATGGAAGAGGAGGTCACCGCGGTGATCGTGCCTGCACCTGGTGCGAATCCCGATGCCGACTCCATCCGTGCCCATGCTCGCTCGCAACTTTCCTCGTACAAGGTGCCGACCCGGGTGGAGATCCTGGGTGAGGAGAGCGAGGTTCCGTGGTTGGCTTCGGGAAAACCGGACAAGCAAGCGCTGAGGGCCCGTTTCCAGGCCAGCGCCGGGGCATCCTGAACCCACTGGGGGCCGCCGCGATCAGTGAAATCAACGTCGACGGCGAGTCCCTATTCTCCCGTCGGCGATGGAGGGGCCCCGCACTCATCCAGACGCACGAGTTCCTCCTCGCTGAGCTGTAGCCAAGCCGCATCGACATTGTCGTCGGCAAGCCCGACGTTCGAGGTGCCCGGAATCGGTGCGGCCGCGGTCGAGTGGCCCAGCAACCAGGCAACGGCCACCTGTTGGCTCGACACCCCATGGCTCGAGGCCACGGCGGCGACAACGGGCTCGGCCGGGGTCCCCGAGAGGATGTTCGGGGAGTGGGGCATGAAGACGATGCTCTGATCCTCGCAGGCAGCCAGCACGCCTTCACTGGCGCGGTTGCCCACGTTGTAGGCGTTCTGCACCGACACCACCTCGCACAAGGACCGGGCTGTCGCCAGTTGGGATCGATCGACGTTCGACACGCCGATGGCCCGGATCTTCCCCCCCTGTTGTAGCTCCACAAAGGCACCAACGGTCTCCTCATAGGGGACTTCGGGGTCGGGCACGTGCACCTGGTACAGGTCGATGCAGTCCACGTGCAGCCGCTGGAGGCTCTTCTCGCACTCCTCACGGATGTGCTCCGGACGGCCCAACGGGGGCAGTGATCGTTGCCCGGGCTGGAGCTTGCCCGGCCGAAAACCGGCCTTGGTGGCGATGACAAGGTCGGCAGGGTAGGGATAGAAGGCCTGCCTCAGGATCTCCTCGCACTCGCCATACCCGTAGATGTTGGCGGCATCGATGAAGTTCACCCCCCGGTCGTACACC
>JADMIJ010000015.1 GCA_015478655.1 Acidimicrobiales bacterium | reverse complement strand
TTCTGCCGATGCTTCCACACGCAGAGTCTACATCGCGCGGATTAACCTATGGTGGCCCTTACGGTTGCGGCACGGCGGCTGCTCCCTGGAGACCGACCGACTCGACCTGGCTGCTACCTCGGGCGCGCCGGGACCGCCGCGCCCGAGCCGAGTCGGGAGGCGCCAGAGAGGAATCCCGCCTGCAGGCCGTCGCACCGTCACCAATCCCCTCGGGCGCCTGGAGGTCCACGGGCAAACGCGGATCTGCGGGACCTACTTCAGGATGTTCACTGCTCGTGCGATCACCAGGCCCAGGACGACAAGCGAACTCGACGCCTGGATTGCCATGGCGAGCTTGGCCCAACGGGCGACCGGCATCACATCGGTCGGGCTGAACGCCGTGGCGTTCGTGAATCCAAGGTAGAGGTAGTCGAAGAACTCCGGTCGCCATCCTGCTCGTGCGATTTTGGGATTGAGGTGCTCGGGAAACGCCAGATCCGGGAACTCAGGCGTCCGTCTGGCCCGTGCCTCAGGGCCTTCACCGTCAAGCTCCCAATAGAGAAACGAGAAGCTGATAATCAAGTAGAGCCAGACCAAGGACCCAATCCGGAGAAGCTGCCCAGGCGAGTTGGTGTCCGGGCCGCCGACGATGAGGTCGACCACGAGCCGGGCGGTCACCCCGGCAGCTCCGGCAACGAGCACGATCACCAGGGCGATTGACAGTCCTCGCACGAAGGCTGACCGACGATCGATACGACCAGGGTCAGCGAAGATGAGGGCCACCAGCAAGATTCCCACGATGACCGAGACGATCCAATCGGGGCCCAAGCTGAACCGAGACGGGAGCAGCAGCGGCAAGGACATGGCGACGATCAGTGTGATGGCCATGGGCCACCGCTTCTCACCTGTAATCGAGAGATCCTCGCCGGCCATCCCAGAACCGTAGGGTAGTGGGCAGGGGCGACCCGAGCCGTGGACCGGGCTCGTGTGCACGGCCTGACCATGACGTCTGTTCGGGGTAACTCCAGCCTTCAACCAGGCCCACCACCCCGTGGGCTGAGGTAGCGGCGTACCGATCGCCGCGAGGTTCGCCAAATGGACGACCGAGTAGCATGGGCCGCGGTGCACGACATCTGAATCCCTTGAGCCCAGGTTGTTGTTCGAGTTCCACCCTGGTTGGCGCGCGCTCGTGCTCCGCCTTGCGTCGGGGCGGCTACCGCCCCGATCGGGCCCCCGTGCGGCCCGATGTCCGCCGTCTGCGCCGCCGACCATCACGTCGACCGTTCTGCAGTCCCTGAGCCGCCGCTGCCTGCAACGAGAGCTCCGCCTCAATCAACGAGTGGAGGCGCCCAGCCACGTCCGGGCCTACGAGGTTCAGCAGCCAGTGGAATACATCTCCCGCGACTGCGGAGGGGTGGAACACATCGGTGTGGGCCATTTCTTCTGTCTCGCGATGGGTGAGGCCGATCCACCACACCGGGACGATGAAGTCATCAGACCCATACCAACGCAGGTCGTAGTGGAACACGGGACCTCTCCAAATGACCCGGACAGCGGCCGACTCCGCCTTTTCCACCGACATGGTGGGTTAAGTGTACTGACAATGCATCAGAAGTCCATAGGGAATTGTCGCGCTCCTGGCACACGAGGACAGCGCCTTCGATAACCGGGTCGCGCACCCAGCGGCGGCGGCGCTGAAAGGCGCGGAGTGACTGATGCGGAGACGGAGCGCACCGGGCTTCCCAGCTACAGCGCTGGCGGCGATGGGAACCGCCCTCACACTGCCGAGAGGGTGACCTCGATGTTTCCTCGCGTGGCATTGCTGTAGGGGCACACCTGGTGGGCGGCTTCGACGAGCGTTCGGGTCGTGGCCTCGTCAACGTCAGGAGTGTGCACCTCGAGGGCGACGGACAGTCCGAACGCCCCACCCTCGATGGTGCCGATCGTCACCTTGGCGTTCACCGTTGATCCGTCCACGCTCACCTTGCTGCGCCGGGCCACGACGCCCAGCGCACTCTGGAAGCAGGCCGAATACCCCGCGGCGAACAGCTCCTCGGGATTGGTCCCGCCCCCGGGGCCGCCCATTGCCACGGGGATCTCGAGATCCAGGTCCAGCACTCCGTCCCCACTGCGTACATGGCCTTCGCGGCCGCCCACTGCGGTTGCCTCCGCCGTGTACAGCGCCTTCATCAATTCTGTGACCATGAGCCCTCCCATCTGCCGGGTGCGCATCCGCGCCCGTGCATTCTCTCATTCGAAGCCTCGCGGCCCATTTGGATGCCCGAGGAGCATCGATGTCGCCTCCACCCACCCACTCGGTCCGCTGAGGAGTGCCGATCCGCGAACCGGAACCGCCATCCACTCCTTACAATGATGGGGTCGGGTTGAGCAACCGCTTTCCGCCAGGCGGTTGCTCCCCGACGTTCGCTCCATGGCACTCCCTGGTTCAGGTGGCAGCGCGGACTCTGCCGGGCGGCCGGACGACGCCCAGGGGACCTTTCAACGGCACCGTGGCCAGCCGTTCCGAGTGGCCGATGACCTGGTCCAACGGTGGGGTCGGTGCGACGTGCCCTGACCGGCGAACGACTCAACCCCTGGACCTCGGACGCCGGTACAGAGCCGATGTTAGGTTCGCGCCGACAGAGTTGAAGTGGGGCGCCGGACGGCGCGGGGCCCACCCAGAGCGCACGACCGATCGGGGACACGATGCACGCAATCACCGGCTACCTCGACTTCCGTCCCGAGGAGCGGGACGAGACCGTGGCAGCGATCGAGGCGGTCACCGCGCGGAGCCGGAAGGACGCTGGGTGTGTCGACTACTGGTGGTCCGAGGATCTCGAGCAGCCGTGCCGCTTCCGGTTCTTCGAGTGCTGGGAGACCAAGGATGACTTCGACGCCCATCAGGCCCAACCCTACGAGCACGTGTTCATGACCGACCACGTGTCGCGAATCGTAGGGGCCGATGCCCATGTGTTCTCCATCGTCGATCGCCGCTCCGCAGTGGGGGGCTAGCCGATGCGCCGAACAATCCACGCAGGGAGGCCCGGTGGCCATGGTGGTTGACACCGCGGCAGGCCCCGCCGCTGGCGCGACGTCCCCTGGCTTCGAGTCGGGCGGCGGTGCGCGCGGATGCGACAGTACCTCCCAGTGACTCGGCGGATGGAAGCGGGACCGGCTCGGTGACCCGCCTCGTCTTCACCCACGCCACCGTCATCGACGGCGATGGATCCACCCTCACCGAAGCCCACGTCGTCGTGGACGCAGACCGGATCGCCGCGGTAGGAACCGGGCCAGTGTCCACCCGTCCGGATGACCGGATCATCGACCTGCATGGCCGGACCGTCATGCCCGGCATGGTCAACTGCCACTTCCACGCCACGTACCACAACCTCGGTGCCGCCCCTGCCCCATTCGGACTCGAAGAGCCTGCGGCTCTGCAGGCCGTGCGAGCGGTCAACAGCCTCGAGCTGCTCGTGAACAGCGGCTTCACCAGCGCGGTCTCCGCCGGGGCGCCGTTTGCCATCGATGCCTCGATAAAGGTGGCCATCGAGCGGGGGCTCATCGTCGGGCCGCGCCTCGTCCCCTGCAGCCGTGATGTCAGCACGACGGGGCATGCAGGGGACCGGAGCTACCCGCCCCATTGGCAGGTGGGTGCGCTCGGGGCCATCCGACCGAGCGACGGACCCGACGAGTTTCGCCGGTCGGTGCGCGCCGAGATCAAAGAGGGCGCAGAGATCATCAAGATGTTCGTCACCGGAGGGCACGGGACCATCGGCCCAAAAGAGCAGCTGGAGATGAGCCGGGAGGAGATGGCAGCCGGAATCGAGGCCGCCCACCTCCGGGGGGCCAAGGTCAGGGGCCACATTGCCAACCGGGAGGCGATCCTGATGGCCCTCGACCTCCGCATGGACATCATCGACCACGCCGACGGCATGGACGACGAATGCATCGAGCGGATCGTGGAGACCGGAACACCGGTCGTGCCGTCGATGATGTTCCCGGCGCGCTTCTCGCAGGCGATGGGAGACTCCGCTCTGGGCTTCACCGACTCCATGAAGGCTGACATCGACGCCATGGCCGACGTGTTGCCGAAGGCCAATGCCGCCGGGATGCGCCTGGTCCTCGGCGACGACTACGGGGCCATGTTCTTCCCCCATGGTCCCTACGCCGAGGAGCTGGCCTACTACTCCGAGGAAGTCGGCATCCCGACGATGGACGTGATCCGGTGGGCCACCAAGCACGGTGCGGAGCTCATGGGTCGCGGGGACGAGCTCGGCACGGTCACGGCAGGCAAGCTCGCCGATCTGCTGGTCGTCGACGGCAACCCGCTGGCGGACATTGCCGTGCTGCAGGATCGCGCCAACCTTCTGGGCATCCTCAAGGGTGGCCACCTGGTCAAGGACTGCCTCCCTGACCACCACTCCCCGACCCTCTGACCATCATGCTCCTCACACCGGACGCGAGCCGCGACGATTAATTGGCGCCGTTCCGGCGTAGCGTTGCCGTGTTGGGGCACGGGGGCAAAGGGGCAGGGGCAATGGCAGGTGGAGTGGTCGCGCCGGGCGCGAGTACCGGCGACGAGTTCGACAAAGCGGCCAACGCTTCGGACCGCCGGGTGGCCCGGGGAATTCGGACGAAGACCTTGATCGTGAATGCCCTGATCGACTTGATCGACATGGGCAACCCCCATCCCACGTCCAGACAGGTCGCGGCCCGGGCCGGGGTAGGCATTCGAACCGTATTCCACCACTTCGGCGATCTCGAGATCTTGTTCCGCAGCGCGGCCGGACTACACCTGTGGCGCCACCGTTCGCTCATGTCGCCCCTCTCGCCGCAGGGCCCCGTCGAGGCGCGCATAGGGGCCCTCTGTCATCAACGCCGCCAACTTTTCGAGGTCATCGGTCCCGTCCTGTCGGTGGCCTACGCACGATCACAGGGATCGCCCGGCCTGCGAGACATACTCGTCCAGCACCGATCGCGTCTCCGACAGCAGCTGGCATTCACGCTGGGTCCGGAGATCAGCGCCCGCGGGAAGCAGGCCACGCTGCTCGACACCCTGGAGCTGACCACCGGGTGGCAGAGCTGGAGTGCCCTTCGATTCGAAGCTGGCCACACGGCGTCCTCAGCCGAGGAGTTCATGGTCTCCACGGTGACCCGACTCATGCGCTGACCGACGGTCGATCGGGAACGGCCAGCCGTCATGCTGAGCCGCGGTTGGTCAATCGAGAGCAGGGCGACGATCCTTCGATCAGCCCGGTTCCGACCACGGAGTCTCATTGAAGCGGCTGAGCACCGGACCCTCTGCACCCCAGCTGATCCGGGTCACCGACCCCGTGGCGAGGTAGAGCCGCCATGCTCCCTGGTCTCCGAGGCCGAGAGCCCAACAGGTGGCCGCCTTGATGGGCGACACATGGCTGACCACGACGACCGCTCCCGGGCCGCGGGCCCCCTCCCCGTCGGTGGCAAACAGGTCCTCGCAGGCTGACCGCACCCGCGATCCTGCCTCGCACAGGCTCTCGCCACCCGGCGGTCGGTAGTCGGGGTCCGACCTCCACCTGGTCCACACCTCGTCGGGCACCAACCCCAGCGGACGCCCGTCGAACTCCCCGTAGTCGACCTCGATCCATCGATCGTCGATCTCGACGGGCAGGCCGGTGCCGAGCGCCTCGGCCGTGTCACGCGCCCGGGCCAGCGGGCTCGAGATCAGTCTGGTGGCACCGGCCACGGACGGGCCGACGGCTTTGGCCTGGGTCAGACCCCGCTGCGTCAGCGGCGCGTCGATCCGCCCCAGCAGGAGGCCGTCGGCATTGCCGGTCGACTCGCCATGGCGCACGAGGATCAGCATCAGAGGAGGTCCCGGATGGCCACCGGCTCAGTGGACCAGGATGCGATCGCACTGGGGACAGGTGGCGAACTCCCCGGGTGCCAGGTGGCGAATGCGCTCGAATTCGACGGAGGGGAGCGTCAAATGGCAACCATCGCACCGGTCTCCCACTAGCCGGGCGGCCCCCACCCCACCCAGGCGGGCACGCAGCTTCTCGTAGCGCGCCGCCAGGTCGACGGGCAGGCGGGAGGCGCTCTCTGCCCGGAGCCGCTCCTCCTCGGCGATCGAGAGGCGGATCTCCCCCTCCGCCTCGTCGATGGCCGCGCTGAGGCGGCCGACGTCGGCAGCGAGGGAGGAAGCGGCCGCCTCGCGTTCCATCAGCAGCGAGTCGAGCGGCTCCTCCTCCTCGAGGAGGGCGATCTCCTCCTCCTCGAACTGTGCCTGGCGGGCACTCAAGTGGTGGACCTCGTGGTCCATCGCCTGGAGATCCCGGGAGGCCGAGACTTCTCCCGACTCCATTCTCTGTTCGATCTCGTGCCGCCGCTTGGCCGCGGCCGCGATGCGGTCCTCCAGGAGGCGCTGGCGGCCAGCCAGATCATCGACCTGACTCCTTACCTCCACCGTCGCCGACTCGAGTGAGCGTTGCCGCTTCTCCACCTCTCGCAATTCCAGACGCTCGGGAAGGCTGTCGATCCGGTGCCGCAGCTGATCGAGCGCGGTGTCGTGCTCCTGCACCTCCATGAGAGTGTCGAACGGGTCGGCCATTGCTACTCCTCCCCCTCTCGGCCGGTCATCCGGACCCCAGAGGCCTCGACCAGATTACGGGCCGCGGCCAGTGCACCGGCCAGCGCCTCATCGGCCATGCAACGGGCAGCCTCCCAGGTGAACCACGCCACGTCCTGGCTCTCTTCGGCTGCGGGTGATGGTTCGGCATCGGGCGCCCGTACCAGGTAGCGGAGGTCGAGATGGACGTGCTCGCCGGCCGCCGAGTGGACATCCACGTGGATCAGCCTGGGGCCGTCCTCCGGGTGGGCGACCTCCAATCCGGTCTCCTCGATGCATTCGCGGATGACCGTCTCCTCCGGCGTCTCCCCGGGCTCGATGTGGCCGCCGGGCTGGATCCACCGGTGCAGCCGACGGTGCCGGTGCAGGACCACCCCGCGTGGACCGACGACGATGGCCGACGAGGTGACGTGGGTCAGGTCGTCTTCCTCGTCGAAGGGGCGAGCCAGTCGGTCGAGCTCGGCCGCCATGATGGCCATCGAGAGCGACTCCCGACCGTCCCCGGCACGATGGGAGCCAAGATCGTCCCGAAGCCGGTCGACCGCCGCCGACATCTCCGGAGACGGGCCGTCACCTGCGGCAACTGGCCGGGCGGCATCGCTGGAGGTTGCCGTCGGGCTGCGGGGGTGGCGGTCGGGCCCGATGGGATCGAAGGCCGGCTCAGGCAGACTTGCGACGCTGCCGGTGGATGCGACGCCGCTCGCGCTCGGTCGTCCCCCCCCAGATGCCCTCGCGCTCCCGGTTGGCCAGGGCATGCTCGAGGCAGGCTTCGCGCACCGCGCACTGGTCACAGATGTCCTTGGCCTCACCCGCCTCCTCATCGGAGACCGGGTAGAACACATCTGGATCGATGCCCCGGCAGGCTGCGTGCTTGCGCCAGGTGGCACTCATGGGAACGTCACTTCCTAATTACTGTTGGGAACTGGTCTCACCGCACGTGTCGGCCTCGGTGACCTGCGAATACGGCGGTCTGCGGGCGAAAACAGGCGGAGCAAACAGTATGGCTCAGCAGAGGCCGCGATGTCCACATCCGACCGCCACTTTCTGTGGTACCGGGCTCCATCCCCACGACGCCGGGGGCCCGAACCCCCTGGGCAGCCGATTCCACCGGGCCAAGGCCCCCAGAGGCCGGCCGGCGGCATCCCCCGACCTGTCTAGGATCGGCCGACATCGAGACCCCGAGGCCGGGTCCGAAGCCTGCCTGCCGCCCATTTTGAAGACCCATTGTGAAGGAGCCCACGCATGCCGTCAGAACCGCTCGAAGGCAAGTCCATCGTGGTGACCGGAGTGACGGGCCAGGTGGCGGAACCGGTGGCCAGGGCCCTGGCCCGAGCCAATGACGTGGTCGGAGCGGCGCGGTTCAAGGATGAGTCCGCTCGCATGCGGCTGGAGGGGGCCGGGGTCCGATGCGTCCCGATCGACCTGGCCACCGGCGACGTGGGAGGCCTTCCGGTCGATGCCGACTACGTGATCAATTTCGCCGTCTCCAAGTCCAATTACTGGGAGTTCGACCTGCGGGCGAACAGCGGGGGCCTGGCTTGGTTGATGGAGCACCATCAGGGCGCCACCGCCTTCGTCCATTGTTCGACGACAGGTGTCTACAGGCCGCTCGGCCACCATGTGTTTGCCGAAGGGGACGAGCTAGGGGACAACCACGGTGTGTGGCCGTTCTTGCGCACCTACAGCATCTGCAAGATCGCCGCTGAGGCCACGGCCCGATGGGCGGCGGACCGATTCAGTCTCCCGACGACGGTAGCGCGGCTGTCCGTGCCCTACGGCGACCGGGGCGGGTGGCCCGCCATCCATCTGGAGATGATGATCAACGCCACCGACATCCCGGTACACCTCGACGCACCGAGCGTCTACCACCCGCTGCACGAGGACGACATCATCGCCATGATCCCGGGTCTGATCGGTGCCGCCGGAACGCCGGCCACCACGGTCAATTGGGGGGGCGACCAAGCGGTCAGCATCGAAGAGTGGTGCGGCTACCTCTCCGAGCTGACGGGCGTCCCCGCCCGTTTCGCCCCCACCAGAGACACCATCGACAGCGTGCGGATCGATCTGAGCAGAATGCACGAGTTGGTCGGCACCACCGGCGTCGACTGGCGGGACGGCATGCGCCGGATGGTGGCGTCCCGCCATCCCGAGCTGCTGGCCGACTGAGGCCGGCTCGATCAGGCCGGTCCGTCCGGAACGCCGTAGACGGTTCCGACCGACCACGCCTTGCTGACCGGGTCGGGCGGCACCATCACTTTGGCCCCGCTCTGGAAGACCGCCGTCAACTCGCCCTCCGCCGATGTCCACAGCCACCGCAGGGCTCCGGGGAAGAGGGCCAACAGCGGCCCGAGGGCTTCCCGTCGGCGGGGGTCGAGACGGTAGTCCGTACCGCCGTACGCAACGACGAACGGACTTCCGATCGCCACTTCGGTCCGGCCGAACTGGAGTCTCGACTGATGGTCGACGCGTATGAACGAGAGCGAGGGTTCGTCGAGGACGAACTCCCTCCCACCATCGGGCAATTCCCGGATCTGGCACCCGTCAACCATCGGACCATGTTCGCATTTCGCTGGAAGCACCGCACATTGCAGATCGACAGCACCGGACCGGAGCGCTCAGGACGGGCCTGCGGGCCGCCCGGACAGGGTGGGCCACAGCAGCGCGGCCAGCTCGGTGGTGAGCCGATCTAACTCGGCCGCCGTCGATCGGTAGTCGGCCAGCGCTTTGCCATAGGGATCAGCCACTTCGTCCGCTCCCGAGCGATGGGCGAGTGAATCACGGGTGCGGTCCCCGTGGACTGCTGCGATCCACGACTCCAGCTGCTCAGCCGGCGGTCGGGGACCGATGAGCTCGCCTCGTCGCACCAGCTCTTTGAGCATGAACGCGTGCGGCCACGATCCGGAGTCGAGGAGCACCGCCTCTTGCACGTGGCGCCGACCCAACCCGATGACGAGATCCGCTTCTTGCAACATCGTCACCGTCAGCGCCCGGCTGCGATGGTCCCGGAGGTCGATGCCATAGTCGTCCATCACGTCGAGAACCTCTTCGGGGACGGCGTCGGGAGTCAAACCGCGGCCGGCGCGGATGCCGGCCGAGGACACCGACACCGGTTCGGTGTGGTGGTGCATCTGCGCGGCGAAGAGGGCGGATGCCATCGGGGACCGGCAGATGTTTGCGGTGCAGACGAAGAGGACGTGAACGTGCGGAGTGTATCCCCGGGCCGCGATACACCGGCCAGCGCCCCTGGCTCGCAAGTCCGTGCCAGGCTCCGCCGTCGGCCCGGCCCACCATCGGCCACGACCCGGTCGACGTGGACCCCGGACGGCCGGTGCAGCCTGCGAGCCGGCGGTGGAGCCGGACCCGCGGAGGTCGGTGGTCGGACAATCGCCGCCCGACCCGGCCCGACCGCGTACGCTCAGAACCCGGCGAACTGACAATCGTCCACCTCACCAGGCCCACGATTCACAAGGTCCCCGACCAATGAGCCTCCGACCGATGAGGTCCACGAACCGAGAGGAGAGTCCGTGCCGTCAAACGCCGACATCGTCAGGAACATCACCGACGCCCTGGGTAGGGGTGACCTGCTGGCCGTGATGGGCCTGGTGGCCAAGGACGTCCGATGGGCGGTCATGCCGCCGATCGAGAGGCAGCACTGTGGTTCCAGGTGTACCAGGGCAAGCGCAGCCTACCGGACTTCTTTGCCGAGCTCTCGCAGCTCACGTTCACTGATTTCACCCTCAAGGCCATGGTGAGCGACGGTGATCTGGTGATGACCTGGCTCCATGTGGCATTCACCAGCCCGAAGGGCCGTTCCGTCGACATGGAAGAGGTGCAGATCTGGCAACTCGCCGACGGCAAAGTGCAGTCGGTGGACACCCTCTTGGATACCGCTGCCGTCGGCGCCGCCTTCGCGTGACCGCCCGCGACAGTGTGGCCCTGGTGCACGACTACCTCACCCAGCGCGGGGGGGCGGAGCGGGTGGTCCTGTCGTTGGCAGCGGCGTTTCCCGCTGCTCCCATCTATACGTCGCTCTACGATCCGGCCGGCACCTTCCCCGACTTCTCCGGTCTGGACATACACACGCTGCCCATCAACCGATTGGCCGTCCTCCGGGCCCACCACCGCCTGGCTCTGCCGGTGCTCGCTCCCGCGTTCTCGCGCCTCCGGGTCGACGCCGACGTGGTCATCTGCTCCTCCAGCGGGTGGTCCCACGGGACCGCCGTCACCGGTCGCAAGATCGTCTACTGCTACACGCCGGCGCGTTGGCTCTACCAGCCCGAGCGCTATCTCGACGGCTCGTCCCGGGTTTCGGCGTCCGCCCTCTCGCTGCTGACTCCTCCGTTGCGTCGCTGGGACCGAAGGGCGGCCGCCACTGCGGATCGGTACCTGGTGATCTCCCACGCCGTTCGCCAACGGGTGGCTGATCTCTACGGAATCGACGCCGACGTTGTCCATCCCCCGGTGGATCTGGACAGGTCCGGCCCGGTCGATCCCGTTCGGGGCATCGAACCCGGGTTCTTCCTGTGCGTGTCGAGGCTGCTCCCCTACAAGAACGTGGAACCGGTGACGGCCGCCTTCCGTCACCTACCCGGCCAGCGACTGGTGATCGTGGGTACCGGTCCGCTCTCGGACCGGATCATCGCCTCTGCGGGATCGAACGTCACGGTGGTCGGCCAGGTCACGGACGCCGGCCTTCGATGGTTGTACGAGTCCTCCCTCGGGCTGGTGGCGGCGTCGTATGAGGACTTCGGACTGACCCCGGTGGAGGCAGCCACCTTCGGCAAGCCCACCGCCGCCCTCCGGTGGGGTGGATTTTTGGACACCACGGTGGAAGGGAGGACCGGTGTGTTCTTCGACCAGCCCGAGCCCCGGCTCATCGCCGAAGCCGTCGACCGACTGTCCAGGACCGAGTGGAGTGCGGTCCTCCTCGAGGACCATGCCCGGCAGTTCTCCGGCGAGAGGTTCGTCGAGCGGATGCGCCGGATCGTGGCCGAGGAGCAGCGGATGCCCTGAGGGGCAACCAGATCTGAGGAAGAGCCCGAAGGTGGTGTCGGTGCCGTTCAGGTCCAGCCCGCACCGGCGGTCACGAAGCCCCGCGTCCCCGGAAGATGGTGGCCGGGGTCTGCCAGAGGATCTGCATGTCCCACCAGAACGACCACGAGGCCACGTAGAGGTAGTCCAGCCGGCACAGCTCGAGGTGCGAGAGCTCGTTGCGGCCTGAGACCTGCCACAGGCCGGTCATTCCGGGTCGGGCCTCGAAACGTTTGCGGGCCCATCCCTCGATCTTCATGGCCTCGGAGACGACGAACGGCCGCGGACCGACCAGCGACATGTCGCCCTTCCATACGTTGATGAGCTGGGGGAACTCATCGAGACTGGTCTTCCGCAGGACGCGACCCACCCGGGTGACCCGGGGGTCGTTCACCACCTTGAACAGTGGCCCGTCGACCTCGTTGAGATGATCGAGCTCGTGGCGCCGGGATTCGGCGTCGTGGACCATGGTGCGGAACTTCATCATGGAGAAGGTCTGCTCGTCGCGTCCGGTCCGCTCCTGGCGGAAGAACGTCGGACCGGCGCTGGTGGCTTTGATCAGTACCGCCACCACCACGAACGCGGGTGAGGCCAGCAGGAGGACCACCGATGACACCACGATGTCGAACGATCGCTTGAGGAACCGGGCACCGGCGCTCAGCGACGCCGGAGCGATATCCAGCATGGGCAGCCCGGACAGGTCCTCCACATGGGAACGGCCGGTGATGAGCTCGTAGTAGCGGGGGACGATGGACACGCCCACCTGGCCCGCCAGCCCCTTGAGCATCTCGGTGGTCCGTTCCGGATGGGTGCGGGAGAAGCAGACCACCACCCTCGCCACGTGGAACTTCCGACACAACATGGGGAGGTCCTCGAGCTCGCCGAGCACGTCACTGCGGCCGAGTGGGTTGTCGTCGACGAATCCCACGAAGCTGACGCGGGAGTGGGCCCGGAGATGGCTGGCCACGGTCTGGGCGAGCTTTCCGGTCCCGACCACGATGACCGGAACCGAGCCCACCGACTGCTGGCCCAACAGCCCGAAGGACACCACCCGGGCCAGGGGAACAGTGATGGCCGCCACGACGCACATGGAGACGATCTTGGCCACGCTGAGCGTTTCGACGTTGTAGTTCTTACTGGCGGCGTAGGCCACGATGGCGTACAGGAACCCGCTGATCATCAGGGCGTGCACAATGTTCCGCAGGTCGGAGAAGACACTCATCGAGATGCGCCTGGTCGTCCCCCGGTAGAGGCCGTAGAACGCGAACACGGCCATGAACAACGGGATCATGGCCACATCGAAGAGATAGACGGTCCCATTTCGCCCGGCGACGCTGTCCGGGTTGTTGGAGAAGACCGCGATGGTCAACGGACCGATGAGGGCGGCCAGGGCGAATCCTGCGAAATCGGCGAAAAGCAGCCGGCGGAGTGTGTGCCGGCGAACCCGGGCTACCGCTCCGGCATGCTCATCCAGCGCCACACGCCGGTCGCGCCGCGGCACCGACGGTGCCGACTCACGCCGGACCTCTTGAACCTCTGAGTCAAGAATCGCCATGCCTGCCGGCCTGCCCCTTCTTTGTGCTGCCTGCCGGCCGGCCCTCCTGTGTGCCTCTCGAAGGGTCAACCACCAGAATCACTTCCACCGGCGCTTCTCATGCTAAGCCCGCAGCATTGTCCGGCACAACGGCGACCGCTCCCGGCGGGCGAACCCGACGCTAGGGAGAGACGCTGGCGGCCTGGGCGGCGTTCAGTGCCCGGACCTGACCTCTCGGCGCGGGGCCGCCGGAGCACTCCGAGTGGAGGATGGTCACCACCGACCCGCCGGGCTCCAGGTGGAACCAGGAGTCTTCGGACCGGAATCCGGGCACGTCCACGCACACGAACTGGGCGAAACTCCGGGTCGAGATGGACAGGGACCATGCCTGATCATCGACCGGTCGGAGGCTGGTCTGAAGGCCAATCTCGGGAACTCGGGTGCGGGCCGGGCCACCAGGGAGAAAGCTCGTCCCGGCCAGGACGGTCCCGTCCCCTGCCCTGAGCCGGACCATCACCAACTCGTAGCTGCGGGGTCCGAAGCGATAGGCGTAGGTCAGGTCCCGGAACCCGTCGAACAGGGAGTACGCAGCCAATTCGACGCCGCCCCGGGCGGGGATCTCGACCGTCGCGGTCGCCTCCTCGACCCGGTGGTCGGCGGAATACAGCTCGACGTCCAGGGCGCCGGCAACCGCGGTGCCGGTGTCATTGACCAGGTGGATTCCGAGCCCGTTCAACCCCTCGTCGGTGACCAGCACCGTTATCGGCCGCGAAGCCCGGGCCAACGTGAACCACGGCGCCTTGGGTCGTCCGAGGGCGTCGACCACCCCCCAACCGGCACCCAGACGGAGGTCGCGGAGACCCACGAGCAGCAGACCGGCGCACGGCGACCCCGGTCGACGCCACTCGGCCATGGCCTCCGCCATCACGTGGGCGACCGCGGCCCGACCGAGGTCGAGGGCCCGCTCAGGCTCATGTCGTCGGAGGAGCGCCGGGTCCTCCCCGAAGAGGACGCCGACGTAGTGGTCGCGCACATCCTCGAGGTCCCACGACCCGCCGGTGTCGTGGTGGATGGCCCGCTTCCACGACGGGTCGTGCCCAGCCTGGCGGGCCCCACCACACCGGTCGACCACGGTGTCGGAGTCCGGGGGGACGGAGAAGGCCAAGCCCTCACTGACGAACCGCGGAGCTGCCTGGCGCAGGTCGGTGAGGGGGCGCATGAACACGCCCACGCCGGTGTAGTGGCTCACCCCGTGGTCGACCTGGAAGGGAAGGGCACCGCCCGACGGAGACGAGGTCAGGTAGGGCACCCCGGGTGCCAGTCGGTCCGCCAGGGCCGGGATGACCGTGGCCGTCAACGGCGACTGCCACTTCGACCGCGACAGCCCGAACATGGCGGGTTGCTCCTCAAGCTCCTGTCCGCCGCAGACGACGCTGAGGGAGGGATGGGCGGCCGCCTCCGAGAGGACCTCGGTCAGCTCCTCGGTGATCAGCTGGGTGAAGTGGTCGTCGTCGGGCGGGTCGAGGAACGCCAGCATGGCGTCCTGCCAGACCATGATGCCGAGCTGGTCGCACATCGAGAAGAACCGGCCGTCGGGGTAGACGGTGCCACCGGGCACCCTGACCATGTTCATGCCGGCGTCCCGCACCAGGGTCAGGGTCACCCGCAGCTCGTCCTCCGATTCGGTGAATGCCACCGGGTCGATGGGATACCAGCACGCCCCCCGGCAGAAGACCCGGGCGCCGTTGACCGCCACCTCAAAGCGGCCATCGGCCTCATCGACCTCCACCTCGCGAAAGCCGACGCTGCCCAACTCGAGGCGGGTGCCGCCGACCACTGCCGTCACCGGATACAGGGGCTGTCGCCCATGGGTGTGCGGCCACCAGCGATCGACGGCGGCCAGGACGGCCGAGCCGCGGAGTCGGAGGTGGTCTCCGATTCGCTCCACGGCCAGCACTGCGCTGGTGCCGCCGACCTCCAGGCGCGCCTCGTCCACCTCCAGACCGCCGCCCCGGTCCTCCGCGCCGGCTCCCTCCAGATCGGGCCCGGGCGCCGTGCACAGGAGGTCGACAGACAACGTGCCCGAGGTGCCACCCTGCTCTCCGGATCGGCACCGGGGAACGAGCCGGCGCTCCACCACACGGCACGACGACCACGGGAACAGATGCACCGGCCGCCAGGGACCGACCGGAGCCGGGGTCACCGCCCATCCGGGTTGGCGACCGAGGAGGGTGGTCCGGAACCAGCGGAGGTTCTGGTTGGAGGCGCCGGCGGTCTTCCATCGAGGGCGTGGCCGCCGGGCGGACAGCATGGGCTCGAGGGCCGAGAATCGGATAGCCAGCTCATTGACGGGGCGGAGCCCGGTGATCCGCTCCCGTTGCGTCGTGAACATCTCCTCGGAGTGCACGAGATGGACCCCGTTGAGCCACACGTCGGCGATGGTGGCCAGTCCGGCCAGTTCGAGCAGCCAGGCTCCGGGCGGATTGGTGCGGTCGGTGCTCCCGACGGTCACTCCCGCGACCACGGGAGCGGGGAACCGGCACCGGAACCACCAGTCCTCCCCGTCCAGCTCGGCCGACGACCGTTCGGCCATCCCCGCATCACGGAGGGCACCCGCCGCGGTGCCCGGCACGGTGGCGCGGATCCAGCGGAGCGGCAGCGACTCGAGGGCGCACGGGCCGTCTGCCTCACCCGGCGCCGTGGCGGCGCATTCCCACTCGGCGGACTCGAGCAGGTCGGCGTCAGCCGCCATAGTGCTGCACCATCGTGGCGGTGGCGTCGTCCCAGTTCTGCTCCATGGGGGCGAGGATGGCGGCCAGATCCACCTCGCGCCCCCGCACCACCCGGGCCAGGGCGAACTGGAGTGCCTTGGCGCCGGCCGCCAGATCCCTGAAGGCAGCGGCGGCTGACTCGGTGCCGGGCCGGTCGTTCCGGTTGAGCCACTCGACGAACGAAGAGGCCAGCTCTGCGGTGGCCCCGCACTGCCGGCAGGTTCCGAACGAGTAGAGGTGGAACGTCTCGAGATCCTGTTGGACCAGCCACGCCATGTCCAGCGCCAGCCGACGTCCCAGCCTCGTGATGGGGTTGTCGGTCGGGCGACGACCCAGGTGCTCCCGGGTGAGAGACACGACGCGGGACGCCAGATCGGGGTCGTGGCGGCGGACTCGGTCGAGACGGATCAGCTCCACATACGGCGGGAGGCCGGAGGGGTCGGCATGGCCGCCGAGTCGGAAGACGCCGTCGAAATCGTCCCCGTCGAGCTCGAAGTAGCCCGCGTTGTGGAAGTACCCGAGGCGCCGGCCTTCCCGGTCGACCATCTGGGGGACGATGGTGCTCTTGACGTGGGCGATGCCATAGGACACGCCGCGGGTGTCGGGCAGGAACCACGAGTCGACCTCGACCGTGCACAGTCGGCCGAGGAGGAGTTGCTCGGTGACGTGGTCGATGACCGGCTTCCAGACGTTCAGCTCGGAGATCTCGAGCCCGAACAGGGTGCGGAGATCCTCCGGGGGGAACTTGAAGAAGGTCCACTGGTCGCCCTCGAAATCGGTGCTGAGGGTGAACGCGCCCGCGGCCACCGGGTCGAGCCCCAGGGCGTGGAGCACTTCGATCCACACATCGACGTAGCAGTTGGTCTCCGTCCAGGTCCGCTCGACCGCGTGGAGGCTATGGGGACGGAACTCGTCGGCAGAGAGAGAAAGGAGAGCGGCGGTCACAGGACACCTGGCAGGCCGCTCACGGCCACAGCTGGGTTCGGACGCCGGCCGGCCAGCCGTCGGGGTCTGGACCGTGACGGTGGAGCAGGGCCAGGGTGATCCGGTCCACGCCGAAGCCGAAGCACGAGGTGTGGGCCACCTCGCCGTCAGGGGTCTCGATCCCGAACGGGGACCCGAAATGGTCGAGGTGGCAATTCGACGAGGAGATCGCCGTCTGGCGCTGCGTGGCGTAGACAGGCGTGACGATCTCGTACTTCAACTCCTCGTTGCGCTGATTGGCGGCGAGCATCCGGCCGGGCCGGCCGAAGAAGGGGTCGTTGGCGACGACCGATGCCACCTCCAGCCCCAGCCCGCTCAGCACCTCGAGTCCGCGTTCGAGCCACAGGTCGCGGTGGTGCCGGGCCCCATCCGGCGTGCCCAGATAGACATAGTCGTGCTGGCGGAAGGCCTGCATCCGGAACGGATCGGTACTCGGCTCGTGGCGGAAGCAGTATCCGTAGACCTCCACCCGTCGGCCGCCGTCGGGGAGGACGCCGCCCATGGTCGGATAGAGCGGATGGCAGACCGCGGGGCACAGCACCATGTCGGTGGTCTCGAGCAGGGTGCCGCGATCTTCGCCGGCCTCGGTTCGGCGGAGGAGCTCGGCGTGGTCGCGCTCGTCTCCCCGGAAGGTGTGCACCGATCCCATCTGGTCCGGGAACGACTCGAGGTACCCGTTGCGCTCGAAGGTCGCCCAGGGCATGACCGGGGGGAAGCGCACCGAGGATGCGGCCTGGTCGGCACCGACTCGCAGCACCAGCCGGTCCATGGCGTCCGCCACCGACTCGTAGGTGCCGGACCGGCCGTAGAGTCCGTCGACGCCGGTCGGGACGAGGAGTCCCTCAGCCAGCAGTTGGTCCCGGAACGGGGTCCACGGGTCCTCGGGTACGCCGTTCGAACCCTGATCCACCGTGGCCGTGCTTCTGTCCGTCATCTGGTCCTCCCTCACTCGCCCCGGTGCACCAGGAGCATCTGCGCGTTGTTCCCCATGATCCGGTCGTTGTTGACCATGAGGGAGGCGCCGATGGAATCCCGCAGGTGGCGACCCAGGCTGTAGGGGGTGTCCATCCGGTAGGAAGCCAGGCCGCAGATGACCATGGACTGGCGCACCACGTCGACCACCAGGGTGGAGGAGGACACCTTGAGGGAGTTCATGGCGATAGCGAAGCCCAGGGCTGACAGACGGTCAGGGTCGTCCTGGATGTCCTCGAAACGTGCAACCGAGCACCGCAACAGGTCGGCGAACTGTTGGTAGAGGGCGGTGGCATCGGCCAGCCGGAGTGCGGCCGCCGGGGTCATGCCCGGTCGCTTGCGGGCTTCGGCCTGTACGAACCGGCGGGCCCGGTCGATGGCGGCCGAGGCGATTCCGAGCCACAGGGAGCTCCACAGGATGTGGGCCACCGGCAACATGGTCTGGGTGGACACGTCGCCGTAGGGGTCGTCGAGGATGGCTGCGGCGTCGCCACTGGCCCGAAGGATGAAGCCCGGGCTGCAGGTGCCCCGGAAGCCGAGGGCGTTCCATTCCCCCACCTGCTCCAACTCCAGCTCGAGAGGCCGGCACAACGCCAGGACCTGGTCGTTCTCGGGGCTGTCCGCCGAACGGCGTGCCGTGGCCAGGATGCCATCGGCAAAGCGCCCGTAGGAGATGACCGGGGCCTGCTTCTCGAGGCGGAAGGTGCCATCGGCCACATCCACGGCGCAGACGCTGCTCCCGACGTCCCCTCCGGTTCCCACCTCGGTGGTGGCCGAGGCCAGCAGGTACTGGCGATCGACCAACTCCACCATGTAGTTGCGGAGCAGGTCGTTCCTGCCGTGACGCACCAGGCTTGCCACCTGGATGTGGTGCATGGCCACCACCATGGCGCTCGACGCGCACTGGCGACCCATGGACACCAACCCCTGGGACAGGTCCGAGTAGGACGCGCCCATTCCACCCAATGACCGTGGGACGAGGGCCGACAGGAGGCCTTCCGCCCTCAGGGCGCTGATGGTTTCCGACGGGAATCGACCCTGCTGGTCCACCTCGTCGGCGGCCGGTCCCGAGATCTCATCGGCGATGCGGGCCATCCGCCGCGCCACGTCGCTCGAACCGGACACCACTGGAGCTTCTTCGGTGATCGATATCATGGCGTCCTCACGCGTCCTTCATCTCGAGGACGCCGGCCCGGATGGCGGCGATCGATTCGAACGTGGACTTCCTCAGCATCTTCTCCGAGAACTCGATGTCGAACGCGTCCTCCAGCGCCAGCATCACATTGACGCTGGCGTGGGAGGTCATTCCCGATGCGAACAGATCGGTGCTCTCGTCGATCGAGCCCGCATCCACCGCCAATCGGCCGTGCTCGGTCAGGACATCCCGGATGGTCTCGTCCATGGTCACTCCTCTCTCCAGGCAGACGGGGCGGGTCGGCCAACAGACCGGTCGCCACTGCTGCACATTCCGACGACGACGGCAGCCGCCATCGTCGATTCGTGGGTCAGGCTCACCGCCAGCTCAGCGATGCCGGCATCGACGGCCAACCGGGCGGCCCGGCCCCGTAGACGGATCTCACACCAGCCGCCGCGGTCACGGTGGACTTCGATGCTGCGCCAATCCGGTCGGGGGCCTTCGGGTCGCAATACCTTCACCGTCGCCTCCTTGGCCGCGAAGCGGGCGGCCAATGACTCGACGGAATAGCCGGTCGACGGCCCCTGAGCCCGATCCGGCGTCCGACAGCACATGATCTCATGCGGCGTGAAGATTCGATCGATGTAGCGGTTGCCGAACCGCCGAACCGATCGGGCCACGTCGGCCACCACCACCAGGTCAACGCCGACGCGAAACGACGATGATTGGCTTCGGCGGTGAAGCTCGCCACTTTCGTGCTCGCGGCGCTCGAGACCGAGGTGGTCGTGGCTTGCGTGGTCGCGCTCCGAACACAGCCGCGATGACGTCCCGTCCATGGCCCACCCGGCGTCGAGCTCGTGTGTTGGCGACACGTAGATCATCGGACCGATTCTCCTTGATGGGAGCGGGAACGGGGAGCATCCACGCCGCCCTCACCGGTCCCCGTCCCAATCACCGACGAGTAGACCTGCTGGTAGCGACGGGCGATCGACGGCCAGGCGAACGCCTGCGCCGAGAGACGGCCGGCCTCCGCGAGGGCGTGTCGGTGGTCGGCGTCCGACAGAAGCTTCTGGAGGACGACGGCGAAGCTTCCGGTGTCGAACGGGTCGACCAGGACTCCATCGAGTCCGTCATGGACGAACTCGGGCGGCCCGCCGTGGGTGGTGGCCACCACCGCCACCCCGGCCCGCCAGGCCTCGAGAATGACGATCCCGAACGGTTCGAGGCGACTGGGCATGACGAAGAGCTCGGCGCCGGCCATGGCCGCAGCCACCGCCTCACGGTTGAGCTTTCCCACGAAGTGCACGTGCGGCGCCACTCCGAGGGAAATGGCGTCCTGTCGGAGGTCCTCCAACGAGGCGCCGGTGCCGGCAATCACCAGATCGGTCGTTCGGTGCACGGCGTCCATGGCGGCATACGCAGCCAACAGCAGATCGAATCCCTTCTTCTCCACCACTCGTCCGAGCGCGAAGATGTAGGGACGGTCCGACACCGTAGGCGCCGTTGCGTCCGGCGTCGGGGCGGTGCCCCTGTGTTCGGTGCCAGCCAGATCGACCCCGTTCGGGATGACCTGTCCCCGGCCCGGCCCAAGTCCGAATCGATCCTCGGCATCGGCGAGGGTGAAGGCCGAGCAGGCGGTCACGGCGGCGGCCGTCCGGAGTCCGAACCTCAACGAGGCCCGCAACACCCGCGATGTCTCGAAGATGTCAGCGTCATCCATCACCGTCTCCCCTTGAAGGGTGACCACGAGTGGGATACCGGTCAGCCGGGACAGGGCAGCGGCGTAGGTGCCGTTGGGGCCGAAGCACTGCACGTGGAGCACGTCGGGGTGGAAGGCAGCCACGGCGCTGCGGAGGGAGAGCAGCGTCTGCATGCCCGTGGTGGTCGAGCGGCGAATGGCGGACCAGTTGGTGGCGGGCAACGGCATGGGTAGGCGGCGCACCACCAGTCCGTCGCGGACCTCCACGGATTCGTGTGCAGCATCGTCAGGCTGCCCGGTCCAGACTTCGACCTGGTCCCCGGCATCGCAGAGACAAAGGGCAAGATGCCGCGAGAGCTCCTCAACCCCGCCGAGCGAAGGCGGGAAGGAACTGGGTAGAAGGGCTATGCGGGTCATGGTCGTCGGTCCGGGTCAGGCCCGAGCTCACTCGAACGGGTTGCCGCCGTGCGTGGCGGTAACAGCGAGGAACGAAGTGGAGTGGGCATGGCAATGGGATCAGGGTCTCGGTCAGTGGCTCAGGACGTGCTCATGGGATGGTCGGGTTCAGCCAGGGCTGCATGGCAGCCAGCGTCGCTCCCGACGGCTCGGGCAGGATCTGGCTCCAGTTGCCCACTCCCGGCGACCACTGGTTGGAGAACGCGGCGGCGTACCACCCCGAGAGGAAGCTCTGTTCCGCGCAGTCGCAGTTGGGCATCCAGCTGGCCGGGAAGTAGTTCAGGAGCTTCTCGATCTGTGCGTGGCCCGTGTTGCCGTCGGCGGGGTAGACGCCGGCAGCATCGACTTCGTGGCCGATCTCGAACGCGGTGATGGCGGCCAGGCGCTGAACCGTCTCACCGGGATAGACGTAGAGCACGGACTGTCCACCCGTCTGGCCCATGGTGAAGGTCGTATTGCCGTAGAACCCCGGAGTAGGCGCCTCGGAGATGGGGAGGAACTGAATGCTGTAGCCGGGGATCTTCTGCCACGGATAGGTCACCAGGGTCAAGGCTTGAACTCCCAGTTCGGCCGGGGTCAGCGAGGCGGGTGCAGCCGGCGGTGGGGGGGCCGGGGTCGACGCCGCGGACGCAGCCGGAGGTGGGGAGACTGGGGCCGCGCCGACGGTCGCCGGGCTGGTCGTTGCCTGCACCGGGGTGGTGGGAGCCGGCGAGGCAGTCGGAGCCGCTGCAGGAGCAGCCGCGGCGGCAACCGGAATGCGGTGGTGGACCAGACTCCGCTTGGTGCCGGTTCCCGAGGCCAGGGCAGAGGAGCCGCGGGTGGCGGGACCGACCAGCAGTACCGACACCACGGCCAGCACGGCCACGACGGCGAGGACGAGAAGCTCCAGCCGGAGCAGGGAACGACGCTGGGCGAACGTGGCTCGCAATACCCGAGCCCTGAGACCCTTGCCCCGTCGGTCCGAGCCGATGTACCCGGGCGACAGGACGAGACTGGCGTCATCGAGGTCGGCCAGGATCCCGGGAGGCAGGGCCTCCTCGGTGAAGGACGGCAGGGCCTCCTCGGTGGCGGAGGCCAGGGCGTCCTCAGTGACGGGTCCATCACTGGGACTTCCCAGCTCGACCGGAGAATGGCGCGACGACACGGGGGCGACAGCGGCCGGCAGGGCAGCGGAGGGGTCCGTCAGTGTCGACTCCATACCGCTAGATCGGCAGATTTCAAACGGAGCTAAAGCCCCTGACCTCCCGCATTGGTGGTTCGTGGGATCTGAGGTTCCGTGGTCGGGGGTCCGATCGGTGTCCTCTCGGGGCCGGATTGCCGCTCCTGGGGGTCAGATTGCTGGCGTGGGGTCAGATTGCTGGCGTGGGGTCAGATTGCTGGCGTGGGGTCAGATTGCCGCCCTGGGGTCAGATTGCCGCCCTGGGGTCAGCTTGCGGACCTGGGGGTCAGTTCGCCCGCCTCGGGCTGCTAGTGGGTGCCGGTCAGTGGCCGGTGACGGTGCCACCGCAGGCGAGCCATGCCACCGGGCCCGTGCCGCATGTCGGGTGATGCGTTCGGCACGCCGATCGGCAGCAATCTGAGCACGCTGCGCACGTCGATCGTTTGTTCCCCGGGCATTTCGCCCGGTGGTCACTCGAGACGCCACCGCGGTGGCTCCGGACGAATTCGGCGATATGGGGTTCGCAGAGCGGCCGGCCGGGCTGGCGTGGGGTGCCGAGGACGCGGGTGCCGAGATGACCCGAATGGTCGGTCGGGGTGACGGCGCCCCGCGGACCGCTTGCGAGGCGATCAGCGTGATGGGTACGACCACGGCCACGGTGACCAGCACCACGACCAGGATCTCGACCATGCGGGACGAGAAGGCGTGCCGAAATGGTGCGCCGGCGGCGGCCTCACGCCGCGGTCGATCCCACTCGACATACCGGGGATCCGGTCCGACGTAGTCGGCGGTGATGATCAGATGCGGTTCATAGAGATCGGCGATGAGCTCGGGCGGCACGGAGACCTCTTCACTGCGGGGTGGTTCACTGCGGGGTGGTGCGTTGACTCTGCCGCCCACGCTCTCATCGATGCCACCGCCGACGCTCTCTCCGACGGCACCGCCCACGCGGACGCCGAGAAGGGCGCTCGCCGACATCGGTGGAGCCGCGGTCCTTCGTTCGAGCCCGCGGCGCCCTGCCCTCCGTACCGACAACACGCACTTTTGTCGGCACCGTCGACCGCTACCTGAAGCACCCACCGTGCAAACCAGGCGACAAGGGTGCCTGCCGGTGGCGCGGGGGCTTCCGCTCGGCCCCACGCCGATGTGCTCACACTGCGAGGCCGAGCGAGCGATAGACCCCCGCCGTGCCCTGGGCGGTCCGAGTCCAGCTGAGTTGCATCACCCGCTCGGTCCCCCGTTGTGCCAGCTGGGTCCGACGGGCCTCGTCCCCCAGCAGATGTCGCAAGGTCTCGGTCAGCCCTTCGACATCTCCGGGCTGAAATGTCTCGGCTCCGTCACCCACCACCTCGACGATGGCGGGGACCGGTGTGCTCACCACCGGCGCACCGCAGGCCATGGCCTCCACCGGCGGCAGCCCGAATCCCTCGTACCGTGAGGCGTAGCCGACCAGGGTTGCCGCGCCATACAGGCCGGGAAGGTCCGACGTGGGCACGTGGCCGATCTCCAGCGCCCCACTCGGGGGTTGATGACCCCAGAGGCTGTGGCCCGTCAACACCAACGGGATCGGTGACCGCCGGCAGGCTTCGGCCAGGGTGGCGATGTCCTTGCGGGGCTCGATATTGCCCACGTGCAGCACGAAGCGTTGAGGCAGGGCGTAGCGGGAGCGCACTCTCGCCACCTCGTCACTCGAGGGCGGTGCCATGTCCGGACCGGGAGCGGAGTGCACGACCTCGGCAACCCGGCCGGTGATGGCCCGGATCCGTTCAGCGGTGAATGCCGAGACGGCCACGATGGCGTCGGCACGACGCAGTGCATACCGCAGGAGGACCCGCTCACCGATGATCCGATGCCTCGGAAAGGCCCACGGCGTGTCGAAGATGGCCATGTCGTGGACCGTCGAGACCATCAATCCCGGCCGCCGAAGAGGAAGGTCGACATCGAGCCCGTGGGTGAGATCGGCGGGCCCGAACCCCATCGCACTGGTGAGCGCCCGTTTGACGCCGCGCGCCTCACCCTTGACCATAGGCGTGATCCCGGGGGCCAATTCGGCGACGCCGGCCGGCTGAACTGCAGCGACGAGCCGGGCATCAACGGCCGACCCCATACAGGCCAGGAGCTCGCGGATGTAAGTGCTGACGCCGCCGCCACGGGGCTCGAGAGGAAGGGCGTTGTAGACGATCCGCGGTCGCTGGTCGGTCACCTGGCGGTCAACGTGCCGGAGCCATTCGTGACCACAGCCTCGTCAGCCCGGCCGACGACACTCTGTCGGACCGCCGCGGAACACCTGTGACAGGAGGCGCGGACATGGCCCGGCCGCGGGCGATGAGGTCCGGCGGAGCCGACCCCGACGCCAAACCGCCGCCAGCCCCGGACAGGCCGTGACTGTTCCGACCCAGGTCGGCCATTCCCAGAGAGATGCCGGCGATGATCAACGGGGCGATCGATGAGGCGCCGATCCAGAAGATGTCGAACAGGCCGTCGAGGTAGTGGGTCGCAAGGATGACCAGGCCCAGCGTTCCGACGGCGTACGGGAGCCGGACCATCGTTCGCATCGTGACGAAGACCATGAAGACGAAGGCCAGCGACCCGACCACGCCCGTGGAGGCGAGGTTGTCGACGAACACATTGGGGGGAGCGGTGACGGCGATGAACTGGGGCAGGTTGTAGAACCGCATCCCCTGACCCAGGATCGGGCTGAGATGCCATGCGTGGATGGCGGCGCTGATCTGGTCGACCCTGATCGAGACCGAATTGAATTTGGGATTGTTCCGGGCGTTGATGGAGAAGCTGTAGTACAGGACCACAACAAGTGGGATGGCCCCGAGGAGCAGGAGTTTCGAGCGGCCCCGGAGCTCGGGATTCAACATGTACGAAGACACGACCGCCAGGATCAGCAAGATCGCCGACTGTCGCGACTGCGATGCCAGCAGTCCGCCGAGGCAGATCCATTTGCTGACCCTGACCTCGGTGCGGCCGAGGCCCGCCCACGGTGGATTGATCTGCGCGATCAGGATGGCGATCAGCAAGACCGCTCCGATGGCGTTCTTCTGGTACACACCCCATTGGGCCGGTTTGAAATGACCCGTCACCGCGTGCTCCATGGCGATGACGGCCAGCACCGATGAACCGGCGAGGAACAATCGAAAGGCCTGTCGGGTCCGCCCGTGGGTAGCGATGACCCATCCGACCAGCACGCTCCCTGCGAGGTAGGACCAGCGGTGCAACCATTCCACGATGTTGGCCCGGAAGGGGTGGGCCACCAGGACCAGGAGCAACACGGCCTGGAACCAGACGATGCCGCGCAAGAACTGGCGAAGGTGGGGCGCCTCCTTCCAATGCACATGGGAGAGGGACACGATCGCCGCCACGAAGACCAGGAGATCGGCTGCGCTCAGATTGGTAGCGCTGCCTCCCACCCGCTGGATGAGCAGCGCACCCGGCAGGGCGAGGACCACCAGCAGGAGCGGATCGGCGATCAACAGCCCCACCACGAGGACCAGCGCCGCCAACGCCAACCCGATCTTGTGATTTCCCACCGTGACCGCGGCCACGGCTCCGGCGACCACCACGACGGTCAGCCACGGCGCTGAGGCCCAGACGATCCGGTTCCAGCGCTGCCTCGAGTCCCAACGGTTGGGCAACCGAGCTGAGTCAGGCTTGGTGATCCGGCTCATGGTGTGGGCGCGCTATGGCTCATCGGACGGCTCATGGGACCTCGGATGCCTCAGTGGCTTCAGGCTAGGTAGCGTAGCGTCCGGGCTTGGAATTCAGGGGCTTCAGCCAGCATCCCGGGACGGCAGTCGAGCGTGAGGATGCGGTTGTCCCAGGTGGTCAATTGCATCTCAAGGTCTACCGGCGCGGTGTCGACGGTATCAGGGATTCCCGGTGCGACGGTCGACCGGCAAGCAGGGACGCGGCCCCACGAGCTCACAGCAGGTAGCAAGGAATGGACATGGCAACTCAGAGCTCCGGAGACAGGATGGCGACGCCTCCCGATCCCGGTACGGAACCCATGTCTCTGGTCGTGTGCTCGCTCGAGCCCTGGTGTGAGGTTCGGAGAAGGATGAGGATCCTCGTCGACGAGATCGTGGACCTCTACCCGTCGGTCCACGTGCTCTACGTGGCCCCGGCGGTCGACATTCCGCACCAGCTGCGACGGGGAAAGGTCCAAGGCCTTATCGGGCCGCGGATGGAGAAGGTCCATCCCCGGATCCACGTACTGCGGCCCCGCAAGTGGCTGCCGCGGTCGGTGGGGCCGTTCGCCGATCGTTGGCTCGAGCGTCAGATTCACAACGCCGTCGACGAGCTGGGGCTCCATCAGTGCTTCCTCTGGATCAATGACGCCGCCTACGCGCAATTCACCTTGCGGGCCGGATGGCCGAGCCTCTACGACATCACTGACGACTGGCTACTCGCCCCGCTCGCCCCCAGACAGCGGAGTCGACTGATGGCCAACGAGCGTCTCCTGCTCGATCACTGCGAGGCCGTTGTGGTCTGCTCGAGCGATCTGGAGCGCTCCCGCGGGGGCATCCGCCACGTCGAGCTGATTCCGAACGGGGTCGACGTGGAGTTGTTCCGCACTCCCCGACCCCGGCCGCCGTCCTTGCCCGGGGCGCCGGTTGCCCTCTACGTCGGCACCCTCCACGACGAGCGCCTCGACATCCCGCTGATCCGCGAATTGGCCGGCTCAAGACCGGACCTCCAGATCGTCCTGCTCGGGCCCAACCACCTTCCCGGCGAAGTGACCTCAGATCTGGACCGGGTGACCAACATCCGTCTGCTCGGAGCATTCCCCTACGACCAGATCCCGGCATTCATGCAACACGCGGATGTCATGATCGTCCCCCACCTGGTGAATCCGTTCACTGAGAGCCTTGATCCGATCAAGGCCTACGAGTGCCTGGCCGCCGGCCGTCCGACGATTGCCACGCCGGTGGCCGGCTTCCGCGATCTCGGACCCCCGATCGTCGTCGCCGACCGTGACCAGTTCACTGCCGCGGTGGGACAGGCTTTGGAAGCCGCCGGGCCGCCCGGGCTGCCGAGGGAGTTCGATGGCGCTCCGATCCTTTCGTGGCGACAGCGAGCGGAGACCATGGCGTCCCTGATGTTCCGGGTGCGGAGCGAAGGGGCGACACGGTGACAGCCGCTCACCTCCTGCTCCACGCGGGCCCGCGCATGGCCACCCCGGCGACCCGACCATGCCGGAGGATGCAGCCCATTTCGCCCAGAACGTCCTATTCTCGGTGTCCACGCCTTTTCCTTCCCGAAGCGAGCGTCCACTGACCTTCCAAGAGTTTCTCTCCACGCTTTGGCGCCGAAAGCTGACCATTCTGGTCAGCGTCGTCGTCGCGGTCGCTGTCGCGCTCGCCTACTCGAAGGTGCAGACCCCGAAGTACAAGTCGACGGCCCTGGTCCAACAAGCGCCGGCCTCCACATCCTCGGGGACGAACACAACACCGGTGACGCTCCCGGACCCGGTCCAGCAATTGGGCAGCACCGCGGTCCAACTGCGGGCGGCCAGGATACTGGGCGATCCCAACGTGGCCTCCGTCGCCTCGTCGGTCACCGGAACGGTCGATGCCACCACTGGCGCCTTGACCATCGTCGCCACTGATTCCGATCCTGCACGGGCCCAGTCAGTCGCCAGGGCCTATTCGCAGGCCTTCGTGGACCAGACCCAAGCGGTCGTCCAGGGGCAGACCGACAAGATCACGAGCGCCGCCAACACACTGAGCACCAAGATCGCCGATCTCCAGAAGCAGCCCGGTGCGAGCGCGAACACGCTCATCGCGGCGCAGATCCAGGGGCTGACCAACACCTACAGCACGCTCCAGGCCGAGCTGAGCAACATCCAGGTCGGCGAGCCGTACGCTTCCATTCAGGTCGCCGCCCAGCTGCCGACCGCCCCGTCGGGACTGGGCAAATCCAAGCTCGTTGGGATCGGCGTGATCGCCGGGCTCCTGGTCGGGTGTGGCATCGCCCTGGGCCGCGACCAGTTCGACACTCGTCTCCGAACGAGCCCGGACATCGAAGCCATCACCGACTCCCCGATCCTGGCGGAACTCCCCCAGGACCACGATGTGCGGACGGGCAAGGTCTCGATCGCCATGGTCCAGGCTCCGCAGTCCCCGATGGCAGAGTCGATCCGAGAGCTCCGGACCAGCGTGCGGGTGATCCTCGACGACACGCCATGCCCCCTGATCATCGTGACCAGCCCGGAGCCGGGCGACGGGAAGACATTCGTCGCCGCCAATCTGGCCGCCGCCTGGGCGATGAGCGGCAGCAAGGTGATCGTCATCTCCGCCGACTTCCGGAGGCCGCGGCTCGAAGACATCTTCGGGTTGCAGACCTCCGGGCTGCCCGGCTTGGCCGACCTGATCAAGTCCAACTGGAAGAGCACGGAACACAGCGAGCGGCGGCTTGCGCCCCGCGAAACCCAGCAATCGCCAGGCATGCCGGGTGAGCGTCGGTCCTCCCCGGGTGCCAACCCGCCAGCCGGGCTCGGCGCTCGGGATACGGACCGCGCCTCGGTGAGCTCCCTCCTGATCGACACGGGGATCTTCGGGCTCAAGATTCTTCCTGCCGGCACCCAACTCCAGAACCCCAGCGAGCTGTTCGGCAGCCCGGGGTTGCAGCCGGTCCTCGACCAACTCCCCCTGCTGGCTGACGTCGTTCTCTTGGACACGCCCCCGGTGCTGGCCGTGCCGGACACCGCCATCCTCGGGAGCTCAGCCCATGGCGCCGTGGTGGTGGCGTCCGAAGGACGGACCGAGCGCGTCGATCTGGAACGAACCATTCACCGCCTCGAGACCACCCACTGCCAGGTCCTCGGCGTCGTCGTCAACCGGGTGCGGCACTCCACCACCGACTCGTATCAGTCCTACGCCTACAAGCAATGACACAGAGGGCGACGGTTCGGGCTCGCCGGCCGATTGCCCACACGAAATCCCGGTTGGGGCGTCCGGAGCGATGGCGTTGCAAGCGGGTCCCCACGGGTGCGACGGAGGGGGCGGGCGTTCGTTGATGCCGGGGGATATCGACGTCGTGATCGTGGCGTTCGGTGCGCCCGAGCTCCTCGAGGAATGTCTGTCCCAGCTCGGCGGGGTGCTTCCCGTGGTCATCGTGGACAACTCGTCCAACGCCGCGGTGCGGGCCGTGGCCGATCTTCACGGCGCCACGTACGTCGATCCGGGAAGGAACCTCGGATTTGGCGCCGGCGTCAACGTCGGTGTCGCCCATCTCCAACACCCCCTGGCCGACGTCCTCCTGTTGAATCCTGATGCGCAGATCACGTCGTCGGGCGTTGACCGGTTGCGCCGCTGTCTCCACGCCGTCGCGGATCTGGCGTGCGTGGCGCCGGCCCAGGTGGATCAATCCGGTCAGTCCGCCAGGGTCGGGTGGCCGTTCCCCACCCCGTGGGGGGCATGGGTGGAGGCAGTGGGGCTTGGGAGCCTGCGCCGGCGCCAAGCCTTCATGATCGGTTCGGTGCTGCTGGTGCGGTCGGCAGCCCTCACCGAGGTCGGCCCGTTCGACGAGCGCTTCTTTCTCTACGCCGAAGAGACCGATTGGCAACGGCGAGCCCATGACCTCGGATGGGGTGCCGCCCTGTGCCCCGAGGTGACGGCCCTCCATGTGGGTGCCGGGACCGGTGGCGACGAGTCCGAGCGCGACGTCCACTTCCACGCTTCACAGGAGCGATACATACGAAAGCACCATGGGACGACCGGCTGGCTGGTCTACCGCTCCGGGATGATGGTCGGTGCGCTGATGCGCTCCCTCGTCCTCCCCCGGGGTCGCCGAGCCCGAGCCGCGGCCCGATTCCGCCTCTACCGGCAGGGACCGTGCCGGGTCGAATCTGCACTGTGATGCCTGGCCCCGAGCCGCACCTGTCCGTCGTCCACGTGGTGGTCACCGACGAATTCGCGGGGGTGGAGCGCTACATCTGCCAGGTCGCCAACCAGCTGGCCGCCCGCGGTCATGACGTGGCCACCATCGGGGGGGATCCCCAGCGCATGCGGACCGAACTGGACGGCAACGTCCACAATTTGCCTGCGCCCACGCTGCTGCGGGCGGCTCGGGCCGTTGCGGGTCAACGCGGCGCGGACCTGATCCATGTCCACATGACGGCGGCAGAGGGGGCGGCCTGGCTCGCCCGACCCCGACAGCGGGCCCCCATCGTGGCCACCCGTCACTTTGCCCGCGATCGCGGCTCGAGCACGACGGCCCGGTGGCTGGCACGGATCACCAGCCGTGCCGTCACCAGCGACATCGCCATCAGCCAGTTCGTGGCGGACAGCATCACCGGGCCCTCCGTGCTCATCCCCAACGGAGTCTCCGACCACCCGCAGGCCGACTTGGAGTCGACCCAGGTGGTGATGCTGCAGCGGCTCGACACCGAGAAGGCTCCGGAGGTGGGTATCCGGGCGTGGGCGATCAGCGGGCTCGGTGACGAGGGCTGGCGTCTGGTCATCGCGGGCAAGGGCGAACTGCGACCGGCGTTGGCCCGGTTGGTGGACGACCTCGACGTCGCCGGCAGCGTGGACCTCGTCGGCCATGTCGCCGACACCGACCGGCTCCTGACCGGATCGTCGCTCCTGTTGGCTCCCGCCCCGGCGGAGCCCTTCGGGCTGTCAGTGGTCGAGGCGATGGCTCACGGGATACCGGTCATCGCCGCCCGCGGAGGTGCCCATGTCGAGACCGTTGGAGAGGACGGCGATCTGTTCGCCCCCGGCGATCCCACTGAGGCGGCCGCGGCCCTGGTGAGGCTCGGCCGGGACGCCGCCCTTCGTCGCCGTGTCGGCGCCCGGTTGCGCCAGCGGCAACAGGACATGTTCTCCTTGCCACGGCACGTCGACCGCCTCGAGGAGCTCTACCGCCAGGTGGTCGACGATCGGCGTGGCACCGGGCCGGCACTCGACGCCTCGGGGTGATCCCGGTCGAGAAAGCAGGTGGGTGAAGGGACTCGAGGGAGGCGGCCGCAGCTGCCCTTGCGTCCTCCGGGGCGTGAGGCAGTCATCGCAGGGCCCTGCGTCAGCTGCTATCGCCCGGGCGCCAACGGTCGGGGCCCGTTCGAACTGGCCCGGTAGAGGGCCATCTGGGCCTCGGCGACACTCCTCCAGGAGTACCGGTCGGCACCCGCGAGTCCTGCAGTCCGGAGGCGTTCCCAGAGACCGGGCTCATCGAGGAACCGACTCAGCGCCGAACGGAGGGCCTGAGGGTCAGTGGGAGGAACGAGGAGCCCGACATCGCCCACCACGTCAGGGAGCGCCCCGCTGGAACTGGCCACCACCGGGATGCCCGCGGCCTGGGCCTCCACCACGACCCGGCCGAACTGCTCGATCCAGCCGGACGTCGGCACCGACGGCACGGCGAGCACATCGAACTGCCGGTAGGTGTCCGGGATCTTCTCCTCGTCCACGTAGCCGTGGAAGGTCACGCGATCACGGATCCCGAGCCCGTTGGCCAGGGCTACCAATCGGTCCTCTTCCGGCCCGGCACCGAAGACCTCCGCTTCGAACCGATCGTCGAGGGAGACGGCGTTGAGGAGGACGTCCACCCCCTTGTGAGGTATGAGGCGGCCCACAAAGCCGACACGAAGCGTGCCGGACGGAGTCGCATGGTCGGCGGGCCGGAACCGTTCGACGTCGACTCCGAGCGGGAGCTGCACCAGCTCTCCACCGAAACCCTTCCGCCGCAGGATGGCGCCGGCCTCGGCGCTACAGGTGTAGGCACCCGAGGCGCGCCGGAGCGCCCAGCTTTCGAACCAACGGAATGGTGGCGGGTAGCGCTTCTCGATGTTCTGTGCCGACGAGACGACGAATGGGACACTCGGAGCGCGGAGCCGGCGGAGGAACAGCACCTCGGCCACTGCCAGCCCGAACGGCTCTTCGTGCAAATCGATCACATCCCATCGGTCCGATCCGAGCAGACGCCACAGAGGCCGCGGGTCGTAGAGGAACGCATTCGGGTGCCGACCCACGGTCCGGACCGGCACGGCGAACTCGTCGCCGGCGGGGACGAAGTCCACCATCGACCCGCCCTCCTCCCAGCTCGTCGCCGCCACCAGCGTCAGATCAGCCCCGTTCTTCCTGAGCTGTCGCTCGCGCTCCCGCCAGGCAGTGACCACGCCGCTGTGCGAGATCCGGAGCACCCGGAGATCTCCCTGTCGCCGGGGCTCGGGAGAGTCCGTCGCATGCCGTGACACCTGCCGAATCGTACTCGGAGGGACTCGTGTGCCCTCAGCGTCCGGAGCGGCTGATCCACCGAGTCCGACGCCGGTGACCGGCACCCGATGCGGGGAGGGGCTTCCTGGAGTGCACAGGGCCACAGGCCCGAGACAACATTCCCTAAGGTCATTCAGGCTCCCAGCCGATGGGTCAATGGTGGAGAGGCAGGGATCGTGAAGTTGGCGGCTGCCTCCCGACGGAACGCCGCATCGGCCCTGGCCGCCGTGGCCGCAGTCGCAACCCTGTGCGCAACGTCCCTCGCCACCGGCAACGCGGTTGCCTCCTCCCCGCAGATCGCCGGGAGCGTGCCCGCTCCCTCCCCATCGGAGATCAGCCCGGTCTGCGTCGCTCCCGACGCGTCGGGCTCCCTTGGCCCTGCGGCCAGCCTCCCGTCCAACCCGACCAGCACGGTGCTCACCCCTCCCGGTGGAGTGAGCAGCTTCACCGCCACCTCGACCGGTATTTACGTGAACACCGGGAGCACGGTGGTGACCTACTCGCTGACCGGCTCTCCCATCGGTTCGTTCGCCCTCCCCCCGGCCGTCGGTGCCCGCCATGGCCTCGAGGTCACTCAGCCGGAGGTCGATCCGTCGGGGAACATCTATGTGGCCAGCTACTACGACCAAGTGGTCGACAAATTCTCCCCCACCGGCCAGCTCCTCTGGTCAGTGGACCCCGAGTTGGGCAATCCGGTCGGGATCTTCTCCATGGGTTCGGGCTCGGGATTCCAGCTGGCGGTGAGCCTGTTCCAGAAGACGACGGGAAGCGATCTGCTGGATCTGTCCACAGGCGCGGTGATGGGCGCCTTCCCCCTGTCCGACAGGTTCGGCCACGTCTCCCGAGGATCCAACGGCAATCTGCTCTATTCGGGAGACGGCTACGTCGAGTCGCTCGACTCGACCGGACGGGTGCTGTCCAGATTCGGGTCCTCCCGGACCGGGCCCAACGGGGTCCACACTGGATCGGGATCTCAGTTCTATTATGCGGCCCAGGTGGTGCAGGGGCCCGACGGGACCATCTACTCGTCCGATCCACTCCACACCATCGAGAGCACCGGCCCCCAGGGGTTCCTCCAGGGCACCACCACGCTCAACGACACCCTCGACCTGGGCGGTTACAACCTCTACCTCGTGGGTTCGACCATCTACTACCAGGGAGGTCCGCCATTCAACGGCGCCGCCGACAACATCTCTTCGGTCTCGCTCCCCACCCTCAACACCTACCTCCGGGCAGTCCACCTGCCGTCCCACTCACTCGGGTGGGGCGCCGGCCTGTCCTCGTCGGCTGCGGCCAACTACTTCGCCCCCGGGACGACCCCAGGGGTCACCGCCAGCTTCGACCCGTGGTGGTCTGCCCAGGCGTCCCACCTCCAGCTGTCGTACTCGGTCGAGGACACCTCATCGCTGACCGCGGAGACCGTGCCCGCGGCCACGACCATCGCCCTTCCCACCAGCGCCAGCGGACTTGCCAACATTCCGTTGACCATCCCGTCCATCGACCAACAGCCCGGGCCCTATCTCGTCCAGGCCTCCTTGTCAGACACCGCGACGTCACCACCCACCCGGTTGGGAACGACGTGCATGCCCTACACCGTGGGCGCCCCCGGGGACGGCCTCAATCTGGCCGGACTCGCGGCCGGCATCGGCGGGGGCGGGCCAACTGATCCCCGGGGCGTTGTGCTCAACTCCCAACTGGGGCTGGACGGGAAGCGGGGAGCCACCGTGGACTGGTCCACCTTCCTCCCCAACTGCTCGGCGTCCAGTCCGTCGGCGGCCACCTGCGGGCCTTCCGCCATGGACTTCACCAACGCCTCGGCCGACTACTTCAAGGCGGCCGCTCTGGCACAGGCCGACCACGTCACCTTCTGGGTCCAAGTCAGCGGCGGCAGCTTCGGGTCGGTCCCGACGGCTCTGGTCCAGGGCGGCTGGTGGCACGACGACGTCGCCAGACTGGTCCGTTACTACTCGAGCCCGCCGCCCGGTTGCGGCCAGTGCGCCCCCGTGACCATGTGGGAGCCGTGGAACGAATCGAACAACACCGGTTGGAACAACGCCAACGAGTACGTGTCCGAGGTCCTCCAACCGTTCTATTCCGCCGTGAAGTCGGTCGAGCCCGGCACCGGCTCCACGGTCATCGGCGGATCGTCACTTGACGTCTCCATCGGGTGGTGGCAGCAGCTGATCGGTGCAGGCGGGCTCAACTTCGTCGACGCCGCCTCCATCCATCCCTATCCGGGGAACAACGACTCGTTCGAGGAGTGGGGGAACATCCCCCAGATCCGAGAGCTGCAGACGATGCTGGCCGGCAAGCCCCTCTGGTTCACCGAGATCGGTTGGTGGTCCGACGGCGACTACAACTTCCTCAACCAGGCCAACATGGTGTCCCGGGCCATGATCTGGCAGAAGGTGCTCAACATCCCGGTGTGGAGCTATTTCTACAACGAAGGCAATTGGGGCAATGACGGTGTGTCGTTCTCCCTGATCCAGGCCGGAAGCGTCGACGACTACGTGAAGCCTGCCGCCCTGGCCACCATGACCACCGCCAACCAGGTGGCCGGCCGCCCCTACCTGACCATGCCCGCGACCGGTATCCCCCAGACCTACGAAGCCACGTTCGGTCCGGGCAGCGGCCAGACCAGCCGGTTGGCCGCGTTGTGGTCGGACGGCCTGACCTCGACCGGTTCGGTAACGGTGACCGCCCCCGGTGGAGGCTCGATCCCAGTCACGGTCACCTCCCAGTACGGCCAGGCCACGGCGGCCACGGTCGCCTCCGGCTCCTCGTACAGCCTCCCCATCTCCGACCAGATCACCTATGTCTCCTACCCGGTGGGCGACTCCCTCACGGTGGGGCCGACCGAGTCCTATGGCACCGACCTGGCCGCCGCCTCCGGGGGGGCCAACGCCACTGCGTCATCGGGGGACGCCTCGGCCGCCATCGCCGGAACCACCACCGGCGCCGGCTGGTCCTCCACCAGCGGAGACACTGCGCCGAGCCTGACCGTCACGCTGGCCTCGCCGCAGACCATCAACCGGGTGGTCGTCGACACCCAGTCGGTCGGGAGCACCGCTCCGAGTGTCCGCAACTACGTGCTGTCGGTGGACCAGCCCGGAGTGGGTTGGGTGCCCGTGGCCACGGTGATCGGCCAATATCGAACCCACAGCCTGCAGCTGGCCTTCAACGCGGTGACCGCCACCGCCGTCCGGATCAGCGTCTCCGAGGTCAACTTCGGTGGCTACTATGGAGGGGGCGTCCCACCCTGGTGGTCTCCCACCCAGCCTGCGGGCGCCTTCTTGCACGCACTTCAGGTCTACGGGGGAACCGGGACCACCAGTCAGGTCAGCGGATCGGCGCTGACCCCCTTGATTTCCGGCGGGCCGGGCTCTCCGCCGCCCACCACGACCACTCCACCGCCCACGGGAACTACGGCCCCAGCGCCGGCCACGACCACACCGACCACTGGCCCTCCTCCACAGCCCACGTCACCTCCGGGGGGCGCCAGCGATGCCCCCTCCCACGTGTCTTCCATGAACGGGTACTGGTTGACCACCAGCGACGGCGGTGTCTACTCCTTCGGCCACGCCGGTTTCTACGGGTCGGCGGGAGGCCTCCACCTCGACATGCCGATGGTGGGGATGGCGACCACACGGGATGGCCGGGGCTATCGGCTGGTGGCCAGTGACGGAGGCATCTTCACCTTCGGCGACGCGGGCTACTTGGGGTCGGCGGGGGGCCTTCCACTCAACAAGCCGATCGTGGGGATGGCATCGGCGCCCGACGGCAACGGCTACTGGTTGGTGGCCAGCGACGGCGGCATCTTCGCCTTCGGAGACGCCGCCTTCTACGGGTCCACGGGTGCCCTCAGCCTCAAGAAGCCGATCGTCCACATGGTGGCCACGCCCGACGGCCGGGGCTACTGGCTGGTCGCCAGTGACGGAGGCATCTTCTCCTTCGGAGATGCCGCCTTCTACGGGTCCACCGGTGCCCTCAGCCTCAACAAGCCCATTGTCAGCATGGCCGCCAGTCCTGACGGCAGGGGCTACTGGCTGGTCGCCACCGACGGGGGCATCTTCACCTTCGGTGACGCCCAGTTCCACGGATCCACCGGTGCCCTCAGCCTCAACAAGCCGATTACCGGAATGGCCTCAACGCCGGACGGACAGGGCTACTGGCTGGTGGCCACCGACGGGGGCATCTTCTCGTTCGGGGACGCCACGTTCTTCGGGTCCGCAGGTGGGCTCGGGCTCAGCAAACCGGCGGTATCCATCTCGTAGTAGGGCGGTCCAGGTCGCAGGCGCCGTCAGCCTGGTTGGGCCGTCGTGGTGGTGTCTTCTCGTAGGTCCGCCTTCTCGTAGGGCCCTCCAGCTCGGAGGAGTCGCTACTACTCCTCGGCGGACGAGACCTTCGATCCCCTATGGCGGATCACACGGGCCGGGATCCCCACGGCCACGCAGTCGGCGGGCAGGTCCCTCACCACCACGGCGTGGGCGCCGATCACCGAGTTCGACCCGATGGACACGCCCTTGGTGATGGTGGCCTTGCCGCCGATCCAGACGTTGTCCCCGATTCGGATCGGAGCTGTCTCCCGCCCCTGGTCGACGATGGAGACGTCGGTGGAGGAGAAGGCGTGATCGTGATCGCGGATCGACACCATCTCGGCGATCAGGCAGTCCTGCCCGATCCGGATGCTCTCATCGGAGGCGACCGTGCAGTGATGTCCGAAGACGGTGCGTTCCCCCACCTCCAATCGCCCCCGACTCTCGACCACCAGGCCGTAGTCGAGCACGCAGTCCTCGCCGAAATGCACGCTGCCTCCCCTGGCCACCAGAAAACGCGCGCCCGGACGCACGTCGCACCGACGCCCGAACTTCACTCGCGGGTGCCGCAGCCGAGCGACGGTCAGACCGACGCGACGACGCAGCGAGCCCCGGATCCGATGGAGGGCGCCGAATTCGTTAGGTGCCCCTCGCCCCTCGCCCCTACCGTCGGCTGAGCTCGTCGTGGTCACCCGCCAACCCTAGGACACGCTGCCGAGGGCCTCGCCGGTCGCCGGGCTACCACGAGATGGTGGCGGGAACGCTGTCATCGAAGGTCTTGCCGTTGGAGGTCCACTGTTGGGTTGGTATCCGAGCGGACGGGACCAGTTGCATCGAGCCATGGCTGCCGGGCATCACGAAGTGGACTACGACCGTCGAGGTGGAACCGGCGGGAATGACGATCGGCGCCGCCAACAGCCACGTGGGTCCCTCGGCGCTCTTGATGGCCAGCGGGCCCGCGCCGGTCAGCGTGAGGGAAGTGGCCGCCGCCGGCAGATTGGCAGCCACGAGGCCGCTGTAGCCCCCGTAGCTGACGCCCACCCCGGGGAAGGGCCCGGCGACGAACTGCGACTGGCCCGGTGGCGTGCCGTTGTCGAGACGCGTGGTCAGGGTGACGGCGGTGTTCGATCCAGCGGGGGCCGTGGTCACGGCAACGTGCACCGCCATGTACTGATCGAGCTTGTTCCCCCCGAGGTTGATCAGCGACACATCCACAGACCTCGGCGTGAGACTTCCGCTTGCACCGCTCACCACCCAGGCCGCCTGGGCGACTGGGTCGCTCGACCACAGCATGAGATGACGGCCGGCGACCGCGGCGGACACCGCAGAACCGAGCGAGCGCAGGTCGGTCGTCTCTCCCTGCAGTTGACGGAGGACGGCGCTGGTCAACGCTCCGAGGCCATCTTGCCGGGGGGCTGCCCCTGCCTGGTCGGCGGTCAGCCCGTTGTACTGATCATGGAGGAGGTACTGCTCCACGTTGTCGGCGCTGATGGTCTGTCCGTTTACATCCACCGGTCCTGTGGCCGTGAGCAGTTGTCGGACTCCAGCCACGTCGAGTGACAGGACCCCGTCCACCTTCTGTCCCGTCAGCGCCGTCCACATGCGGGCGGCGAGCGGCGCGGTGACGTCGAACTGCGGCGTCAGCCCGAGGTTCCGCATGTCCAAACCCGGGTGTAGCCATCCCCAGTTGCGCAGGAGGTCGCCGGTGGGATTGACCACACCCACCGGAAGGGTCCGGTCGCCGGAGGGGCCCAGGTCTCCCAGATGCACAGTGCCGTCGGACGTCGTTGCCACACCGACATCGAGGAAGGCACCGGAGCCGGCCCGCATCTCGGCGTTGTTCGACGCCAGAACGACATAGGTCTGAGGGCCCTGCAAGATGGTGGCCACGGCCGCCGACACCCCCGCCGCCTTGATCAACCGGCTGCGGGCGTCGTCGAGCTGGGACACGAACTCGTTGTGCTTGGAGGCCAAAGGTCCCACCAGTGCTTGTGACGGGCCTGTGTCGATGCGGGCGAGCTGCGACCCGGCCGAGGCGGAGTACGCCGCCAACCTCCGGAGCGAGGTGACCCGTTCGGGGCCGGCGCCATGAGGCTGGTCGAGCTGGTCATGGACCTGCGTGAGAAAGGTCGAGCCGACATGTGAGACCGTTCCCGCCGCCGTGCTCAGGGCCTGGACGGCTCTGAACTGTCGCCCGATCACCGGCACGATGGTGATCGGGCCGAACAGCGGCGAAGACAAATCCGACTGGGCGCTGGCGAACTCGGCATGGGCCTCGTCGAGCAGACGCACGGACTCCGCAGAGGTCAGCTGGCCGGGCGACAGATTGGACTTGACCTGCTGCAAGGCAGCCAGGCCGCTCTTGTCGTGGCGGTAGGCCGACAGGGTCCGCACACCGAGGATGGCAGCCCACAGGGCCAGGACGACGACGATACCGACAACGATGGGCCACCTGCGCCGCCTGCGCCGTCTCTGACCGCCTTGCTCACTCACAGCAACTCGCTACTCCAGGCGTCGGGCGCGGCGTGCCTGGGACGCTCCACGGATTGCCGACATGACGGACAAGGATCTGACCACGTGATGGTACTGGAGCCATCCATCGTTGACGGGTCATAGGGCAGGGCAGTCGGGACGGACGAGACCGACGCGTCCGCTCACGGGAGGGCGCCCCGCCACCGACAACTGGTGCCGCTAGCATCCCTGCGTGTCGTTCACGACCATACGAATGGCCATCGGGCGGGTCGTACTGGTCACCGGCATCCTGGTACTCCTGTTCATTCCCTACCTGCTGTGGGGCACCGGGTTGATGACGGCGCGCAGTCAGGCCGATCTCCGCAGCCAGTTCGTCGTCGATCAGCACCTGGCCGGGTCGGTACCCACCAAACCCCCGACGCCTCCGAAACCGGGCGCCGCCACCGGGGCTCCCGAGGTGGCCCCGACGATCGCCCCCCCGGCCATCGGGGGTCCGGTGGGGATCATCTCCATCCCGAGGATCGGACTTTCGATGATGGTGGTCGAAGGCACTGATGAGGTACGGCTTCAAGCCGGCCCCGGCCATTATCCCGGGACCCCGTTGCCCGGACAGGCAGGCAACGCCGCCATTGCCGGGCACCGGACCACGTACCTGGCCCCCTTCTACCACCTTGACGCGCTCGTGCCCGGTGACCAGATCGGGCTGACCACCCTGCAGGGGAATTTCGTGTACACCGTGACGGGAAGCGAGGTGGTCGACCCGAGCGACGTTGCCGTGGTCGCGGCAACGGCGACCCCGCAGTTGACCTTGACAACGTGCAACCCGCGTTTCAGCGCGAGCCAACGGCTGGTGGTTCATGCGGCTCTGGTGGCCAGCGCCCTCGCCCACCCCAACGTGGCGCCAACCACCCCCGCGACGCCTGCGCCGATCACTCACCGGACTCCCCCGTCAGCCTCCTCCAAGAATTGGGGAGCTGCGATCCTGTGGGGAGTGGCAGTGGCGGCACTGACCACGGTCCTCTGGCTGGCTGTTCGCAGGACGCAGGGCGGGAGGCGCGCCCTGGTGATGGCCATCGGGGTGGTCGGCTGGTCGGTGGTGGTCTTCTTCTTCTTCGACGCCGTGGCGCCCCTGCTGCCTGCCAGCTACTGATCGCACGTCCTTGGTCAAGTGGGCAGCCTCCTGTCGTTGGCACGTGATCACGAAGCTGAATTCCGATGGCTGCGTTTGGGCTCGGCACCGTTCGGCAACACTCGGCTCGGGTCGGCCCTACAGCCCGTGACACTGCTGAGTTCTGCGCACCCGGTTGCTCCGAACAGGGCCCCGTTGATCTGAACCGGCCTGGTTCCGCGTGCGGCCGGACCACAACCTCTCAGCCGACCGGCCGACAGCCCATCGGAAGGGCTGCAGTCAGTTGCTCAGGCGAACGTGTGACGGCGGCGGCGGAGCAGGAGCCCCCCAGCCAACACGGCACCGGCGCCCACGACAGCCAACTCTTCGATGTCAGCACCGGTGAAGGGCAGACTCGTCGGTCCCGTCGAAACAGGCGTCACCTTGGCCGGCGTCGGATCGCGGGGGACGCTGGCGGGTGCGACTCCCTGGGCACCCCCACCGGCGGTCGGCGGGACCACACAGCCAGGCTGGGTCATCGACCCAGCCGATGCACAGCCCGCGGCTCCGGCCGCGCCCGACAGCACCGTCAACGATGCAACTGCCAAGCCAGAACTTATGATCAATCGTCTTGCCCACATGATGGTTTGCCCCTTCTTCCCGCTGGGGCTGCACCCCGGCGATTCCCCGTTTTCAGTGCGAGCCACGATTGTGACCTGCGCCCTCGTCCCGACCATCTTGACGGGTCAAAACGCGCATGCGCAATCACCAAACACTCGAAACGCTTCGATTGTCACGATCAGTGTCTATCACCGCGCGGTGGGTGATAATAGGGGCCTGAACAGCCACCATTGTCGCCCGCCGGAAGCGCAACGTGGGTCCCCAGCGGACCGGAGAGCTGGAGAAATCACGTCGACGGGGGTCGAGATTGGGACTGGATCAGCCTTGCCACGGGACGGAGCCCCGCATTCAGGCGTTCAGGCGTTCAGGCGGTGAAGGGTCAGGCCGGAATGACCTGCCCGAAGGTGCTGCACAGGCCGAACGCCTCGATGATCACAAAGGCCGCCACGAGCACCAAGACCACCGGGACACGCCAGCCCTTCCCGCGCCAAGCCATCGGTACGGGCATGTACCACTGGGGAAGCAGCCCCGGCCCCTGTTCGAGGTAGACGGCCAGAGGAACGGCGTCGTCGCTCAAGGGGGTATCGACGTCGGCGGCCATGGCCAACTCGGTGAGCTCCGCCTCGGTGATTCCGATACCCATCGCACCGTCGTCGTCAGGTTCCTCATCCGCTCCTGATGCGCTGCCTTGGCGATCCAGCACAGATCCTCCTCGGGCTCTGCATTCCACTGCAGGGTCAGACTACCCCCGGACCGTGTCGGGCCTGCCCGGATGCTGCCGGATACCGGACCTGGGCGGAGCGATGCTGCCGGCGCGGCGTGCTGGCATCGACCTGTATGGCCGGGATCGCAGCAGCGGGTCTGTCTACAGCACGTGAATCAGCGCCTCGAAGAGCACGATGATCACTCCCACGGCTACCAGGCAGCTGACATAGACGATCCGACGGACTATCGGCAGGTCGCCGCTGGCGGTCGTGCCAAACCCCACCACGGCCAGGGCCAGGACGCCGACCACCTCGGCCACGGTGAACGCCGTCTGTATCGAAAACAGATGGATGGCGGCCAGCATGAAGATGACGGTGGCCGGGAGGGCGGCGACCAGGATCGACCAGGATCCTCTGAGTTCCCGGGCCAAATCGATGGGCGTCAGTCGCAACCGGCGCCACGTCGGCATGACCACCAGGCGGGACAGCGAATGGGCGAGCCAGATAGCCACGGCCCCGACGACGACCACGCCCGTCGTGCTCAGTTCCCCCGGGTTTGTCTCGAAGGTGAGGCCGGCGATCGCGATCAGGGTCGAGATCGTGCCGTAGACGTAGTCGGCCAGCCAGTGCACCGACCGATCGTGCCCAGGTGTTCCCGCGGCCGGCTGTGATTGTCCCTCTGGACGGGGCCCATCAACCACAGCCATCCCCCGGGCATCGGGAGAGTCCGGCGGTGGAACTGCCTGCCCTCATCAATCTCCGCGGTGCGTGGAAGCTCAGCGGGGCGTGGGCCGATGCCCACCCGACGGTCGAACCGGGGGATCCGTTCGCCAGCCTCCGATCCACCAGCGTCGTCGATCGAGCTACGAGCACCCACTGGTCGTGCCACAGCTCCCGCAGACATAGCACGAGCCGGCCCGCTGCATGGCGTTCCCACACTGGTAGCAGTATGGGGCATCCCGCGGCTCGGCGCGGGCGAGAGGCCAGTCGGGCGCAGGCGCCGGGGCGACAGGATGATCAGGGCCCGGTGCTCCCACGGTGGGCATCGCACTACCGTCGACCACCGTGGCGATCACCGGGTCGATGGCATCGATCCCGTCCAACTCGACCACGCCGACCGACTCCGTCGCCGTCTCCTCCACACCGGGCAGGGTCGGTTGCATCCGCTCGGCAGTGGAAAGAACGCCGAGCTCAGCGCGCTCCTCCAACGGCAGGTAGTCGACGGCCAAGCGCCGGAAGATGTAGTCGGCCAGGCTGGTGGCGATGCGCAGCTCGGGGTCGTCGGTGATGCCCGCCGGCTCGAAGCGCATGTTGGTGTACTTCCGCACGTAGGTGGCCAGCGGGACGCCGTGCTGGAGCCCGAGGCTCACGGAGATGGAGAAAGCGTCCATGATCCCCGCCAGGGTCGATCCCTGCTTTGACACCTTCATGAACACCTCGCCCGGGCGCCCGTCCTCGTACTCGCCGACCGTCACATATCCCTCGCAGTCGGCCACCCGGAAGGCAAACGTCGACGACTTCCGGCGCCGGGGCAGGCGCTCCCGCACCGCTCCGACGACCACGGTTTCGGCGGCGCGCTTCTGCTCGTGGACCAGGGCCGCCTCGAGCCCGGCGATCTTCTCGCTCAGGTCGCGGGCATGGGCCTCGGCCTCGGAGCGGGCCGGGCCGCTCCCGCCAGCGGGAGTACCGTCGCCGACCTCGGAGCCGGCCTTCTTGGTGGTGGACAGCGGCTGGGCCACCTTGCAGTTGTCGCGATAGACGGCGACGGCCTTGGTGCCCATCTGCCACGCATCGATGTGCAGCTGCTCGACATCCTCCACCGTCACGTCCTCGGGAAGATTGACCGTCTTGGAGATGGCTCCCGAGATGAACGGTTGGACAGCACCCATCATGCGCACATGCCCGAGGTAGTGGATGGTGTTGTCCCCCATCGAGCAGGCGAACACGGCCAGGTGCCCGGCCGACAGATGGGGGGCGCCCACGATGGTCTTGTGCACGTCGATGTAGGCGATGATGTCGTCCACCTGATCGGGTGAATACCCCAACCGGGTGAGGGCCCGCGGCACCGTCTGGTTGACGATCGACATGGTGCCGCCGCCCACCAGCTTCTTGGTCTTGATCAGTCCGAGGTCGGGCTCGACCCCGGTGGTGTCGCAGTCCATCAGCAGCCCGATGGTGCCGGTCGGTGCGAGCACACTGGCCTGCGAGTTGCGCACGCCGTACTGCTCACCCAACTCCACGGCCAGGTCCCACGCCTCCTGGGCTGCGCACAGCAGATCGGTCGGCACCTCCTCCTCATCGATGCCGGCCACCGCATCGCGGTGCATGCGCAACACGTTGAGCATGGGATCCACATTCTCGTGGTAGCCGGCGAACGGGCCCATGCGTGCCGCGGTGCGGGCGGAGGTGGCGTAGGCGTGCCCGGTCATCAGCGCGGTGATCGCCCCCGCCCAGGCCCGACCCTGGTCGGAGTCGTAGGGCAGGCCCTGAGCCATCAGGAGGGCCCCGAGGTTGGCGTACCCGATACCCAGCTCACGGAAGCGCCGCGAATTCTCGGTGATCTTCTCGGTCGGATAGTCGGCGTTGCCGACGATGATCTCCTGCGCCGTGAAGAGGACTTCGACGGCGGCGCGGAACCCCTCGACATCGAACGACGAGTCCTCGTGGAGGAACTTCATGAGGTTGAGGCTGGCGAGATTGCACGCCGAATCGTCGAGATGCATGTACTCCGAGCACGGGTTGGACCCGTTGATCCGACCGGTGTTGGATGCGGTATGCCACTTGTTGATGGTGGTATCGAACTGGATGCCCGGGTCGGCGCATTCCCAGGCGGCCTGGGCGAACTGACGGAACAGATCGCGGGCGGGAACCCATCTGACGGGCTGGCCATCGCCCCGCGACGTCAGTGCCCAGTCCCGGCCTTCGATCACCGCATCCATGAAGTCATCGGTGACCCGCACCGAATTATTGGCGTTCTGGTACTGAAGGCTGATGGCGTCCTTTCCGTCCAGGTCCATGTCGAATCCGGCATCGCGCAGCACCCGCGCCTTGCGCTCCTCGATCGCCTTGCACCAAATGAAGTCCTCGATGTCGGGATGGTCCGCATCGAGGATGACCATCTTGGCCGCCCGCCTGGTCTTGCCGCCGGACTTGATGGTGCCGGCCGAGGAGTCAGCGCCACGCATGAAGCTCACGGGACCAGAGGCCGTGCCCCCTCCCTTCAGCAGCTCGTGCGAGGAGCGGATGCGTGACAGGTTGACGCCGGCACCCGAGCCGCCCTTGAAGATGACTCCCTCCTCCGTGTACCAGTTCAGGATGGAGTCCATGGTGTCGTCGACGGAGAGGATGAAACAGGCCGAACCCTGCTGAGGCACGCCGGCTACGCCGATGTTGAACCACACCGGAGAGTTGAACGCAGCCATCTGGTGGATGATCAGGTGCTTCAACTCGGCCCGGAAGACGTCGGCCTCCTCATCGTCGACGAAATAGCCGTCCTTGATGCCCCACGTGGCCACGGTGTCCACGACCCGATCGGCGACCTGGCGCAACGACCACTCGCGCTCGCTGGTGTTGGGAGTGCCACGGAAGTACTTCTGGGCCAGGATGTTGGTGGCGTTCAGGCTCCAGCCCTCCGGAACCTCGACGTTCAGTTGCTCGAAGGCCACCGCCCCGTCCCGGTAGTTGGTGATCCTGGCGTCGCGGCGCTCCCAGACGACCTCGTCATAGGGGTGGACGTCAGCGCTGGTGAAGTGACGGCGGATACCGATGCCGATGCGCTGGGGTGCGATGGCCATGTGGTGGACCTCTTTCTGTGTTCTGTGTCGCTGGTGAGGACCGGAGAGCGTCGCAACCGGCGATTTGCTCCACGTCTGTCGATGGTGAGCGCTGCTGTAGCTGTCTGGATGCTGTTGTCTTCGGATGCCGTTGTGTCTGTTGTCTTCGGATGCCGTTGTGTCTGTCTGGATGGGACTGCCCGAACCGTGACTTCGGTTGCCCGGCGTCAGCATGGCACTGCGGTCTGACGCCACATGGCTCGGCCGCCACCCCGGATCTGAGGGCGTCGAACTGGAATACCGACGCTACCCGGTCAAATCACCGCCACATCTACTCAAAGCACAATATATTGTGGTTAAGCCTCCCCCGAGGTACGAGATAGTGGGTCTATTACAGCAGCGTAGTTACACCCCTGTCAATGAATTCTTTGGAAATCTCACCCGCGGAGCGGCGAGAATCGCCTGCTGGGAGGCTGCTCGCGAAGGTTCGCAAAGTATTGCTGGCCGCAAACCATTGCGGTACCGGTCGCCGAGGTGGTCGGACGTAGCCGAATGGAGCCGTAGTGGATCCGTAGCGGAGCCGGAAGGAGGCCGGCTGCCGGGGCGGTGGGGACCCCTGGTGGCCGCAGAGCGGGAGGTGATCTCGCCGCATCACTACAGTCCATCCGTGGCCTCCCGATCGCCAGTCTCCATTGCCATCGACGCCGGGACCACCGGGGTTCGGGCCCTGGTGGTGGACGAGCGGGCTGGCGTCGTCGATGTGGCCTATCGCGAAATCCACCAGTACTTCCCTCGGCCGGGTTGGGTGGAGCATGATCCGGTCGAGATCTGGGAAGCGGTGCGATCGACCCTGGCCGAAGTGGCCGGGCGGCTGGCCGACGGCAACCGGGTGGCACGGGCCATCGGCATCACCAATCAGCGAGAGACGGTGGTGGCGTGGGACAGGGGAACCGGTGAGCCATTCGGCCGCGCCATCGTCTGGCAGGACCGACGCACCGCGGCTGCCTGTCGGGCGCTGGAGGACGCCGGCTACCTCCCCCTTATCCGGGAGCGAACGGGCCTGGTCCTCGACTCCTACTTCTCCGCCACCAAGATGCAGTGGCTGCTCCGCGAGGGCGGACTGGCGACCGGACGTGGCCTCGGGTTCGGCACCGTCGACTCGTGGGTGCTGTGGAATCTGACCGGAGGCACCCACGGCGGTGTGTTCGCCACCGACGCCACCAACGCCTCCCGCACACTGCTCTTCGACATCGTGGTGCGAAGATGGTCGGACGAACTGTGTGCACTCTTCGGCATACCCGAAGAGACCCTTCCCGAGGTACGGCCCTCGTGTGGCCGATTCGGTCGGGTGTCCGACTCCGCCCTGGGCACGGACTCCCCGCTTCGTGACACGCCCATCAGCGGAATGGCGGGTGATCAGCACGCCGCTCTGTTCGGGCAGGCATGTTTCAACCCGGGGATGACGAAGGTCACCTTCGGGACCGGCAGCTTCGTGCTGATGAATGCGGGTCCCGTCTGCCCCGAGCCAGTGGACGGGCTTATCACGACCTTGGCGTGGGACCTCGGGACCGAAGGTGACGTGGCTCTGGGTGCGGACGGCGGACCATCGAGGGGGCGATCGTCACTGGCCTACGCCCTCGAGGGATCGGTCTTCGTCTCCGGAGCCGGCGTTCAATGGTTGCGGGACGGGATCGGGATCATCGGCGACGCCACGGAGATGGAGCCTCTGGCACGTTCGGTGGAGTCCAGCGACGGTGTCGTGGTGGTTCCGGCCTTCACCGGGCTCGGGAGCCCCATCTGGGACCCGGCTGCCAGGGGCACCATCCTCGGGTTGAGCCGAGGCCTGGGTCGGGCCCATCTGGCCCGGGCCATGGTGGAGGCGATGAGCTTTCAGGTCCGCGACGTGATCGATGCCATGGGTTCCTCCGGAACCGCGCCGTCGGTCCTCCGGGTCGACGGGGGGGCCTCCGCCATGGGGCTCCTCCTGCAACTGCTGGCCGACCAGTCGCGCTTGCCCGTGATCCGACCCCGCTCGGTGGAGACGACCGCCATCGGGGCGGCGACCCTGGCCGGGCTGGCCGAGGGCGTGTGGGGCTCCCTCGATGAGCTCGGTTCTCTTTGGACCGAAGACGCTGATTTCGCACCGAACGCGTCCCCTGCGGAGGTGGAAGCGGCCCACCTTTCCTGGGTCCGGGCCGTCGAACGGGCACGCCACTGGGGCTAGCCCTCGAGCTGGTCGCCGGGGTGGCGATGGTTGACAGCTAATGCTTGACCATTTCCTGCCATCCTCGGTCGGCGATCTCCGCCATGATCGAGATCCACTGGCGCTCACGGTCACGAAGAACTGGATCGCTACGCCCCACGATGAGGACCAGGTCGGCGTGGACCAAGAGGGCGGTGGCCACACCGGTGTCCGACTCCATGGCGTAGGGCGGTGGGCTCATCGCCCGCAGGGCGAGGGCTTTGAGGCGCTCATGGTCAGGCAGCAGGCCATCGCACGTCACGACCTGCGAGGTGTCACTGTCAAGCACGGCGACGAAGGTTGCGGCCAGGCTCCGGCGCACCCGAACGATCAGCAGCGCCAGGAGGTCCGTGGAGGAGTGCTCCCTGAACAGCTCGGAGGCCACTTCGAGCAGCTCGGTGCGGTGGTCCGGCAACGGACCGTCGACCGGGCGAACCGATTCGATCGACACCCCGTCGACCTCGTGGATCTCGTCCCGGAGGAGATCGATGAGGTGATGTCCGGCCAGGCCGACGCCGAATTCGTCGACCGCGGTCCCGCCGTGGCGCTCGAGGATGTCGATGGAGATGACGTCCCCGCCGACCGATCCGATCCGGCTCGCCACGGCTCCGAGTGCCCCCGGCCGATCGGGGAGGTGCACCCTGATCAGGTAGTTGAACACGACATCACGCTAGGCCCTCACTGTGTCGGGACTGTTTCCTGCGGATTACGACCGATGGCCTCCTGTCGAGGTGCCCGCTGTCGAGGTGCCCGCTGTGGAGGCGCCTGCTCGAGAGGCACCCGATCGCAGGCGCACACAGGCGGGGTCGCCACCGGCAAGGCAGGGCATTCAGCCGGCCTTGACGCGACTGGCATAGCGATCGACGTACTCCTGGCCCGACAGTCGGGCGATTTCCGACATCAATGCGTCAGTCATTTCTCGCAGCTTTACCTGCTCACGCTCTTGGGCCGTGTCCGCCGAGCCGTTGGTCGAGCCGTCCCCCGAGCCGCTGGCCGAGCCGTTGGTCGAGCCGCCATCCGGGGCTTCGCCGGAGGGATCGATGGCCGACGCCCCGCCTGCGCACTGAGAGGCCAACGGAGGGCCGAATCGGACGGTGACCGAGTGGAACGGCCGCATGAGCATGTTGCCGGGGGGCTGTACCGCCCTGGTGCCGACGAGACCCACCGGGATGATGGGCACATCGCACCGCAGCGCCAACCGGGCCACTCCGGTGTGCCCCCGATGGAGACGCACGTCCGGGGCCCGGGTCCCCTCCGGATAGATACCCAGCAGCGCTCCGGCCTGGAGCACCTCGGTCGCCGTGTCGAGGGCCCGCTGCGAGGCGTCCCCGCCACCCCGGTTCATCGGAATCTGACCGGCGGCCCGGAAGAACCACGCCGTCCGCCAATTGTCGAAGTACTCGGCTTTGGCCACGTAGGTCAACCGCCTCCGGAGCGCCAGGGGCAGGAAGAAGGAATCGCAGAACGACTGGTGGTTGGCGGCGAGCACTGCAGGGCCGTGGGTGGGAACGTTCTCGCGACCTTCGACCTTGACCCGCCAGAACAGATGGAAGACCGGGCTCAGCACCACCTTGAGGATCCAGTAGGCCATGGAGCAACGGTATCTCCGCATGTGATGAACTGCACCGGATGTCCGTTCGACCCCTGGAGCCCTCCCGGCCCAACCCCGGCTCCCCCCTTGGCGAGAGTCTGGCGGTGCGTTCGTGGTCGGTGCTGGGACGCACGATCAGCCTCCCTGTGGAGGTTCGCCGGGCGGCGCAGTGGGGTGTGCAGTACCTGGTGCCGCTGGACGCGGCCCAGCGCATCGTCTCACCCACCGGCCTCGAGGCCACGGGGCCGATACCGGGTAGGGCCCTCGTGGCGCTGGCGGTGTGCCGGTACGACGACACCGACCTCGACCCCTACCACGAGGTGGCGGTCAGCTTCGTGGTCCGGCCCCACGACGCCCCGGCGCCGGCGTCGGCAGCCCAGAGGACCCTGGAGTTCGCCACCGGTGCCATCGGCGCTTACATCCATCGCCTCCCGGTAGACCAGGAGTTCACCTGCGTGGCGGGCCGGGATATCTGGGGCTTTCCGAAATGGGTGACCTCGATCGACATCGACGAGCCATCGACCGTCCGCCCCCGAGCCGGCTCCGCCACGTCGGTGCGCCTGGTCGACGACGGGGTGCACGTCCTCACCCTGAGCATCGCGGCCGGCGGCCGCATCCCACTCCCCTCCCGGGCACCGCCGAGCTACTCCTTCGCTGACGGCGTCCTGAGACGGACCACATGGACGACGTCCTCGCAGGAGGCCACCGGGCGCTTCGGAGGGGCGACCCTGACGCTTGGAGACCACCCCATGGCCGACGAGCTGCGCTCGCTGGGACTGCCCAGACGAGCGCTGTTCTCGTCTTCGGCCGCGCACATGAGGGCCTCGTTCGACGGCGCCGAGGTGGTCACGCCACGGCGATGACGGCTTGGGACTCGCGGCGAACCGACCGATGCGGCTTGGGAAGTCCGGAGCGACATCCGGAGCGACATCCGGACCGACGTTCCGGCGCGACGTCCGGATGGTCGCCGGGAGCTCCGTCCCCAGAGGCGATTGACCCTGGCCGGGTGCGCCCGTAGCTTCTAGTCACCATGTCCCGTCGACTCACACCCAAGGGTGCCCGGCGTCGGCGAGAGCTGATGGAGTTCGCCGGGCACGCCTTCGCCGCGGACGGCTACCACGCCACCTCGGTGTCCGACATCGTCGACGGCCTGGGCGTCGGCAAAGGGGTGTTCTACTGGTACTTCAAATCGAAGGATGAACTGTTCGCCGAAATCCTGGCCGATTCGCTTCGTTCCCTGCGCCTGGCCCAACGGGACGCCATCGCCGGCGAGCACGATCCCGCCCGCCGCATCGAGCAGGGGATCCGGGCGTCTCTTCGCTGGCAGTCCGAGCACCGCCACCTCTTCATCCTGATGGAGTTCGCCCGGACCGAGCTTCGGTTCGCCCCCATCATCCGCCAGGGCGACCAGCAGACCGTGGCCGACGCGCTGCCCCATGTCAGCGCCGGCATCACCGCTGGGCTGCTGCGGGGCGAGGACCCGGTCGTGCTGACCGTGGCCATCTTGGGGGTTACCGCCAACTTGGCCCGGGTGCTGGTGCTCGAGGGTGGCGAAGACCCCGATGAGGTGGCGGTGGCAGCCATCGCTTTTTGTCGATCGGGGTACGTGATGTCGGACAATGCCGAATCGACCAGGAGGATCGCGTGACCGAACTGGTAGCACAAGAGGCCGGCCCGTTCATCGAGGGACTGCACTTCGGCGAGTGCCCGCGATGGCACGAAGACCGGCTGTGGTACGCGGATTTCCACTCCGGTACCGTCTCGTCGGCGGGAGCCGATGGTGACTCCAGGGTGGAGGTCGAGGTCCCCGGCGATCCGGCCGGCATCGGGTGGTTGCCCGATGGACGACTGCTGGTTGTGGCCCGCAGGCCGCGCACGGTGCTCCGCCTCGAGGCCGACGGTCGCCTCGTCGAGCACGGGGACCTCAATCCCATGGCCGCCTTCCACGGCAACGACATGGTGGTGGACGCCGCCGGTCGGGCCTACGTCGGGAACTTCGGATTCGACCTCGACCGATTCATCGAGGAGAAGGGAGGGGTGGCGCTGGTTGAGCCACCCGGACCTCCGACCACCCCGCTGATCCGCATCGATCCGGACGGAACGGCCCACGTGGCCGCGGAGGACATGGCCTTTCCAAACGGGACGGTCATCTCCCCCGATGGCCGGACCATGATCATCGCCGAGACGCTGGCCGGGCGGCTCACCGCCTTCGACGTGGGTGACGACGGGACACTTACAGGGCGAAGGACTTGGGCGTCGCTGACCTGGTGTGCGCCCGACGGCATCTGTCTCGATGCCGAGGGCCGGGTGTGGGTGTCCAACGCCATCTCTCCTGAGTGTCTCCTCGTGGAAGAGGGTGGCGGCATCGTGAGCCGGGTGGCGACGTCCCAGACCTGTTTCGCCTGCATGTTGGGCGGCTCCGATCGACGCACCCTGTACATGATGACGGCGCCGACCAGCACCGAGTCGGTGGCCATGGCCAGCCGTTCGGCACGCATCGAGCAGGCCCGGGTCGAGGTCGGCGGCGCCGGCCTGCCCTGAATCGGCACCAGTGGATCAAGGACCGGGTTGGCGGTGCGGGCGGGTCAAGAGGGTGCGGGCGGGTCAAAAGGGGCGAGCGGGGTCAGCGCAGGCGGGTCAGGGCCCTCCGGAGGCTGCGCACACCCTGTCCGATGCGCTGCTCGTTCTCGATGAGGGCGAATCGGATGTGGGCGTCGCCGCCGGGACCAAAACCCACACCAGGTGAGGTGGCCACATCCGCCTCGCTGACCAGGTATTTGGCAAACTCGAGCGATCCCATCTCGAGATAGGGCTCGGGGATCGGAGCCCACACGAACATCGTGCCCCGAGGAGGGGTGATGTCCCAGCCGATTCGATTCAGACCGTCACACAGAGCGTCGCGGCGGGCCTGATAGGTCTCGTTGATCACTTTGGGATAGTCGGGGGCCTCGTTCATGGCCACGATGGCGGCGATCTGTATGGGCTGGAACGTCCCATAGTCCAGGTAGCTCTTGAGTTTGGTCAGCGCCTGCACGATGGCGGCATTGCCCACGAGGAAGCCCACCCGCCAACCCGCCATCGAGAACGACTTGGTCATGGTGTACAACTCGACGGCCACATCCTTGGCTCCCGGTACCTGCAGAATCGATGGAGGGGTGTAGCCGTCAAAGGCGATGTCTGCGTAGGCGAAGTCGTGGACCAGCACGATGTCGTGCTCACGGGCGAACTCGACGAGCCGGGCCATCCAGGCGAGGTCAACGCACTCGGTGGTCGGGTTGTGTGGAAAGGAGATCACGATGACCCGGGGCTTGGGCCATGCCGACTCCCACACCTCCATCAAGTTGTCGAAGAAGGCCTCGCCCGGGCTCCCGCTGGTGGCGGTCCCCGGACCATCGAGGCGCACATGGCGGACGTCGGCGCCGGCGAAGAGGGGCGCGTAGATGTGGATGGGATACGAGGGAGACGGCACCAGCGCGGTGTCCCCCGGGCCCACCAGTACCCACATGAGATGCGAGAGCCCCTCCTTGGCGCCGATGGTGGTCACCACTTCGGTGTCGGGGTCCAGTTCGACCTCGAACTTGCGAAGGTAGAGGTCGGTGATGGCCTGTCGGATCTTGGGGATGCCGCGGCTGGCCGAATAGCGGTGGTTGCGCGGGTTGTGCACGGCCTCCGCCAGCTTCTCCACGGCCACATCGGGAGACGGAAGGTCAGGATTGCCGAAGCCCAGGTCGATGACGTCTCGGCCATCCCGGCGAGCAGCTGCCTTCAGATCGTTGATGGTGGCGAATACGTAGGGTGGCAGCCCATTGATTCGGCGAAACTCCATGGCGCAAGGCTACTGCCGCACGACCTCCTCTCTTGACACCATCGGGCTCCTCTCTTGAACGATCGGGCTCCTCTCTTGTCCCATCGGACTCCCTCGCTCGGCGCCGTCTGGAGCGCTCGGCCGCCATCAGGACCGCTCGACGTCAGGATCCGGGGCTGGTCCTGACGCACCCGCTCGTCAAACGGTTCTGACCGCCTCGGCCGCCTCGGCGAGCTTCTCGAGCGATGCCGGCCACGCGCACACCGCCCAGTCGGCTCCGGCCATGGCCAACTCGGTCAGTCGTGCGGTCGCTTCAGCCGCGCTGGCGCCGATCGGTCCCCCCCAGGTCACCTCGATCCCTGTCGCGGTCAACTCGGCGACCTTCATCGGATCTCCTTCCCACAGGTTCACCGCGGCACCGAGGGGCTTGGCCAGCTCGATGGTCTTCGGAAGCCCTCCACCCACCCACACCGGGATTCCCTGGCGCTGGACGGCGGAGGCCACGGCGAGCAATCGGGAGCGACGCTCGTCCGCGGACTCGAACGGCAGCCCGAAGGCTTCGTTCTCCGGCCGGCTGAGATGATCGCCGGTACCGAGTCCGGCGATGAATCTTCCGTTGCTGATGACCGAGAGGCTGGACAACACGGCCACGAGGACATGGTCGGGCAGCAACCCCACCCGGGCCACCAGCGTCCCCACCGAGATGGTGGAGGTGGAGGCGGCCAAGGCCCCCAGGAGGGGGGCCGAGGACAGGGCGGGGCGATCGGGTTGGCCCATGGGCCACAGGTGGTCGAAGCAGAAGACGCCGTCGAGGCCCAGCGACTCGGCCCGGAGCGCCCCCTCGAGCGCACTGTCCGCCTGACTTCGGAATTGGGGCAGGGTGACACCGATCTTCACGCCTGCCGCTGCTCCTGGAGCGCGGGTGCGCGCCCTATGCGGCCGATTCGACCCTGGCCTTCAGCTCGCGCAGGGCAATCGACATGATCCGGCTCTGGGCCCGCATCTTGATGAAGCCCGGCAGGGGCACCTTCATCTCCACCTCGAGGTGGTAGGTGACCTCTGTCCCTCCGCTGCCGTTGGGAGCGAAGACGTAGCGCCCGTCCAATTTGGAGGTGATGTCACCCTGGGTCTGGACCCAGGCCAGGACCTCGGGGGCCTCCGAGTAGTCGTACGCCAGTGTGTAGTTGGTGCTGCGGCCGAATGCAGCCGCACGGAAGGTGACGACCTTGGGACGGCCTTGTTCATCCCGCTCGTCGATGGTGACCTCTTTGATGTCCGCGGCCCACTGGGGGTAGGAGCCGATGTCAGAGCTGACCTCGAAGCAGCGCGCGGGCGTGGCCGACACAACCATTCGTTCAGTGGCTTGTTCCGCCACGATCGGCCTCCTCCTCGAATCGATTCATCTGACCGGGCAGCCCTCAGCCTTCCACGTCGGCGAGCGACCGGGCCAGCCTAGGGGCGAGTCTGTCATAGTCAAAGGATGCCTCGACCCGGAGCCTGGACGCCGCTCCCATCCGCGACCGCAACGCCTGATCAGCGAGCAGTCGGGCGATGGCACCGGCGGCTTCCCCCACGTTGGTGGGTCGTCGGATCACGAGACCGGTCTCACCATCCTCCACTGCTTCGGTAGCGCCGCCTGAGGCCCCTGCCACTTGGGGAACGCCGGCTGCCGCTGCTTCGAGGAAGACGATGCCGAAACCTTCCTGTTCGAGCCCGAGCCACCGGTTGCGGCACAGCATGGCGAACACATCGGCCGCGCCGATCAGCCGAGGGAGGTCGGCCTCGGAGACCCCGCCCAGCAGCCGGACCGGCGCCGAGTACTCAGCGATCCTGCCGGCCAACCGCTCCGAGTCCCGTCCCTGTCCGGCGATGGCCACCGTCAGATCGGGAAAGGTGGGGCGAAGCCGGACCGCGGCGTCGATGAGCACGTCCATCCCCTTGCGCGGCACCAATCGGCTGACACTGACCACGAGGGGGCCGGTGGGAGGCAGACCGAGGTCGGCGCGGGCCTTTGACTGTTCGGGCGAGGAGAGCGGCCGGAATCGGTCGGGATCGACTCCTGGCGGGATCTCGACCACCGGCGGCATCGTCCCTCGACGAAGAGCCCGGGCGGCCTCGGACGCTGGATAGCCGCCGGCCGACACGGCCAGGACGCTGTGGCGAAGGACGTTGGCGACCAGTTGGCGGCTGGCTGGGAGCCGGCTCGGGATGGCCACTTCCGCACCGTGGAGAAGGACGGCGTAGGGAAGACCGAGTCGGGGGCCGATGAGGCCCAGCGGGAACACGGGATCGAGGACGACAAGATCAGCGCCCACCCGCTGGGCCGTCTCCCGGATCCGGCGGACCAGATGAGGAGTAGGGGCGAGCACCCTGCTCCGCACCCGCTCGATGCGGATGCCCTTGGCCGCCTGTTCCCGATCGAATACCCGCGCCTCAGGGTGGGATCGTGCCGTGAGCACGGCAAACGAATCCGGGTCGAAACGACGCCAGAGCTCCCAGAGGTAGGCCTGGATTCCCCCGACCTTGGGTGGGAAGTCGTTGCTGACGAGCAGGTGGGTCACGTCGTCTGCTCGACGAGGTCGTCCCTCTGCAGCTGGTGGGCCGCCCATTGCGCGTGTTCGACCAGCATCGGATCGTTCACGCCCAACCAGTGCCGCAGTGCCCACTCGGTGGCGAGGTCGCGACCGTCGCCGACGTTTCCCAGCGCCACCAGCGCATTGCGGCGCAGGTAGCGGGGGTCGCGCCCGGCGATGTACCAGCGGCCGTGGGCAGCCAACAGCTCATCGTCGGTGGATTCGAGGAGATCGAGCAGATCGATCCACGGCCTGTCGTCGGCGCTTTCCGGTGGGGGCGGGTCCCTCCGATCAGCGATGCGATTGATCGGACAGACCTGCTGGCAGTCGTCGCACCCGTAGATGCGGTTGCCCAGAGCGCGGCGGTACTGCTCAGGAAATGAACCGGGTGCCTGCACCAACCAAGCCAGGCAACGACGGGCATCGACCACCCCGGGTTCCACCAGTGCACCGGTAGGGCAGGCGGAAAGACATCGGGAGCAGCTTCCGCACTGCTGGCCGTGCGCATATGGCTCGACGGGCGCGGTCGGCTGCAGCGGTGCGTCGGTCACCACGGTTCCCAGAACGAACCACGACCCCAATTCGGGCAACAGCAGCAGGGAGTTCTTTCCGAACCAGCCCAGACCGGCCCGGTGGGCCGCGGCTCGATCCACCAAGGCATTGTCGTCGCAGACCACTTTTGCCTGCCACCCGAGCCCGCTCAGATGGTCGGCGATGGTGTTGAGTGCCAGCCGAAGCAAGGCATAGTGATCCTTGCTCGCGTATCGAGCGACGCGACCGACCGGACGCGAGGCGTGCGGGATGAGGGTGGGTTCAGGGTCAGAGGGGTCAGCGGGGTCGACAAGTCCGTTCGGAGCGGAGACGACGGAAAGGTCGGTGCGCACAGAGGGAAGGGGCACAGGTTGGGGGTCCTGGTGGCGGTAGCTCCAGGCCCCGACCACCAGCGACCTCGCATCGGGAAGGATCCGGCGCGGGTCGGTCGACCGTTCGGGATTGCGATAGGTGAACTGCATGTCGGCATGTAGTCCGCGGCGCTTTCGAGCGTGCAGGACGGCGAGGGTCTCCTCGAACACGCCAGCATCAGCAATCCCTATGGCGGTCAGCCCTGAGCGGAGCCCAAGGTCGACCACGTCGGCGCCAAGGCGTTCGATCTCGCGCGCTGGCGCCGATTGGTCGGCACGAGGATAGGACGATTGGAGCACACTCCATGGTTGCACGGCGCTGGGCAGCCTCCGCAATCGAGTGGCGAGCGGGTGGTGGCCGGCATCGGCCGCGGAGGACTACTCCGCAAGTCAGCCCACCTGCCGCGAGTGGCGGACTCCTGGGACCAGGCCGGCCTGCTCGAGGAGACGCACGGCCCGGGCCTCGTCGGCGTCGACGACGATGGCGTCCTCGGGCTGTCGGCCGACGATGAACGAGACCACACAGTCGTCGCACACCGGGGTCTGGCGATGGATGCAGTCAGCACAGTCGATAGTGAACGCCTCCGGGGAAACCACCGGATCGCTTGTCTTGGTCCTCGGCGTAGGAACGGGGACGCGTGAAGGAATGGCGGCGATCGGCATCGAGCAACCTCCTGGAGTTGGTGATCCGGTGATCTCTTCCATTGCGAGGGCATCATGGAAGAAGGTTGTGACACCGGCATTCACCGGTTGGTTCAGCGGTGCCCAGTCAGTCCTGCCTCGGCGCTGCGCTGACCTTTCACCCGCGCCTGTGTCATTCCTCGCGCCCGCAGGTCATTCCTCGACGGTGAACAGTGGTGGGTCGGGGCCGTCGGTAGCCCCGGCGGGCGGTGGTGGTGACGCCGTGGCTGGGGGCGGCGTCCGGCCCTTGGTGCTCCCCCGCCGGCGGCCCCGGCGCCCGGAGGGGGGCCGGGGTTTGGGAGGCGGCAGCCAGCGCCAGCGGCCCGGTCCGCCCAGGAGCTCGAAGCCCTGGTGGGTGCGCAGGTAGTGGTGGTGGCCACAGAGGCGGGCCAGGTTGCCCGCAATCCGTTAATCGGACCCCATCATCGACACGGGGACACTGAGGGTTGGCGCCCGGCACGGGGCACGTTTAGGAGAGAGAGGCCTGGCTGAGGCTATGCGGAACAGCTGACTTCGCTGTTCAGATCCGCATTGGTCGCCAGTCGTGGCAGTGAGTTCGAACTCGCAACTCCCGACGGATTCGAGAGGGTGTTCGAGCCGGTGCTATCGACCGGCAATTGGAAGCCAGTTCGGGGCCGAGGAAGCCGACGAATGATGGCCCGCTCGATCTCTCGGCGGATCCATGAGCTGACTGTGAGGCCATCGGCTGCCGCGAGGTATTTCACCATCGCCACGGTTTCGGGGGCGAAGCGAATCGGCACGTGGGTGGACAGTGGCTGCTGGGGGACTTTGCGTCCGTCCCCGGCTGGGACACGGTTGTCAGGATTCTCGTAGATCTCGAAGGCTTCCTTGTCAGTTGTCATAGCTGTTCCCTCCTTCGGCAAGGAGTTGGTTGTACTTGACAAGCGCCTCACCTGAGGCCTCGTAAATGCCGATAGGCCGCACTCTACGCGCATCTCCGGAGTGGGGAGGGGCCAGGGGAGCCTGGAGCGGGTCACATCCGGGAGGCGTGCCCATGAGGAACCAGTCGGCTGGGCCCTTTTCAGTGTCGGCCTCTATCAACCGAGGAAGGTTGACGAGAAGGTCGTACAGGTCGTCTTCGCCGTAGGGCTGGTGGGCGTACAAATGGGGCCGGTTCTCCGGGTCAATCTCGAAGGGGTCATCCCAATTTACGAGGTTGATGTCGAATCTTTGCCTCGGCACGTGTTACACTGTACCACATGGAAGCTAGAGCAGCGATGTTGGCAGACGCAGCGAGAGTGGAATCTGGGAAGCTCTACATCCACGGTGGAGGCTGGGACACCTTGTGGGTCCCGACCCTTCCGGTGGTTCACCCGACACTCGCGGTCGCTGTGGTGATGGAAATCGGATGGAATGAGGCATTTCGCTCCGTGCAGTTGGGGGTGGATCTCTATGACGAGGACGAATCCATAGTCCTCGTAGGCGGACGAGGATTGATGCAGATCGGGCACCCTCCGGATAGCACGCCCGGAATGAGTTTTCTCATCCCCTGGCAGTCGACGTTCAACGGCCTTCGGTTCGAGAGGGAAGGCATGTTCTCGTTCAGGGTGATGGCCGATCATGAGGAGCTTGCACGACTGCGATGCCGTGTGACTCGGATTCAGATGCCCATGTTGCCCGGGATGGGGGGACTGCCGGGGTCAGGGCCTATTGAAGCATCCGAGGCCTAGAGATCAGCCGACGTCGAGTCTGGTGGCCGGAGGCAGGCTCTTGGGCGGCGCCGGAGGCGCCGCACTCAACTTGAAATAACAACGAAACTCGGGCGGAAGACACTCCGTCCCGGCGATGTGGGGCAGGTGTGAGGCGGTAACTCCCACGCTGAACGCAACTGGGTTACTCAGATGACGGCTCAACACCCCTGCAGCCACAACCAGAAGGGACAGCGCTGCAATCGGTAGGCCGAATGTCAAACCCCAACATTCGATACGGAGTGCTCGGTTCACAATGCCGCCGCCGTGCGCTCGGTGCCGTGAACGGACGGTGGTGACCATGACCACTCCTGGCACGAACCCGGCAAAGAGGAACCCCGTCAATGCCCAAGCGAGATTCGTGTGACCTGGTTGCAGACTGCCCCACGCTGATCCGGTTCCAGCAGTTACCTCAAGCAACATGCAAAATCCCAGCACAGGTGCCAGCAATAGGGCTGCAACCGGTCGACAGGTATGTGACATTCTCACTCCGGAAGGTTGGTCAATCTGACGGTGTCGTTTGCCAGCGACATGGGACCAGCTGACCGCTGGTTTTGCCAGTGACATG
>JADMIJ010000014.1 GCA_015478655.1 Acidimicrobiales bacterium | reverse complement strand
ACGGCGACTGGAACTACACCGTCAGTGCTCAATCAGTCGTGGCGTGAGGCCTAAGGAATCCCGTCCACCAATCTCGGCATCGACCTCCGGCTTGTGGCGTGCTCGACGGCTTGGGCCAAGACACCACTGGCACCCACTCGGATGCAGGCGTGATCGTGGTCATCACCAACGGGACCGCGGGCCACGAAACAAGTGGTCTGGGTCACGAACGGCGGAGGATTGCTCGGTGTGCCATGCCCGCCCTCCGCCGGACTGTGTCGCCGTGGGTGACGCCTTCGTCGCTCCGCTCGAGCCTGAGGGCCTCGTGGTGGCCACTGCCGACGGGAAACCAAGTGATGTCCAAGCTGTACCCAGTACTTCGACGCTCCATGGGGTGGCTTGTCGCACGCCAGATTCGTGCCTGGCAGTCGGCAGTGGAGGAACTCTGAAGGGCACGGACGTGTCTTTGGCCAGTGGGAAGCCTGGCAATGCCCAACCAGCGCCAAGTACCTCCGCTGGGCGGGATCGCCTGTTCGACAGCCTCCGCCTGTCTGGCTGTGGGGAAGGAGCGGCCAACGGTTCCACGGAGGGCGTCGTCATCACCCTCACCCGACCGGCAACGAGTGGCTCGTCCCGGCGAACGGTGTTTCCTTGGCCGGAAGTCAGTACCTTGACGCGGCCGCATGGGACAGTGTTGGAGTAACCAAGGCGAGTGTCATCTCACGGGCGGGACACTCAACGGTGCGCTGATCGCCACCACCAGGCCCACCCACTACCGGTGGCTAGCGGCGTAGAACACCGCGACGGTCGCTGACGGTACGTACACGCTCCTGGGCGTCGCCTACGGCGGCGAGGGTCTCAGCACCCATAGCGACGGTGTCACCATCACCGTGGCGAGTTAGGGCTTCAGCTACGGCCTCGCGGGGCCTTGACTACGGGAGATCGGCAAACTGGAGCTCAGCCTTGCTCACCAGGTGCTCGGCGATGGCCATACTGGCAGTCGCCGCCGGCGAGGGCGCGTTTCGAACGTGCAGGATCCGCTCCTCCGAGCCCAGGCGGAAATCGTCCACCAGCGAGCCGTCGGGGTCGACCGCCTGCGCTCGGACGCCTGCGGGCCCGTGCCGAAGGTCGCGGCTCCTGAGTTCGGGCACGAAGCGGCGCACCGCACGGGTGAACGCCGACTTGTCCCAGTCGCGCCACGTCTCGGCAAGGCCCGTCCTCCAATGTCGCCGCGCGAGCAGCCGAAATCCCGGGTCAGCGAGGACCGATCGCAATTCCTCCAGCCGCACGTCGCGTCGGCGATAGCCCTCCCGGCGGTACGCCAGCACCGCGTTGGGACCCGCCAGAACCTCGCCGTCGATGCGCCGCGTGAGGTGAATCCCCAGGAAAGGAAACTGCGGATCGGGTACGGGGTAGATCAGGCCGCGGACCAAACTCCGGGTGGATGGGGAGAGAAGGTAGTAGCTCCCGCGAAACGGGACCATTGTCTCGAGCGAAGGGGAGCCGGTCATCTGCGAGACCCGGTCTGCCTGCAGCCCGGCGCATGCCACCATGTTGCGCGCTGCCAGCGTCTCGGATGCGCTCTCCAGGAGTAGTTGACCCGATGACTTCGTGACGGCGGTGATCTCGGTGCTCAGCCGGATCTGTCCTCCGGCGGCCCGGATGTCGTCAACCATGGCAGCAGCCACCGTCCGATAATCGACGATGGCGGTCGAGGGCGACCACAGAGCTCGTATCCCGGTGGCGTGGGGCTCGACGTCGCGCAATCCGGCAGGCCCCAGCATCTGCAGATCGGGTACGCCGTTGGCCTCACCTCTTCGATGGAGTTCGTCGAGGGCCGGAAGCTCTGTGCTGCCGGTGGCGATGACCAACTTGCCGCACCGTTGGACGGGGATTCCGCGCTGTTCTGCATACTCCTCGAGCATCGACTTGCCGGAACGACAGAGCCGGGCTTTCAGCGAGCCCGGCGTGTAGTAGAGACCCGCATGAAGGACGCCGCTGTTGTGGCCAGTCTGGTGGGAAGCGACCAGCGGTTCCTTGTCGACCACAAGCAATCGTAGTGACGGATGGCGGCGAAGGAGGGCACGCGCCGTCGCCAAGCCGAGGATGCCGGCGCCCACGACTACAACGTCGTGGACATCTGGCGAGCTGTCGCGTCCCACGGCACACACCGTCAGACGGCAAAAGGGGGCCGTACGAGAATGGAGCGCCGAGCGATCCATTTCAACGACCGTCTGTCGCCGAGGTAAGAACCCCGGACATCCAGCCGGGCTTGATCCGTACCTGGCCTGACAACCCGTTCCCATTCAGGTGGTTCTTCGAACGACCGGTTGCCGCCGGCAGCGTGGTGGCTCCGCCAGTCACCATGGATGTCCGGGCATCCGTGGATCATCGATGGCACCAAGAGATGGTATACGAACTGCGGGTATTGCTCTACGCCGACGTCGAAACGGGACGAGGCAGGTGCGACCGGGCCGAAAATCAGTACTGTTCTCGGCGAACAGGACGGTCAAGGGAACTTCCGGCCGGGTAGCCAATAGTTCGCTAGTGTCTCGTCCTATGAAATGGATATGGGTGATTGTCCTGGTCATTATCGGCGGCCTGGCGGCGTTCGTCGCCATCGAATACTTCACAGTTGCGATCCACGCACTGCCGAGCTACATCCCCGGCCAGAAGCGTGGGAGGGGTCACTACCGCAAGCGGGGCGCCGGTGCGGCACTCGTCGCCTTCGTGGCATTCGTGATTGCTGGCTACCTAACCTACCGTAATCTCCGTACTGAACAGCCAAGCTCAACGGCTTCGGGTACGGGAGCGGGTACGGGAGAAGGTTCCGTCAATCAGCTCTTGTCGAATCCTCCCTCCGAGCCTGGATCCGCTGAGGGTTAGGACAACGCTCGCAACTTGATTCGAGCGACGCCGAGGTTGCCGTCTCACCCGTCAGCGCATGGGCGGGTGCGAGGCGATTGATAGTGGCCGCCGACCGACAGCACACATGCATCTTCACGCCTTGAGTGTCAGGTGGCGCGGGTCCGCCCGAAGGACATCATTCTCCCAAAAACCACCGTGAGACCCGGGACGCGCGCACACCCATCGGATTGGATCTCACCGCATACCCCACACGTCCGAGTGCCCGGCGTCGTTGTTCGACGGTGGTGAGGATGTTGAGTCCCAACAGAGTCAGGAAGGTCCCCACGATCGCCAGAGGTTTGACATCGACGCCGGTAAAGGGAAGCCGCGTCGTCGTGCTAACCAGTACGGCATTGGTCGTAGAGGTCGATGACGAGCCCGTAAAGGGCAGTTGAACCGCGGGGGCGCTCGCCGGCGGTCTGGTCGTCGTTGTCGTGGTGGGTGCTGCGCCGGTCGGCGTGGTAACGGGGTCGCACGACCGGGCTGTTTGGATCGTGGCCCTATGACCCACAAAGAAGGCCCATGGAGCAGGCCCGACCGTTGCATCCGCCTGGATCACGCCACAGAAGTTTGTGGGATAGGCCACCGTCAATATCCCCGAGGTCCCCTGTACCATGCCCACGAGGGTCTGGGCTGGGACATCTGGCTCATTGACCGTCAGCCTCCACACACAATTGGCCGGGCGGTTTTTTCCGCAAGCAGGTGCCGGTATCTGAAGGGTGACCACGTTGTAGCTAGGCCAGAATTTGATGACTGCAGACGATCCACGAGCTGACGCCGACGCGGTGCCCGAGCTGGCCACCGCAGCCCACAGGGCGACCACACCGATAGCGGCAACCATCAGCCACCGGGTCGTGCTTCCCCGCTCCTCCCTCATGGATCTCCCTTGTCGGCGCTCACCTCACGCACACGTTGTGATACCCCTTCGCGGGGTTTGCAAGCCAATTCCAGTCTCTCGGATTCCATGGAACTGCCGCATGACCAAAATTGGGGAGATTGCACAAGTACCAGTATGGTCTCAGCGCGCCGTCGAGCGTTGTATTTGCCTCGTTGCGGAGCAGGTTGACAACTCTGCGTGGTCACTGCCGTCGAGACCGTCGGCCGACGATGAGGCCCGGGACGGGCTAGTTCGGCCCGGGAGCGACCTCAGCCCGGTTCAGTTCCGCCACAACCGCCTCAACGGCATCGGCGAGGCCCGTGCCGGGTTCGATGACCAGATCGGGGGCGTCCGGCACCTCGTACGGGTCGTCGACACCGGTGAAGGAACCGATTTCGCCCGATGACGCCTTGGCATACAGCCCTTTTGGATCGCGGCGGGAACAGACATCGACCTGGGCGGCCATGTAGACCTCCACGAACACCAGCCCGGCCCGCTCGTGAGCGAGACGGGCCTGGAGACGAGACTCGGCATACGGGCTGATCAAGGCCACCACGGCCACGACGCCGGCATCGGCGAACAGACAGGCCACCTCGGCTGCCCGTCGGGCATTCTCCTCACGCGCGGCGCGACTGAACCCCAGATCGCCGTTGAGCCCGGTCCGCAGATTGTCCCCATCGAGCCGATAGGCGCTCCGGCCCTGCTTCACCAGGTGTTGCTCGACGCCCGCGGCCACCGTCGATTTTCCCGACCCGGAGAGACCGGTGAGCCATACCGTCGCCCCTCGTGCCCCGAGCGCCTTCGTCCGCTCATCGCGGGTGACCTGTCCGGGGTGCCACGTGACATTGATGGAAGCCATGTCCCCCACCTCAGCCTCAGTCGGGTCCGTGCAACATGCCGGCACCGACGGTCACGTTGGTGTCCTCGGCTGCCAAGATGAATGAGCCGGTCTGGCGGTTGCGCCGGTAGCTGTCATAGAAGAGCGGCTGGGTCACGCGGAGGCTCACCCGTCCGACATCATTGAGACCGAGCGACGACGCAGACTCGTCTCGGTGCAATGTGTTGACGTCGAGGCGGTAGTGGACGTCCCGTATCACGGCCCGAACCCAGCGGGTGGTGTGCTTGAGGGCCAGGAAGTCCCCGGGGTGCAGCGGTCGCTCGGTCATCCAAGCCACCATGGCGTCGAGGTCCTGGCCGACGGTCGGCTGGTTCAAGGGTCGACAGATCAGATCGCCTCGTGAAACGTCGACATCGTCGGTCAGTCGAACGGTCACCGACATCGGCGGGAAGGCCTCGTCGATCGGCCCACCGAACGAGTCGATTCCGGCCACCCTGGTGGTGAGGCCAGAGGGGAGGACCATCACCTCGTCGCCAGCCTTGAACACTCCTCCGGCCACCCGGCCGGCATAACCTCGGTAGTCGGGCTGACCGTTGGTCTGGGGCCGCACCACCCATTGCACCGGCAGGCGCGGGTCGATCAGATTCCGGTCCGAGGAGATGTACACCTGTTCGAGATGGTGGAGCAGCGACGCCCCCTCATACCAGGGCATGTTGGCAGACCGCTGCACCACATTGTCGCCTTGAAGGGCGGACACTGGAACGAAGCTGAGATCGGCGACATCGAGTCGGCTGGCAAAAGCCGCGAACTCCTCACGGATGGATTCGAATACGTCGCGGTCGTAGTCCACGAGATCCATCTTGTTGACACACAGCAGGAGGTGGGGCACCCGGAGGAGCGAAGCCAGAAAGGCATGCCGGCGGGTCTGTTCGACAATGCCCTTTCGAGCGTCGACGAGGACGAGGGTCAGGTCGGCTGTCGAATTCCCAGTCACCATGTTGCGGGTGTACTGGATGTGGCCGGGGGTGTCGGCGATGATGAATTTGCGGGCCGGCGTGGCGAAGTACCGGTACGCGACGTCGATGGTGATCCCCTGTTCGCGCTCGGCCCGCAGGCCGTCGGTGAGCAGAGCCAGGTCGGTGTAGTCGTCACCGCGCTGTCGGCTGAACCGCTCGACCGATTCGAGCTGGTCCTCGAAGATGGCCTTCGAATCGAAGAGCAGCCGACCAATGAGGGTGCTCTTGCCGTCATCGACCGATCCGGCGGTGGCCAGGCGCAGGAGCTCCATCAGAAATAGCCCTCCCGCTTGCGATCCTCCATGGCCGCCTCGCTCACCCGATCGTCCGCCCGGGTGGCACCCCGCTCCGTGAGGCGTGAGGCTGCCACTTCGATGACGATGTCCTCAGGAGACTTGGCGCCCGATTCCACCGCGCCGGTGCAGGTCATGTCGCCCACGGTCCGGTAGCGCACGCTGGCCTCGAACACTTCCTCGTCGTCTCGGGGGGACACGTGGGGCCCGACGGCCAAGAGCATGCCGTCCCGACGGAACACCTGGCGCCGGTGCGAGTAGTAGATCGACGGCAGGTCGACGTGTTCGTCGGCGACGTACTGCCAGATGTCCAGCTCCGTCCAGTCCGACAACGGAAACACTCGGATGTGCTCCCCGGCCCGATGTCGTCCGTTGAACAGGGACCACAGCTCGGGCCGCTGGTTCTTCGGGTCCCACTGCCCGAATTCGTCCCTGAAGGAGAAGACCCGCTCCTTGGCCCGGGCCTTTTCCTCGTCCCGGCGGGCGCCTCCGAAGACGGCATCGAAGCGATGCTCGTTGATGGCATCGAGCAGCGTCCGGGTCTGAAGCCGGTTGCGTGAAGGATTGGCACCGACCTCCTCGACGACCCGACCGGTATCGATCGAGTCTTGTACGGAGGCCACCACCAACGTGGCGCCGATGGCCTCGACACACCGGTCACGGAATTCCAACACCTCGGGAAAGTTGTGCCCCGTGTCGATGTGCATGACCGGAAACGGTATCCGTCCTGGCCAGAAGGCCTTTTGAGCCAGCCGGAGCATCACCACCGAGTCTTTGCCACCCGAGAAGAGCAGGACGGGACGCTCGAACTCCGCCGCCACCTCGCGGATGATGTGAATCGATTGCGCTTCAATGTTCTGGAGCTGGGACAGCTGGTACTGGCCCACCACGCCCCGACCCCTATCCATGGCCCTCAAATCTACCCGATCGTCCGCACCTTTGAAGCAGGTCGTAGAGTGGAGGACCAGATGTGGCCCACCGACCACCCACGGTCGGGACATGCCGCATGAGGTCGGGGAGACGACGATGGGGCCGAACGGAGACGGACGCCGGAGGCCACAGGGCAGTCCCGCGGGCGGCGAAGAGGCAGGTCCAGGTGCGAAAGAGCCGGGCAGTCCCGACGGGGCAGGGGCGGTCACCGTGCTCCCCGCCACCGACGCGGACACGGCCTCTGCCGCAGCGCTCCATGGGCGACAGATCTCGGAGGGGTTCCTTGCCCTGCTCGGGACCGGCTTCTTGCAACTCCTCTACCGGAGGATCCTGCTCCACCGACAATCGTTCCTGTTCATCGCTCGCAGCCGGGGTGACGCCGTCGGGTTCATCGCTGGTTCCACGGACGTCGCCGGGCTGTACAAGTCGTTCCTGTGGCGGGACGGATTCGTCGCCGCCGTTCGCGCTGCAGGTCCTTTGACCAAGGGATGGCGCCGGGTACTCGAAACCCTGCGCCACGGAACCTCGGAGAGGGGCCGGAACGCTCGAGGAGCCGAGCTCCTGTCCGTGGCCGTCGAGCCGGCCTGGCAGGGGCAGGGTGCCGGTCGGCTGCTGGTGGCGTCTTTCCTCGAGGAAGCGATAGCCCGTGGGAGCGACGTCGTCGACGTGGTCGTCGGCGCCGACAACGACAGAGCCGTCGCCCTGTACGAAGGGGCCGGCTTCGCGGCCGTCAAACGCTTCGAGCTCCACCCGGGGAACGAGTCCCTCCTCATGCGGTATGAGCGCACTGCTCCCACGGAGCCGTCCGAGTCCCTCTCCGAATGAGCACATGGACGGTAGCCGTCGTCGCCCTGGCGACCACTCTGGCTGTGACGCCGTTGGCGATCATGGCGGCCCGGCGAACCGACATCGTCGACCGGCCTGGGGCACTGAAGCCCCAGAGCACACCGGTCCCCTACCTCGGCGGTGTCGGAGTGTTCGCGGGGTTGATCGTCGGGGCCGCCGTCGGCCGACCGTCGGTACTGATACCGCTGGTCGTCGCCTTGTGCCTGGGTGTGTCCGATGACCGGTTCGACCTGCCACCCGTACCGCGCTTCATTGGACAATTGGCGGTCGGTTTCACCGTGGTGGTCACCTGCCCGCTCCATTTGCCTGGCGTCGCGGCCATCCTGCTGATCGCCGTGACTGCGCTGCTCATCAACGGCGTGAACCTGATCGACGGACTCGACATGCTGGCCGCCGGGGTGGTCGGCGTAGCCGCCGTCGGCTTCGCCGTGGTGCTCCATGGATCGGGTCGGCAGCTGGCCGTCGCACTGGCCGGGGCCCTGGTCGCCTTTCTCTTCTACAACCGTCCGCCCGCCCGGGTCTACCTCGGCGACGGCGGCTCCTATGTACTCGGAGCAGCGCTGGCGGTGCTGCTGGCCTACGCATGGGCGCACGGGGTGCCGACATCGGTGGGAACGGCCTCCTTGGCCTTGGTGGCCGTGCCCGTGGCCGAGGTGGCGTTCGCGGTGATTCGGAGGGCTCGCGGGCGTCGGTCGCTGATGACCGGCGATCGCGGCCACCCCTATGATCGACTGGTGGCCAGAGGGTGGCCTCGGTCTGCGGCCAGCCTGTGCTACGTGGCCATGGAGGCCATACTGGCGACTGGTGCAGTGGTCGCGGCACACCTCACGTCGATGAGATTGGCGGTTATCGTCGACATTGGAGCGGCGGCCCTACTCGTTGTCTCAGCCGCAGCAACCGGTGCGCTCACTCCGGATGAGGAGGCCGTGTCGTGACCAGAATCTACCTATCGCCGCCGGAGGTCGGTGCCGAAGAGCGACGGATGCTGCTCGATGCCTTCGACTCCAACTGGATCGCACCGACCGGACCCGATGTCGACGCCTTCGAACGAGAATTCGCCGAGCGGGTGGGGGTCGAACATGCGGCCGCCTTGTCCAGCGGGACGGCCGCGCTTCATCTCGGCCTGATGCTGTCGGAGGTGGGACCGGGAGACGATGTGCTCATCCCATCATTCACCTTCGTGGCCACGGCCGCTGCCGTCACCTACCTCGGCGCCAATCCCGTCCTCGTCGACTGCTCGCCCTCGACATGGACCATCGACCCCGAATTGGTGGCGGAGGAGCTGGTCGATCGGGCCCGACAGGGACGACTTCCGGCCGCGGTCGTCACGGTTGACCTCTATGGTCAGACTGCCGACTACGACGCCTTGTCGTCCCTGTGTGACGAGTATGAGATCCCACTCATCGAAGACGCAGCTGAAGCGCTCGGGGCGACCTACCGGGGCCGGCCGGCGGGGTCATTCGGCCAGGCGGCAGTGTTCTCGTTCAACGGCAACAAGATCATCACCACCAGCGGCGGAGGCATGCTGGTGGCAGAATCGGCCGATCTGATCGAGAGAGCACGCTATTTGGCCAACCAGGCTCGTGACCCCTTTCCTCACTACGAGCACTCGGTGATCGGGTACAACTACCGGCTCAGCAACCTGTTGGCTGCGCTGGGCCGGGCCCAGCTCAAAGGCCTGGACAGCCGCGTCGAGCGCAGGCGGGCCATCCACGGTGCCTATCAGTCCGCCCTGAGCGACCTCCCGGGCATCCGATTCATGCCTATTGCCGACTACGGCGAGCCGAACTGGTGGCTCACGTGCATATTGGTCGACTCCGAGGAGTTCGGAGCCGACGGCGAGCAGATCCGACTCGCTCTCGAGGCGGTGGACATCGAGTCGCGGCCGACGTGGAAGCCGCTCCACCTCCAACCCGTCTTCAAGGGCGCTGCCACCATCGGGGGATCGGTGTGCGCCAGCATCTTCGAGCAAGGGCTGTGCCTCCCCACCGGTTCAGCGCTGTCGCCAGGGGAGATCGCCCGAGTGGTGGAGACGATCCGGGCCGTTCCGGGCTGAGTCGACAGCGGCAACCAGGGAAGCGGCCCGGAGCACGAGCCTTGCATGGGCGCCGCCCGTCTGCCGTATCATCATGCCCATGGCAGCTCAGGGGGCGGCGGGCAAAAAGCAGGCGTCGGGAAACATTCCGAAGGCCCTGGCGTTCTACCTGCCCCAGTTCCACCCCATTCCCGAGAACGACGAGTGGTGGGGCACGGGGTTCACCGAGTGGACCAATGTAACCAGAGCCCGACCGCTCTACCCCGGGCACTACCAGCCCCACGTGCCCGCTGACCTCGGTTACTACGATCTGCGCCTACCCGAGGTCCGACAGGCCCAGGCCGACCTTGCCGCCACCCACGGGGTCTCCGGTTTCGTGTACTACCACTACTGGTTCCACGGGAAGCGGCTGTTGGAACGCCCGTTCAACGAGGTGCTGGCGTCCGGATCCCCCGACTTTCCCTTCGCTCTGTGCTGGGCCAACGAAGAGTGGACCCGCAACTGGGACGCCCAGACCGGTCGGGTCCTGATGCCTCAGGAGTTCAGCGACGCCGACGATCTGGCTCACATTCGATGGCTGGCCACCGCATTCGCCGATGACCGCTACATCAAGATCGACGGCCGGCCGTTGATGCTCATCTACCGCGCCGCGCAGTTGCCCGATGCCAAGCGGTCCACCGACATTTGGCGCCAGGAGGCGCAGCGGCTCGGCTTCCCTGATCTCTATCTCTGCTGGGTGGAGAGCTGGGGACCGCCCCCGGGAGGGCCGCAGGCCTTCGGTCTCGATGCCAGCGTGGGCTTCATGCCCATAACGGGTGAGCAGATCTTTCTACCGCTGGAGGGGGCCCGCGGCCATCGCGTTCTCGACTACCAATCGGCGTACCGAACAGAGCTGAGCACCGCCAGACCGTCGTGGAAGCGCTTTCCCTCGGTGATGGTGGGCTGGGACAACACGGCACGTCGTCCCTATGCCGCCACCATCTTCGATGGCGCCACACCGGAGGCCTACGAGCGGTGGCTCCGCCGTGCGGTCGAATCAGTCTCCAAGGTGCGGCCGGAGGAGAACTACCTGTTCATCGTGGCGTGGAACGAGTGGGCCGAGGGCAATCACCTCGAACCCGATCAGCACTACGGACGGGCGTTCCTTGATGCCACCAGAGCGGTCATGCTGGGCTCGCCGGAGAACAGGGAAACGATCCGCACGGGGGAGCTGCGGCCGGTTTCCGGCCCCGGTGCGGACCAATCGCCCAGGTCGAGCTTCGACTACATCTACCCCTTCGAGCACGAGAGCCCGGTCGGCCACGCGGCCGGTCTGGTGCGGGCCCTGGCACTCGATCACGGCGCCAAGGCCGTCGACCTGGGCGCGGGGACGGCCGTGGTCAGCCACCCACTGCGCCAAGCGGGGGTCGCCTATCACGGGCTCGAGTTACACCCGGTTGCTGTCGATCTCATGCATTCCGCCGGCATCGACGCCACCCAATGCGACCTCACCGACCTGGACGCCGTACAGTCCACCCTCGACGAGCTCGGCCACGTCGGCGCCCTGTTGCTCCTCGATGTCATCGAGCATCTGACCCAGCCCCAGCAGCTGTTGAGCGCCCTATCGGCCTGGTCACTGAAGCACGGCGAACCGGCGCTGGTCGTCTCAGTGCCCAACGTCTCCCACTTCGACCTCGGGATCCGGCTTCTGTGCGGCCAATGGAACCTTACCGAAACGGGCCTGTTGGACAGCACCCACCTCCGCTTCTTCACCGAGGAGATGCTGGAGCACATGTTCGAACGGTGCGGATGGAGGGTGGTGTCACGCGACAACTTCGAGACGGTCCACACCGACCAGTACGACGAGGACCTGAACGACGGGCTACCAGCCGAGATGGTCGGCGCACTGCGCGTGTTGGCGGCCTCCCACAACCCGAACACCAGCGTGCAACAGTTCGTCTGGGCCCTCAAGCCATTCCCGGTGAAGACGCCTCCCGCCACCTACCTGGAGGCGGTAGGGAGCGGCGACGCTGATGGTGAACGCTTCTCGAAGGCCAAGGGAACGAAAGGGAGCCGGGCAGTCGACCAGTACCTCGTATCGGTCGGCCTCCTGGCCAGCGAGCACTCCCGCCGTGGCCACCGTGGTGTCAGGTATCTCCCTGATTTCACCCAATCAGAGCTGCTGCCGGCCTGGAAGCGTCGAGCGCTGACACTCGCCTATCGCTCGCCACGCTCGGCCGCGTTCTTTCAACGGGTCTATCGGCGCGTGCGTTGAGTCACCGAATGATGACGATATCGGGTGACCATGGCAATCGACTCGAGGTGAGATTCGGAGCTGTGTCGTCGGTGCACCCGGATTGAGGGTGGCGGGACACGCGCCGATCACCGATGTGGCAGGTGCGCCTCGCCACGGTCACGGGGTCCGCTCGCGCATGGGTTCGACCGGATAGCGGATCCCCAGCCTTCCCCGTGCCCCGTCGGCGAGACCCCGGGTCATCACGGCCAGCCGGCGAAGGCGGCCGTCCTTCTCTCGCAGGAGTGCCCGGGCAAACAACGTGGACACGCTCTTTGGATAGCGACCCACTCGCCGCTTCACGTACAGATGTACGTAGAGCATGTTGCGAGCCTCGTAGTAGTACTTCCATAGGGGCACTCCGTCGCCGTGCCGGATGGCGTCATGGTTGACGATGGCATCGTTGACCACCTTCCGTTCATAGCCCCGGTCGGGAATCCGGCACTGGAGGTACTCGGTGTCCTCGGCCCACCAGAAGAGCTCGGGCATGGGAAGGCCCACCGCCTCGACGATCTGGTGGGCCACGATGAAGCCGCACCAGGAGGGGAACAGTCCGAGGGAGCCGTCTGGCTGTCGGGATATGGGGAACACGAACGCAGTCTCCGGCTCCTTTTCGGCCACGGCCCAGAGCCGATCCAGACACTCGGGCTCGGGGTACATGTCGTCGTCGAGCACCCAGGCATGGCCGAAATCGGACTCGGCGAACTCCCCCAGGGCCAGGGCGTAGCCGCCGGCGGGACCGGTGTTGGTCTCTGAGCGGACCACCCGTGTCGGTACGGTGGACACGGCCAACGATTCGACCGACACGGATGGCCGACTGGCATTGTCGACCACCAGCAAGGCCTCGGGCGGAGCCGTCTGGCTGGCGATGGCCCGGATGCACCGCTCGAGGGATTCGGGCGCGTTGTGGGTCAGGACCACGGCCATGATGCGCCGGCCGACGTCGCCGTCGCCCCCTGCAGTGCTCACGACCGGTGCGCCAGGATGAACCAACCGGTCTCGTCCCGGGCCGCGTCCACCACCAGGCCCGCCTCTTCGAACCACGGGCCGAGGTCGTCCCAGACGTAGCGGTGTTCGACCGGGGCGCTGAGCCGGTCGAAGGTGTCGAGGACCAGGCTCCGGAGGGGTTTGCCCCGGTAGGCGTTCATCGGAAGCCGGGACAGTGCGTTGATGCCGCGACGGTCCCCGTAGGCGCCGGGAGTGACCACCCCGCAGAAGAGCAGTGCGGCAATGGGTGCACTCGCCACCTTCAACACCCGGTGAGGGAGGCGCACGGTCACCGCCCGCAGGCCGGCGGCCATCCGCAGAGCCACCGCCCGGAGCCCGAGGGTCGAGGGTCGGCTGTACAGGTAGAGGAGAATCCGCCCACCCGGTGCGAGGTAGGTAAGCAACCGGTTGAATCCCGCCCTCGGGTCATCGAGGTGGTGGAGGACACCGAGGCTGGCGATGAAATCGAAGCTCTCGGGAGCGAAGGGCGCGGTACGCAGATCCGACTTGACCACCAGCACCGTGGAGAACTCGGCCAGATTCCGCGACGCCACCTCCACCGCCGAGGACCCGTCGAGGGCGGCAAGGGCACCGAGGTGCTCGGCCAGGAACCGCGTGTAGCGCCCCTTCCCGCACCCGGCGTCCAGACCGCATTGGCCATCGAGGCTGGTCAGGTCCACATCCCGGAAGTACACCTCGGCGAAACCCTCGTCCTCGACCCGGACCTGGTCGAAATTGTTCCACTCGAAGCCGAAGCTGGCGAAGGTCCGATCCGTCGATCCCCGCGGCACCGATCCCGCTGAGCAGTCGAGATACCCGTTCCGCAGCGGGTAGCCATGGCCGGCAATGCACTGAACGCCCTGATCGCCTCCCACGTCCTTCACCGGCCGGCCGCACTCGGGACAGCGCAGGCGCTCGACGATCTGGTCGGGGATCACACTCGCTCCTCCCGTAGACACACCACTACCCCCCGTTGCCGACCTCCTCTGCCCGCAGAACACTACTGCCCCCCACGCGTACTCTGAACGTTCGGGAGCGAACCCCGAGTAGCCGGAACCCGCGCCCGACCATCAGGCCGCGGCGGCCAGGTAGGAGAAGTTGGGCCACAGCCGGAGGTCTATCTGGGGGTATCGGGCGGCCAGCGCCACGACATCCGCCTCGTACAACTCGACGAGCATACGCTTGAAACCCTCGTCGACCGTTCGCTTCGTCGTGGTCTTGTTGACCGGCGCGTGGAGGCCGGCGGGGCGGTACGAGTCCTCGAGACCCAGGAACCGGTAGGTGGCCGCCAGCTGCTCGCCGGGTTGCCGAGCGCAGGCCTCATACTGGAGGAGGAGCATGTCCGACAGTCCGAACACCGCCTCCCAGGGTTCGAGTTTCGCGGCGTACAGGCCATTGACGAGCGAGCGGTAGCGGACATTGTCCCGCCGCTTCCGCGGCATCCGGCGGGAGATGTCCGATTGGTAGCGCTCAACGGGATCGCGGAGGAGGATGAGGATCTTGCCCTCCGGTGTCGCCCGGCGGAGGATGGGGGGGAGCTGGTACCGGAACAGGTAGGACGGGGTCCATTCCCCGGTGATGGTCCCGGCAGGACGCGGGAACCAGTCGTGATACGCCCGCAGGTCCGCTTCGGTGTAGCCCTGGCTCCGGTTGCGCTGGAAGAAGTTCCGGTTGAAGTAGAGCAACTCCTTCCTCGCCGGGGGGTGGACGTCGGGGTGGGCCAGGATGAGACTGAACCACCAGGATGTCCCGGCCTTGGACACGCCGACGCCGACGAAGTCCGGAGGTCCGACAGTCATCCCGGCTGGAAAGGCCGGAGCCTCTGGGGGTTTGCCGTCGGCCCAGGCGGGGAAGCGGCCCAGTCGACGCAACACCTGGCTCTGGACCGGCGCCGGCAGCAGGGAGAACGCCGATCGGGCGACGGGGCCGGGCTTCATCGGGTCAAGGCGGAGCGGCGGAAGTGGACCACGTGCCCGGCCCGGCCGAGCGGGAGCACCGCAGCCACTTCGAGGCCGGAGTCGGCAGCCAGCCGAGCGAAGCGGTCGAGGACGTAGCCGTGCACCTGGACGCCGCGGGCGCCGTAACGGATCTTTCGTAGGTTCAACCTGATGCCGGGCGACGGGAACGAGGCGATGACATTGGCGGCTGCCCGGCCCATCTGGGCCAAGAGGGTGGCCGGCTCACCGACGTAGTCGAACACGCCCAGGGCGATGGCCACGTCGTAGACGTCCACCTCGGTGACCTGCTGCCATCCCCGCAGCTCGACCTCGACCAGCCCCGGGAATGAGGCCGCCTCCTCACGAGCCTTCACCACCATGGCCTCGGCGGGGTCGATGCCGGTGACGTGGATGCCCTGGGCTGCCAAGGGGGCGAACAGAGGGCCGCTCCCGCATCCGACGTCGAGCACCCGGCTCGCCCCCAGCGTGACGGTGATGTCGACGGCGAGCCGCAACCGGTCGAAGAGCGGGCCGCGACCGAGCGCACGAGCCACCGGTTCGCTCGAGTAGAAGGCGGCAAACCGGGTCGCCCGGCGATTGAAGTACGTCTCGAAGTCACCACTCGACATGACCACACGCCTCGCTGCCGTACCGGCTGAGCACTCGGGAGAACACTCCGGCGATCCTCCCCCGGCCCACCAGCTGCTTGGCCTCGGCCAACGAGCGGATGGACCCTGTGCCCGGGAGGGTGGCGCCAAAATCGTAAGAATGGTAGTAGAGCACCGCCGGTCCGGCGGCAGCGTCGATCGCCGCCGAGGTGACGATGCCAGGGGCGAGGCGCTGGTAGCTGCCACCGCCGATCGGGATCCGGTACCGGCTCAGCACGGGTAGCTCCCGGACCGGTGACCGTTGGCCGAGCAGGCTGGTGTCGGAGACGTACTCGAAACCTGCTTCGGCCAGCAGGTCGCGGTAACCGGTGAGACCTACCGTGGAGGGGATGTCGAAACGGGGAGACCGGAAACCCCGGACCGGCAGCTGCACCAGTTCCTCCACCATGGCCCGGCCCCGTCGCAACCAGTCCACCAGGACGGCGGGGTCCTCGGGCAGTCGACCGTGGTCGGGCCCGTGACTGGCGATCTCATGACCACCGGCGACCAGTTCGGCCAGCTCTGATCGCACTGATGAGACATAGTTGCCCACGACGAACAGGGTCACCGTCGCCGTGCCGCCGGCCTGTGCGAGCCGGGCCGCCAGACCCCCGAGCCCACTGCGTGCTCCCTGCGGGCGGGATGTCCCATGGCCCAGGACGGCCATGCCGTCGTACCAGTCTTCGACATCCACGGTCAGGCAGACCATTGTCGTCATGCCGCGTCTCCAGCGACTGTGGCGTAGGCGACCCGCAGACGGTCGATGACCGCATCTTCGGAGAACCGGGACACCACCCACAGGCGGCAGCCGTCTCCGAGCTCTGCACACCGGTCGGGATCCTTCAAGAGCTCCTCGATCACATGGGACAGCGCTTGGATGTCTCCCCGGGGAGCCAGAAGGCCAGAGGCCGGATCGATCACCTCCCGCACCCCGCGTATGTCGTAGGCGATCACCGGCCGACCCATGGCCGCCGCCTCCATGGCCACCCGCGGAATTCCCTCCCGATACGAGGGCAGGACCACGACGGTCGCCGAGGCCAGATAGGGCCGGACATCCTCGACCGGGCCGACGAAGGTGACGGTGCCGGCCTCCTCCGCCGCCGCCACGTCGGCCGCCGACAGGGCATCGCGCTGGTCGTGCTCGGACGGGCCGACGTGGACGAAGTCGGCCCGTCCGGTCAAGGAGCGTGCCGCCCGCAAGAAGTCGGCGCACCCCTTCTCGGCCACGAGACGGCTCACCATCATGACGATGGGGAGCTCGGAGTGCATCGCCGGTGGCACCGGGGCAAGAAAGCGATCCATCACGATCCCGTTGCCGATGAAGGCCAGCTTGCCCCGAGAGCAGATCCGCGCCGCCGGCAGGACCCGCTCGTCCTCGCGACTCTGGACCAGGACGCAGTTGGCCCAGGCGCAACACCAGCGCTCGAAGCACCAGCCCAGGAGGTTGGCCTTTCGGCTGTTGCCGGCGAAGTAGAGCGCCCCGTGGATGGTGTAGACGGCGGGACTGCCCGCCAAACGGGCGGCGGGCAGTCCCAGGAACGACGCCTTGGGCGTATGGGTCTGCACGAAGTCGAACCGCTGCCTGCGTAGATAGCGCAGCAGTTGGGCGAAGGAGACGGCGTCGGAGAGTGCGAACTCCCGACGGATGGGGATGACCTTGACCGCCACGCCGTCCGGGGGGTCGTCGTAGGCGTCTCCGCTGATCACCGTCCAGTCGACGTCGTCCAGGGAGCGCAGCTGGTTGGCCAGCAATACCCGCGCCGTCAGCGAGGTCGTGACCACTCGGCAGCCGCGCTTGGGTCGAGAAGTTCCGTGATCCGTGGCCCTTGATGTCGACGCCATCACTACCCCATTGCTTTCCCGGGCGCTGCCGGGCGCCGGCCTCCGTCGAAGGTGGCCCTCGTCATCACGCTCCCCAAGAACGCCAAACTATAACCAGGCTGCCCGACCGCGGTGCACACACCGCACGCAATATGGACCTTCGGCCTCCCACGTGTACGCACCGTCAGACCGTCGGATCATGCAGAAGGGGCACGTCGATCGGCGCTACTGTGCCGCACATGGGAACGGGGCATGGACCGCCTGACCAGGGTGCTCCGCCAACGCTGGTCCCGGTCTGGCAGCCCCGATGGACCATCAGGCGCGGCGCCAGCGTCCTGCGCGACATCTGGGAGATCCGCACCGATCCCACCTATCGCCGGCTGGCACGGTCATACGAGCTGCCCGACGGGAGCCGGCGCATCTACTGCCACCACATTCGCAAGACGGCCGGCACCAGCCTGGTCCAGAGCTTCATGGCGTTGGGCGGCGAGGATCCGATGGACGTCTGGCGCCGGACCACCACCTCGCGGTTGCCCCGGGCCATCAGCGGCAACTACAGCTTCGTGGTGAACCACCGCAGGCTCTTGGCCGAAGGAGCGTACTTCTACGGGCGATCCCACCATGCCGTCGCCGACCAGCCGTTGCCACCCAACACCTTCACCGTGACGATTTTGAGGGATCCCATCGCCCGGGTGCACTCCTACTTCGATTTTCTGGTGGCCGGCGACGAACCGCATCTGCCGGTTCGGGTCTCCGAACAGGAGCGCAGTAAGGCGAGGGACGGTCTCGACACCTTCCTCGACCGCGTCCCCACCGCGTACCTCTTGAACCAGCTGGCCATCTTCTCCAAGACCTTCGATGTGTCAGAAGCGGTCGACCGCATCGCCCAGTGCTCGAGCATCCTGTTCACCGAGGATTTCGCCGACGGGCTCGCCGTCCTGGGACGACGCCTCGAGCTGCCTCTCGTGGCCCGCAGGGCCCGGGTGACGGGGACGCGTTCGTCATTGACCGACGAACAGCGGGAGCGCATCCGATCGAGGGTGGAGCCGGAGTACGAATTGCTTCGTCGGCTGGACGAGGGCGGCATTGCCGCCCCCGGGTCCACGCCATCAGCCTGAGCCTGCACCCCAGCCGAAGGCCGGAGGGCGCATCGGGAGTGGCGGAACCATTGGGGGCGCTCGCGGGGACCGAGTCACCGTCCAAGGCCCGGCATCCAGCGGTCGAGCCACGCCTGCAACGCCAGCACCGACCAGAGCTCATGAGCGAGATCGCGCCGGCCTTGAAGGTGTTGTCGCCATGCCCGGGTGATCGGCTCGGGGTCGAGCAGTCCCTGACGTCGCAGCCGCCCCTCATCCAGCAGACCTTCCGCCCACGGCCGGAGCTGTGACCGCAGCAACGGACCGATCGGGAAGCCGAATCCCATCTTCGGCCGTTCCACCAGGGCTGCCGGCACGTGGCGATGGAGCACCTGGCGGAGGATCCACTTGGTGGCGCCGTCATGCAACTTGACGGACATGGGCAACCGCCAGGCGAGATCGAGCACATCCCGGTCGAGGAACGGCACCCTGGTCTCGAGCGATGTGGCCATGGCGGCCCGATCGAGCTTGGTGAGGATGTCGTCGGGGAGGTAGCTGACCAGGTCCAACCACAGCATCTGCTCGGTGATGCCGTCGAGCGGCGGCCAGTCCGATGGCCGGGACGCCATCGAGGCGGTCGGGCCCGCTCCCACCACCATCGACTCCGCATCGTCCCAATAGGAGACCAGGGAGAAGTAGGCGTCCTCCGGGCCCGCCGAGGCCAGGACCTTTCCCACCTTGGCCACCTTGGACGCCGGGTTTCTGATCTGCATTCGGGTCGGCATCAGCGTGGTGGCCCTCGCCGCCCCGTCCACCATGGCCGGGGGCAGGTGCCCGAGGAGCGAGCCGGCCAGGCGGCGGACCGGGTCAGGGAGGGGGGACGACCTGCGCCACAAACGCTCGAGCCAGGCGTGCCGGTTGTACCCCGCGAACAACTCGTCACCACCGTCTCCTGACAGGGCCACGGTCACCCGAGTCCGGGCCAGCCGGCTGACCAGGTGCATGGGGATCTCCGAGATGTCACCGAACGGCTCGTCCCAGATGTCCGGCAGCAGTGGGATCACTCCGGTGGCGTCCTCGTCACTGACCAGCAGGGGGGTGTGGTCGGTCCCAAGGTGGGCGGCGACGGCTGCTGCCTCGGCCGACTCGTCGAAGGAGCGATTGGCGAACCCGACCGTGAACGTGTGCACGGGCTGCGCGCTGTGCTGTTGCATCAGCGCCACCACGACACTGGAGTCGATGCCGCCGGAGAGAAAGGCACCGACGGGCACATCGGCCACCATGCGGGCGGCCACTGAGTCGGACAGGACCGCCTCCAGGCGATCGGCCAGGGCCTCGGGCGGATCGTCCAGCGGTCGCTGATGGGCGCCCTCGACCGCCTGTCGTGCCGACCAGAAGGCACGGGTCGGAGGGAGAGGGCCCGGTCGAGAGTCTGCTGCCAGGGTGATCAGGTGCCCCGCCGGTAGCTTGGCCACCCCCCGGTAGATCGTGTGCGGGGCGGGAACACAGTTGTGCCGGAGGTACATGGCGACCGCGTCGCGGTCGATGTCCGGGCTGAAGCCCGGGAGGGTGCTCAGCGCTTTCAACTCCGAGGCAAAGGCCAGGCGCTCCCCCACCCAGCCGTAATACAGAGGCTTCTCCCCGAAGCGGTCCCGGATCAGGTGGAGCTCATGGCGGTGTCGGTCCCACAACGCCAGTGCGAACATCCCCTCACATGCTTCGAGAGCCCCTCCGAGGCCCCACTGCGTCACCGCGCCGACCAGCACCTCGGTGTCGGACCCGCCATGGAAGGCCAGACCCTCGCCCTGGAGCCGGTGGCGCACGGCAGTGTGGTTGTAGATCTCGCCGTTGTAGGTGGCCACCCACCTCCCGTCGGAAGACACCATGGGCTGGGCGCCCGCCGGGCCCAGCCCGACCACCGACAGACGCCGGTGCCCGAGGCTCACACCTCGGTCAGGGTCGGACCACAGCCCGCTGGCATCGGGCCCCCGATGGGTCAGTGCGGCCGTCATCCGAGCCACCTGACGGTCGAGCGCTTCGGCTCCGGTCACCCGCCGGGGGTCGAAGAGCCCGGCGATGCCGCACATCGATCAGGCCCCCGACCGGTCGGAGGGCGGGCACGGCCGGCGGCGGCGCGCTCCCCCGCCGCCCCCTGGCTCGACCATGGCGCGATCATCGGCGGTACCGTCCCCGGTGTCAAGGAGACCCGGCGCCGGCGTCTGTCCGGACCCATGGGACCGGTCGACGATGGTTGTGGTGCCCGCCCTCGTGTGCCAACCTGCTGCGTGCCCATGCCGAGGACGCCATGACCATGCGAGAGCGGGCCCGGGCGGAATTCGCCCGGCTGCCGCCCGGGGTGCGCAGGCAGATCCTGCACCGACTGGGGCGCTACGCCCCGTGGGAGGTGGGATTCGACTTCACACCTCCGGCGCCCGGCCCGGGTGAGCAGGTCGGGCCGCCGGACTTCGTGGGCATCGGGGTGCAGAAGGCGGGAACCACATGGTGGTACGAGCTCATGCAGGCCCACCCCGGCATCTCCTCGCCCCCCGGGGTCCACAAGGAGCGGCACTTCCTCGACCGCTTCGGCGCCCAGCCCATGCTGGCCACCGACATCGAGCAGTACCACGGTTGGTTTCCCCGGCGGACCGGCGCGCTGACCGGCGAGTGGACCCCGGACTACTTCGCCTACCCGTGGGTGCCGCGGCTCCTCAAGCGAGCGGCACCCGATGCGCGGCTCCTGCTCCTACTCAGGGACCCGGTCGAGCGATTCCGCTCCGGCCTGGCCCACCAACGGCGGGCCGGCCTGCCCGTCGACGGAGCCGCCATCGCCGATGCCGTGCAACGCGGCTTCTACGACCGGGCCCTGGCCGGATGGCTGGAGGAGTTCGACGCCGGGCAAATTCTGGTCCTCCAGTACGAGCGGTGCGTGACCGACCCCGAAGGCCAGCTGGAGGCGACCTTCCGGCACCTCGGGCTGAGCGGATCCCGACCCCAGCCCGTGACGCGGTCCGCACCGGCCCCGGCCAACGCCGGTCCCGAAGTGAGCGACCAGGTGCGGGACCAGTTGGTCGGGCTGTACGCCGCCGACGTGGCCCTCCTGGCCGAGCGCCTGGGCCACCTCGACCTGGCTCAGTGGCCCAACTTCGCCTACCTGGCGGCGGGGGGCGCCGCCTCGGGCCCGGGGTCGAACTCCCCGACCCGGCGGCCGTAGCGGGGGTTCTCCCCCATTCGTCCCCACAACCCGTCCCAGAAGCCGCGGGCAATGGCCACCCGCTCCGTGCGGCCCCGGGCCTTCTGGAGGTGCCGGGCCGAATAGACCAGGTTCCAGGCCAGCCAGTTCGGTCTCCCGTGTCGGCGGGCCACAGCAAACGAGTTCCGGGCATGGTAGTAGGCGCGCCACGCCTCGGCTGCATCGGTCGGTCGCCGATCACGATGGGCCGCCTCCCGACCCGCCGACGTCTGTTGGGAGGCCACCTGGCGGGCAGCCATGTCGTCCATCAGGACATCGAAGCCCGCCTCCCGGATGCGGCAGAAGAAGTCGACGTCCTCGAGCCCGAAGAACCACTCCGGGTCGGGCAGCACACCCGCTTCGAACACCGCCCGCGAAACGACGGTGGCACCCCAGCAGGCCACATCCACCGGGGTGAGGTCCAGGGGCGATCCTGGTGGAGGCACGACGTTGACGGTATGGGCGCCCCGACCCACGAACGACCGGCCGTAGGCCGCCACCGCCCCCAGCGGGCGACGGGTCGGCCCCTGGGCTGTGATGCGCCCCATCACGTCGGCCAGGCGCGGGGACGGCAGGGAGAACAGGCCGACGTCGTCCTCGCACAGGTACGCCCACTGGATGCGCGGGTCCGAGAACGCCTCGATCAGACCGGCCCGAAAGCCACCCGCTGGCCCCGTGTTGCGATCGAGCCGGACCATCCGGACCCGCGATTCCAGGTTGTGGTCATCAAGTCCTCCCACGCCATTGACCACGACGACGACCCGGTCGGGGGGAAGCAGCTCGACCTCGAGCAGCGAGCGGGTCACGTCGCCGGCCAACCCCGGTCGCATATGAGTGAGCACCACCGCGGTCACATCATCCAGAAGCGTGTCGTGGTCATGCCCGATGGCGGCATCCGACCCCTCGCCGACAGTCATCGTGGCGTCACGCCGCTAGGCTAACCGATGCGATGGTGTTGACCACAGTGGATCGGCGGCACAATCGGGAGGTGGTCGACTTCCGACGCGGGAGACCACCGAGAATGAAGTCCGTTGCCGTCGAACCCGGGTGCTGCGCACCCGGGTCGTTCCAGTCGACGCGGCCGCCCGATCGATGATCAGTGTGATCGTGCCGGTGCTAAACGGCATGCCGTGGTTGGAGCAGCAGCTCGGTGCCCTGGTCGAACAGGACTGTCCCGAAGTCTGGGAGGTGGTGATCGCCGACAACGGCTCCACCGACGAAAGCCCGGCCGTGGCTCGGCAGTGGGCGGACCATCATGAGCGGATCCGATGGATCGACGCCTCGACCAGAACCGGAGCGCCGGCCGCCCGCAATGCCGGCGTTCGGGAGGCCCAGGGCGGGCTGCTGGCCTTCTGCGATGCTGACGACGTCGTCGGGACGGGCTGGCTGGCCGCCTGCGTGGAGGCCCTCGCCGATTGCGACGTAGCGGCGGGCATGTTCGACTTCGGGTCGCTCAACGGCCGCGGGACAGGATCTCCAATGCCGGCCGCCATGCAGCAGTTCGGCTTTCTCCCCGCCGGCCTGAGTGCCAACCTGGCCGTACGACGAGAGGCATTCGAGGCGGTGGGCGGGTTCTCCGAGGATCTCCTCATCGGTGAGGACATCGACCTGTGCTGGCGGATGCAGCTCGATGGGTATCGTTTCGCCGTCGCCGGCGGGGCCGTGGTGTCCAAGCGCGAGCCAGCGGGATTCAACGACGTGTTCAGAAAAGCATCGGCCTATGGGCACTGCGGCCCGGTTCTCTACCGCCGGCACCGCCTGGCCGGAGCCCGCCGCGACCTCGCCGGAGCGGCCAAATCGTGGTTGTGGCTGCTGCTGCAGGCACCACGTCTGACCACACGGACCGGCCCCCGCACGGCATGGGCCCGGGCCGCCGGCATGCGCACCGGCAGAATCGCCGGCTCCTTCAAGGAGCGCGTGTTCTTTCCCTAGCCGTCGAGGATGCCGGAGCCAGTCGAGGACACCGGGGTCAGTTGATCTCCCAGTCACTTCCCACATAGACGTTCGACATGACCATGACGCCCTCGGGCAGCTTGATGAAGTCGGGACCCATCACATCGAACGACATCGCCGGTCGCCAGGGGAGCAACGGCTTCCCCTTGCCCCCGGCATGGGCGGACATCGCCGGCCACAAGGAGTAGCGGCCCTTGGACAGGGGTACGTGGCGCATCGTGCACACCACTTCGCAGTCGCCGGCGGGAAACGAGCCGTCGTGGCGGACGATGAACATCGGGAAGGCGCTGCCCTGTGATACGCCGAGGAAGATGTTGGCTTGGATGGCCTCGGGTGAGTTGAGCCTCAGCCGTACGACCAGATCGCATTCGGAGCGGAGCTGTCCCCCGTCGGAGGCTTCGATCTCCACCTTGAGGATCTCGACCAAACCCTCGGTCGAGGTAGTCAAAGCGGCGTTTTGTTCGACGGCCTTTCGGTAGAGACTCACGACTTCCCGGGTGGGGCCGGACGCCACCGCCACCGCGTCCGCCAACCACACCGCAGTCTCACAGGTCGCCTCCACCGAAGCGAGATCGTGGGAGACATACAGCAGGGTTGTGCCCGCCTTGACGATCTCCCCGATTCGTTTCAGGCACTTCTGTTGGAAGTTGGCGTCTCCCACGGCCAGTACCTCGTCGACCAGCAGCACGTCCGGCTCGAGGAAGGCGGCGATGGAGAACCCGAGCCGCATTTGCATGCCCAGCGAGTAGAACTTGACCTGGCGGTCCACTGCGTCGGCGAGCCCGGCGAACTCCACTATCTCGTCGTACTTGGTTCGAATGGACTGCCGTCCCATTCCCATGACGGCGCCATAGAGGAAGATGTTCTCCTTTCCAGTCAGTTCCATGTGGATACCGGCCGTCACGCTCAACAGCGCGCCGATGCGACCAGCGACATCGCAACGACCGGCAGACTGGTAGGTGATCTGACTGATGATCTTGAGCAACGTGGTTTTGCCCGATCCATTGATGCCGATCAGTGCCAGGGATTTGCCCGGCTCGACTTCGAGGGTGATGTCCTTCAACACCCACCGGTAGTCGTAGCGATTGCCCGATCCGATCGACCTCCGGAATCGAGTCATCTGATCGTAGAATTTGGGTACCGTCTTGTCGGCGCGGAACTTCTTCCAGACGTGCTCGAGCTGGATGGAGCCATCAGGCAATGTCGGCAAAGTTCACCTCCAACCGCTTGAAGATCCGGTATCCGAACGTCAGATAGGTCAACGCACCCAGGGCGGCGACTCCGACCAGGTTCCACTGCGGAGAGTGACCCAACAGCATGGTCCGCCTGGCACCGTCGATCACCGGCCCGAGCGGATTGAAGAACCCGTAGACCATCTGGAGGTTGATGATGATTCCTCCGACCCAGTGGCCGGGAATGACATGACCGTTGACGACAGCGCGATGCACGTACACCCCACCGCCAAGGTGGTAGTTGCTCGGGATGTTCGACAAAGGCCAGATCACCGGGGTGGCGAACAGGCCCAGCGAGGTGATGATCGGGAGGACCTGCATGAGATCGCGCATCTGGATGATGATGCTGGCAACGGCCATGCAGATCCCGGCGGCGAAGATAATCTCGATGAGGATGAACACTGGAACCCACAGGGTGGTGATTGCCGGTGCTCGACCGAAGATTACGAAGAGGATTGCCAAGGGGACCCAAGACAATACGGTGTTGAGGGCATTGACACACATGGTCTCTAGGGGAAAGCACTCCCGGGGGAATTGAGTCTTGGCCATGAGCGCCTTGTTGGACAGCAGTGACTGGCCCCCATTGCTCAGCGCCCCGGAGAAGAAGGACCAGCTCAGGATGCCCACAAAAACGAACAGCGCGTAGGGCAGACCCTCGGTCCCGAACGTTTTCACACGGGAGAACACGACCATCATGATGAGCAATGTGAGTAACGGGCTGAGCAACGCCCACATGATTCCCAGGCTCGCCTGTTTGTACTGGGCACGGAAGTCTCGTTCGGCCAGGGTGTAGATGATGTCCCGGTGGCTCCACAGTGCCCGCGCCGACTCGAAATGGCGGACTCGATGGTGGTAGATCAAGTCCTCTGAAGGCTCAGCCGGTATGGAGGAGACGTCCGTCTGCTCCAACGTTTGACCGAAGTACGAATCGGTTACTGCCATCGGCAAAATCTACCCCCTGGCCCGCAATTCCGAGCCATTCCTCTCGCTATTGGGGCCATACATTATCGCAACCGCCGTTCCACCGGCCACACGCCCCTCCGATGCCCGCCGCTATCATCAGCCCGTGCCGGCACCGGGGGAGCCCACGACATCCTGGCCACATACTCGGACGCGGGTGCTGCTGGCAATCAAGGGCCTCGGCCACGGTGGTGCCGAGCGGCTTCTGGTCGACACGGTGGCCAACGGTGACCACCGGGCCTTCGACTACGAGGTCGCATTCGTGCTCGACTCCGCCGACACCCTCGTGCCCACCCTGGAGTCGGCCGGAACCGAGGTGCACCGCCTCGGTGCGAAGCACAACCTCGACCTGCGATGGATGCTGGCGTTCCGCCGCCTCCTTCGGGGTGACGACTTCGACATCGTGCACTTCCACCTGCCCTACACGGCGGCACTGGGTCGCTTGGTCGTCGCCTCGTTGCCGCGACGCCGGAAGCCCGTGACCATGTACACCGAGCACAGCCTGTGGAACAAGGTCGCCGTCCTGGTCAAGATCCTCAATCGGGCCACCATCGGATGGGACCGGGCGCTGATCACCGTCTCCCAGGCCGCCTACGACGCGCTCCCTCCCGCCCTCAAGCCACGAGCTCGCGTGGTCGTTCACGGTGTCGACCTGTCCCTCTCTCGGGACCGGATCCTTCGCCGCCACGAGATCCGTCGTGATGTCCGGGCGGAGCTCAGCATCCCCTCGGGGCAGATCCTGGTCGTCACCGTGGCCAACCTGCGCTCGGAGAAGGGATACGACGTTCTCCTCGACGCCGCCCGTCTGGTGGCCGATCGGGGCCTGCCCGTCGTGTTCGCGGCGGCCGGGGAGGGGTCACTGGCCGAGGACCTGGCCGAGCGTCATCGGGCGCTCGGGTTGGGTGGGCGGTTCCAGTTCCTGGGCCACCGCCCGGACGCCTTGGAGTTGCTCACCGCGGCCGACGTCGTGGTCCTCCCTTCCCACCAGGAGGGACTACCCGTCGTCTTGATGGAGGCGACCAGCGTCGGCGCCACCATTGTGGCCACCTCGGTCGGTGGCGTGCCTCAGGTGATCACCGACGGCGTCAACGGCCTCATCGTGCCCCCCGGCGCACCGGAGCGCCTGGCCGACGCCCTCGAGCGGGTCAGCACCGACGCCACGCTCCGGAATCGGCTCGGGCGCCAGGCCCTGGTCGACAGTGTCGTGTTCGACGTCGCCCGGGCCAGCGGCGAGATCGAGAGCATCTACCGCACGGTCCTCGAGGTCCGGCCATGACCACTCCCGCCTGCTGATCTCAGAACCTCCGCCCACGGGCGGAGGACAGGGCACGGGCCAAGGCCTCGAGCCTCCCGGTGCCGAACTCCTCATCGGGCTCGAGATAGTTCCCCTCGGCCCACTCATTCCACGACTTGATGACCACCACCTGCTCGTCGACCGGGTTGGCGCAGGCCAGCTCGATGGCCCGTCGGACATGGGCGCCGAAACGCTCGGGGCTCGCCCCCGTGGCCACCACGCCCCGTCGGCCCAGACGCGGCGTGTTGTCCCAGTTCGGATAGACGCTGGGAAAGATCCGGCCACCCAGTCCGGCCGGTGGGTCGACACCCGCGCCGGGATAGGGATAGTGCCGCGGCCCACTCCCCACCCCTCGCGCGATCAGGTGCTCTCGCGCCCGTGCGGCAACAGTGCGTCGGAAAGGGAAGCTGAAGTGCACGGCGGCATCGAAGCCATCCTCCACATGGGCCCGGTAGTCGGACTCGCCCAGCGAGGCCACCAGGTACAGCCCGGGCAGTCCGGCGTCCAGAGCCATCTTCTGCCACCGCTCGACGAAACGAGCCGGCTCGGGCATCCCGCCGGGCTGGTAGACGAGCAGCAGGGGGCGACCGGCAATGGTGATGTAGCGGGGATCCTCGAAGGCCCTCTTGAGCGAGGTGAAGTGCTCGAGATCATCCTCGGGTCCCGGATAGGTCTGCTCGATGAGGACCTTGTCGGGTGCCCCATGCCAGATCCCGGACCAGCTCTGGTTGGCCCAGGCCACGCAGAACGGGAAGTCGGGCGAACCGGAGTCGAGCACCTCCTCGAAGGGCCGCTGGAGAAGCTGGTGCCCTGCGAACCAGTAGTGCCAGTAGCAAAAGCCGGTGACCCCGTGGATCCGGGCCAGTTCGGCCTGGGCCTCCCGGACCTCGCCGACCCTGAGGTCGTAGAACCCGAGATCGGCCGGGAGGTGGGGCTGCACGTGACCCCGGAACAGCGGGCGGGCCCTCGCCACATTGGTCCACTCGGTGAAGCCCTTGCCCCACCACCGGTCGTTCTCGGGGATCGGGTGGAACTGGGGCAGGTACAGGGCCAGGACTTCCACAGGCGGTCATGCTACTGACGCATCCGGCCCCGGGGGCTTCCGCCGTTGCCCGCTCGCCGTCGGGAAGATCCGTGCCTTGCAGCTGACCAGTCGAGCGAACGGACTGCGATCCGCGCCGGTGCGTGCCAATGCCGAAACCGGGAAGAGACGGCGCGCCGGCAGAGACTCAACCGGGATCGGTCGAACCGATGCGCGCAATCTTCCCTTCGTCGAGTCGGCGAAGCAGTTCGTATTCCGGTTCCAATCTCGCTCGGAGACGCTCTCGCTGTCCGTCGGTCATTGACGAGCGGCTTCCGGTCACCCGGGCCCGCCGACCGACGAGCGGCAACGCCAGGCGCCGGCCTAGCGCGGTCAGCCCGTCGTCGAAGTCCTCGGTGAAGAACACGCTCGAGCACGCCCCGATCCGCTCGGCCGCCTCGGATATGTCAAGGTCATCCGAGAACATGGCCAACTGGGCCAGGAGGTGCTGACGGGGCACCCGGTCCAGGAAGGAGTCGAAGCCCTTCGACGCCAGCTGCCGCTCGCCGACGGCCACCGCGCCGGGCATCGCCGGATCGTCTCCCGTCACCAGATAGTCGAAGTAGGAGTGGACCCGCTCGACGGGATCTCTGAGGACGGTGACCGTGAAGGTCTTCGGCGGCAGGGGTTGAGCGGCGGCGGCCCGGTGGGATCGGCCGTAGAAGTAGGCCCCCTGGGCCAGCACCCGCCGGTTGAAGGCGACGAAGCTGTACCGGCCGCTGATCGTCCGATGCAACGGGGCATCGACCATCCGTCGATAGACGTCGAGCGGATCTTCGCCACCCAGTGCCATGAAGCTCAGATGGAGGCTGGTGCCCGCGGTCTTGCGAACGTGGTAGCAGTAGATCCGCCGAGACCCGTCCGGCAACTCGTAGGACCTAGCCAGGCGCCGATACTCCGGATCCGTCCAGATCTCCCAGGCAGCGCCGACGTCCCGCGCCCGCTGCCGCACCCGCCGGCCCGTCCGGCTCCAACGCCTCGTACCGGATGCCGGGTCGCTGCCAGCCGCTGTTGGAGGCCGCATCGCCACTGTTGCGACCTTAGTCAAGATGGCCCTCTCGAACGACGCCACGGGTGGCCGAGGACCGGGGCCAGGTGCCCGCTGTCGAGGGTGACCTGGACACCGGGGCTCAGTGGCGATCGGGGTTTCCGGACGCCATATCGGGAACAGACTCGTCGAACTCGCGGTAGAACGCGGGGTCGGCCATCAGGCGGCGGAACACCCGGTCCGACTGGCGATCGGCAGCCAGCATGAGCAGACGCTTCCGAATCTGTCGGACCGATCGCGCCGAGGCGGCCGGCAGTACGGTGAGGTCACGCGGGCGGACGTGCAGCAGGGCCCGGGGTTCACTACGGACCTCCCTGCTCAAGGAGCCCAGACTTGGGTTCTGCAGACTGGCCGGTGTGAACACCTTCCGGTCGTCGAGAACGCTCCATTTCGTCCGGGAGCCAGCTCCGTGGTGGTAGATGTACTGTCCGTACACACCGAACCACAGCGGATGGGCATCGCGGGTGTTGGACCGGGTGAGGGGGAGCCAGTCGACACCGTGCGCCTCGAGGGAGTGGAGGACCCGCGTCCCGGCATCATCAAGGACGGCACCGCTCGGAGTCGTCCACAGCTCGCGGCCCCAGTCCCCGCCGATCCGCTTCCAACATTCGACCGTCGTGGCACAGAAGCTCGGGTGGGGGCGCAGATCCTCGAAGTTCTCCCGGCGCTGGATGGCGATGAGCGGCCGGGCCCGGAGGGTCTCGGAAAGCCAGCCGTCCAGGGCTCGGATGGGAAAGGCGTCGCTGTCGAGGAAGACGATGATGTCGTCCGGGCTGGCCCGGTCGACCACCAATCCGGCCAGCGCGTTGAGTTTCTCGCCATGAGGGGCCTTCAGATCCTCGGCATGGTCGAACCGTTTCCACAGCTCGCGGTCGTCGATCCCGTTGAGCACGGCGAACACCCTGAAGGGCGAAGCGACGTTCCGGTGCAGATACTCGAGTTGTGGCGCCACCCACTGGGGGGAGCGCCAGTGCACGGTGAGGACGTAGATCATGGCGCCGCCCGATCGAGGCGGACATGGCGGCAAAGGTGGAGGCAGGAACTCCGGGCCGCGGCCGTCACCGTCCCACCTCGACATGTCCCTGCACGGATAGGACCCTACCGTCAGCCGGGCGTCTTCACGCCTGCACGGCGACGCTCAGCATTCCCGCCTCCCGGCCACGGTACGAGCCAGACCGGCGATGCCCTCCTCGATGACGTCCGTCCTGAAGCGATCGGAGAAGAGCGCTTCTCCCCCCGACGCCACCGCCTCGCGCAACCGGACGTCGCGGAGCAACCGGGCGCACGACTCGGCCAGTGCCGGGGCCGTGTCCCCGATCAGCAGGTGGACCCCGTCCACGGCGCCGAGGCCCTCGGCGCCCAGGGTGGTCGATACCACAGGGATGCGATGGGCGAATGCCTCCAGGATCTTCACCCTGGTCCCGCTGCCGTAGCGGATGGGAACCACCACGATGTCAGCCTGTGCCAGTTCGGTGGCGATGTCCGGGACCCGACCTACGACGGTGACCCGAGGAGGGTCGTGCAACTCCATGAGGTCCGGATGGTGCTCTCCCACCAGTCGGATCTGCGCCGCGGGGATCATGGCCCACAACGCGGGCCCCACCTCGCTGGCCAGCATGCGAGCGGCCTCGATGTTGGGGGGATAGCGAAGAAGCCCCTGGAAGAGAAGCGTAGGTGGCGAGCCGACGCCGGTTCTCCCCAGCGGGTGCTCGACGGTTCGGTACCCGTTGGGAACAACGGCAACGTTGGCCAAGCCACCCTTGGCAGCGCGCTCGGCGTCGAGGGTGCTGCATACCGCGATGGCCGACGCCCGTTGGGCGGCTCGCCGATGCAGGCGCCGCCACCGCCGGATCTCCTCGTGCGCCACCATCGTGCTGCCCTGTCGCCGGATCCGCTGTGGCCACTCCGATGAGGGAGAGTGCGGCATGGACAGCCGAGCCACGATCTTCTGATCCTCGAGGTCGTCGAGGTCGATGATGGTGGGACCGAAGACCGGCTCGCCGGCCAGCACCCACGGCCGCGCTCCGAAGAACCAGACGAGGTCGTATCGCCCCGACATGAAGCGGGCCAGGGCCCTCTGCACCGTTGACCGATCCTGCCAGGGCAGTCCGAGCGGCATCGAGGGCCGCCAGAGGGAGGCGAGCAGGCCGGCGCCCGACGCCGTTCGATTGTCGAAGCCGACCCGTGCCACCTTGGACAGTTGCAGCGTCTCGTCGGGTGCATCGAAGTCCGTCCGGAACTGGGAGATCACCGAGCAGAGTTCGACGGGACCGCACAGACGCAGGCCGCGGAGCACCATGGCCAGCCGCATCCGAGGCCCCCTGTCCTCGGGCCACGGGTAGTCGCCGGCCACCACCAACGTTCTCATCGAATCCCCTCACGCTGGCCGTTCGCCCCTCGGCTGGCTAGCCGTCGCTCATCGCCCTTGACCTCGGCGGTCCCCCTGGAATCCAACGATGGTAGCGGAGCAGGCACAACCAGCCCGACTGGTACAGTTGGGTGGCCGGGTGGCCGGTAGCGGTGGGGGGCCGCCCATGAGCGAACGCACAACCGATGAGTTCCCAGCGACCGACGTGCCCTTGGTATTGCACGTCATCCCGACCTCTCGGGCCCGCGGTGCGCAGCGAGAGGCGCGGGCCGTGGCCGACTACCTGGAGTCACCAGGGACACGGTTGCACCGGGTGCTGAGCCTGTTCGATAGCTGCGACGAAGTGGAGGTTGATGCCTCGCTCAACCATCCGGGAGGCGACACCCCGGCCGTGGGGTTCGATCCGAGCCTGGGCTTCCGACTTCGCTCCGCGCTAGCCGGCATGGACCCCGAGGTGGTGGTGGCGCACGGGAGCGAGGCATTGAAATACCTGGTGCCGGCCATGCTCGGCCGGCGGCGACCTCTGGCCTACTACGCCATCGGCACCTATTCCGGTTCGGATAGTGCACTGCAGCTCCGCCTCTGGAGGCACCTGCTGGCCCGCGCCGATGTGGTGGCCGCCGTCGGCGAGGAGGTGCGCGATGAATGCATCGAGCGCATGGGAGTGTCGCCCGCCCGCGTCATGCTGGCCTACAACTGCCGCGACCCTGAGGTCTTCCGCCCCAGAGAGGCTGCGTCCCGGTCGACCCCCGTTGTGGTCTTCGTGGGCGCCTTGACCAGGGGGAAGTGCCCCGACCACTTTGTCGAGGTGGTGGCAGGGCTGCGGGCCCGGGGGGTCTCACTCGAGGCCCGCATCATCGGGGATGGCCCATTGCGCCAGACGCTGGCCGGGCCGGCGCAGGAGGCCGCGATAGCGATGCTCGGCTCGCGGTCCGACGTCGATCATCAGATGCGTGAGGCCGACCTCCTGGTCTTCCCGAGCCGACCCGAGGGTGAAGGAATGCCCGGCGTCCTCATCGAAGCGGGCCTGTCGGGACTCCCGGTGGTGACCACCGCGGTGCCAGGCGTCCGGTCGATCGTCAAGGGTGGCGAGACCGGTCTCGTGGTCCCCGTCGACGATGTCCCGGCCATGATCGCAGCCGCGGGCAGGCTGCTCGACGACTCCGAACTGCGTTCATCGATGGGCCGTGCGGCAAGACAGCACTGCGTCGACCGTTTCAGCCTGGCCGCGGTCGGGGGTCGATGGACGGCCATCCTCCAGCCCCTGCTCGACCACGCCGGTCGCCGGCGCCGGCAATCGGCGCCGAGCAAGAAGAGCGGTCGGCGGCACTCCGTGGGCGGGGGGGCGCCCGGACCGGCGATGGCGACGGATTCCGACCCGCTGGCAACCTCCCGGTACGGCCGGTGACCGGGCCGGCGACGCCCAAGCGTCGGGGCGCTCCCCCTGCGTTGGATGGTCCCGTCGAGCCCCGTGGCAAGCGTCAATGGGCCAGCCTCTACGGATCATCCCTCCTCGCCGCCCGACGGAACCCCGACTTCTCGGAGCTCGAACGCTTCTGCTTCTTCATCGGCTATGCCCGCAGCGGCCACACCCTGGTCGCCACCCTGCTCAACGCCCATCCCGATGTGGTGATCTCCCATGAGCTCGACGCTCTCCGCTTCGTGAAGCACGGCTTCGGCCGCTCGCAGCTCTTCTCCCTTCTCCTCCAACGTGACCAGCAGTTCGGTGACAACGGTCGCAACTGGTCCGGCTACCAGTACGAGGTGCCCGACCAGTTCCAAGGGAGGTTCGAGCACCTCCGGGTCATCGGCGACAAGCGGGCCCGATCGGCAGTGCTGCAGATCGCCCAGGAGCCCAGGCTGTTGGACCGTGTCCGCCGGGTGGTCAAGGTCCCGATCAGTGTGATCCATGTCACTCGCAACCCGTTTGACAACATCGCCACCGAAGCCCGTCGGCACAAGATGTCCTTGTCCGAGGCGACCGCCTGGTACGAGCAGATCTGCAGGGCCGTCAGTGTGGCCCGACCGCTGCTCGATCCGTCAGAGCTGGTCGACGTCCGCTATGAGGACTTCGCCGGTGACGCGGGCCCATCCCTGGCGGCACTGTGCGGGTTCCTCGGCCTGGAGACGCAACCCTCGTACCTCGAGGCCTGCGCCGGCATCGTCTGGTCGAGCCCGAACCGGACCCGCGATGCGGTTGCCTGGTCGGACCGGGAGCGAAAAGGCGTCGAACGGCTCATCGAGACCTACGACGTGCTGGGCTCCTACACCTTTGACGACTAGAGACAGCCAGCGGTCTGGCTTGCCGATCGGGACCCTTGTGTGTGATCCACACGCCTTTGGGCCGCCTCAGGGCCTACTGTCCGGTGGCACGGACCCCTTGCAGTCGCCGGCGGGCGTTGGCCCGTTCTGTGGCCTGGCGCATGGCCAGGCGGGCCCGCCTTCGCAGCTCCCATTCGTATCGGGGGCGGGCATGGCGTGGTGCCCGTGGAATTGACAGCAGGACGAACAGGAACGGGATCATCATGGTCCGCTCCCGTTCGATCAGGCCCAGGTTCCCGAGGGCGGCGAACGTGTAGATGAACGTACCGGTGTAGACGAGGCACAACATCACATAGGGGCGCGCGAAGGCGGCCCGCGGAACCATCCGCAGATTGCGGAGTGACGCCAGGACCAAACCCAGGATGACGGTGTTCTCGAGGGCGGCGACCCGCTCACCGAATCCATGGGCATTGTAGGGCAGCGGATTGAACAGGACCTCGTAGATGTCCCTCGGGAAGCTGGCCGGATTGGACGAGTAGGGCACGTTGCCGCTCGTCCCTTGCGCGGCATTATTGGCGTTGGTGTTCTGAAGGGAGAGCTGCCCGTTTGCTCCTCCCCGCAGGTAGTGGACGGTCAAGGCAATCGACAGGAAGAGCAGCGCGGCGCAGAAGACCAGGCTGATGATGCGTCGGACGCCACCGAGGGACTTCCGGGTCCCCGCCGTGGGGACCATCATCGCCACCACGAACCCGGCCATGATGAGAAGCAGCTCGTTGGGGCGGACGTAGGCGCCGATGAACACCCCGGGCGCCACCAGGATGAAACCGCCCCGTTTGCGGGCCAGGAATTTGGCCGCGCCGAATGCGGTCAACCCCAGCGAGAGCATCATGAGTGATTCCTTGCTGACATCAGCGGTCCAGAAGATCAAGGACGGCATGAAGAACAGCATCAACGCGTAGCGACGATGGTCGCCCCCGGCGAAGGTCAGGGTGAAGGCCCGGTAGAAGAAGACGGCACCGATAAAGGACAGCCAGCTGAACACGAGGAAGGTGGCCAGCTGGTTGACGCCGACGAGCGCCATGCCGATCCCCGCAGCGATGCTCACCGAGCCGTCATTGACGATCTGACGAACGTCAGCATTAGCCGTGGTGAAGTTGAAATGACGGAAATCGGGGGCGAGTAGTGCACCCTGGTTGACGTAGCGAGTCCAGTCGGCGATGCCGTGGTAGAAGTGATCGACCACGTAGATCTGGCTCGGCGCGGCCAGTAGGTGGAGAACCAGGCTGATCGTCAAGATCCTGACCAACCAGGGATTGCCCTCTGCGAAAGCCACCCGCTGGATCACGACCCGCCCGAGGCCGAACAGGATCACCGCAACCAGCAGAGCGGCGACCGGCTGGGACGGGATGTGGGCCGCGACGATCATGGGCGCGACCGGTTTGAAGTCAGGCCCGGGTGGCGGAGCCCGAGGTCGATCCGACGCCGGCGCCGAGGGCCCCGACGGTCTCCCTGTCCTGAGGCGTCGCATCCTCGGTGACCGGCAGGGGAGCCAGCGCTGAGTGGCGGATGTCCGCCCGGTCGAGCCGGACATTGGTCAACACCACGCCCAGCACCGGTGCAGCCATGCGACGGAGCAGATCCCCGGCCCGGCGGGCCTGGTCGAACGTGGTGAGTCGGCACTCGGCAACGACCAGCACCACGTCGACCGAGGGGATCAGCGCCTCGGCGTGGTGCACGGCGAGCAGCGGTGGTACTTCCACGATGACAACATCGGACAAGCTGCGCGCCGCCTCGAGAATGGCGGGCATCCTGGTCACCAGCTGCCCGCTCCGGGAGATGAACGGATGCAGGGGAAGGCGGGACACGTGGTCGAGCCTCGAGGGCTCCAGACGGGCCCGGACATCCTCGATCCCGATCTCTCCGGACACACTGGCGGTTCCGACGCCGTTGACCCTCGCTTCGACCTCTCCGGTGCTGATGATCACCACGCGCTCGCCCGCCTCGGCGTAGATGGCAGCCAGGTTGGCGGCCACGTGCGGTCGGGTCGGCTCGGAACCGGCGGAGGCCACGAGCACAACGTGTCGATCCGCACGCTCCTGGGTCGGACCGGACTCGGCACGCTGCCCCGTGGGCAACTTGCCTCCATTTCCGGCATCGATACCAAGGGCGTAGGGGTCGGTGGCACCCGACAGCGGCGCCAAGCTCTCGAACATCACCGACATACGAAGCATCCGGTAGGCCTCCGCCCCCGGCGAGTCGGGATCTCGGATCACGTCGACCATGGGAGCCAGTGCGCCCACAGCCGGCATTGCCCCGACCGTGGCCGCCGGAACCTCCACGGCCACCGGGAATCCGAAGTTTGCCTCCGCCCTGGCCGCATTGCGAAGGCGCTTGTCGAGGAGCTCGCGCAGGAGCACGATGCCGGCCCCGAGGGCGGCGCCGATGGCCATGCCGCCCAGGACCCGCACCTTCCTGCTGGCCCCCAAGGGTGCCTTGGCCCCAGTTTTTGTGGCGAACTCTGCGGCATGAATGACGTTGTACCCGGTATAGGCGTTGACGCCTGGATTGCCCGCTATGCCCGCCTTCGGATTGTACGCCTGTTTCTGATTGGTGGCTGTCTGTACCACGTCCCCCAACTGGCTGGAATAGGCGTTAGCCATGAGGACCGCGTCAGCGGCCGTGGCGCCGCGGCCGGTGAGCTGGATGACTTGTGCGCTGTTCTTCTTGACGGGCCCGGCCCCGGAGCCCACCAAGGTCGCGGCGACGGCGGTTGCCGACATGTACGTGGACAGTGCGCTGTCCGGGATGGTGAGACCGGCCGCGTCGGCCACGCCTTGTTGGGTGTCCGTCTTCGAGGCCAAGAACATCAATTGCGCGGCGGTCACACCGCCGTTCAACGGACTTCCGGGCCCGTTGGGCGCGGTACCGACAACCGCAGTGGCCTGGTACGGCAGCGCCGACTTGACCCTCTTGGCGTGGCCCACGGGGGCAAAGGCGGCGATGACAGCCCCGAGGATGGCAAGACCCACCAAGAGCCGCCAACTGCGGCGGATCGCACCCCCATAGTCGATTGGCTCCATCGTTCTCCCACTTCCTGCCCAACGTAGAGCACCGATCTTATACCGGTGCCGGTCCCGTTGAACATCACCGGTGGCATTCAGTCTTCGAAAATAATGGCACCGAAATACGGCGGCATCCACGTGATTCGAACCTGGGGCCGGCACCGATGGAACTGAGCCCGTCGCCGCCCTGTCATTCCCGAGTCCGACGCCCGCACGGGAGCCGATCGAGCTTGAGGCGGTAGCCTGCGCTGGCAGGCGATCCTGAGTCAATACCCAAAATTGGGGATGGCTCTCCGAGCAGCCCGTCGGTAATCTCAATGTGGCGTGCTGGGCAGCCACTGAACAGGGCCTTCATCGGCCGGTGGACCTAGGGTTGACGCCGCCCTCCGGGGGGATGGCAGTATGGGGCGTACCACGATTCGATACTGGCGGAGATTCGTCGTCGGATTGTACGTTGTCGCCGAGTGAAAGTGGAGGTCCGGAAAGGCTGCTGACATCCTGGTGTCAGCCGTGCTCCGGTGCGGGCATGCAGGGAAAAGTGCGCTTGGGCGGAAGCGGTCGGGACTTATGACCACAGGGGGCCTAATTGCATGGGTGAGAACGAGTCAGAGGAAGCGTCCGAACAGCCGGCCCCTTCGCTAGTGGATGCCTCGCCGAGCAATCCGCACAGGACCAATGTCGCGGTTCGTGCCAGCAGAGTGCGCTCCCGCCTCGTGTTCACCTTGCTTGACGCCATCTGCGTCGTCGCCGGCTACAGCGTTGCCCAAGTCACCTACTTCCGGGACAAGGCGCCAGGCCTCTACTGGCAGCACCTTGCCACGTTCCTGCTCGCCGCCCTGTTCGTCACGTTGGTGGCCAACCACATTTTCGGGCTGTATGGACGCATGTGGCGGCACGCCGGTGTCGAAGAAGCTCGCCAACTAATCCTCTCGGCCGCGGTGATCGTCTTCGTGCTCATCGCTGTCTACCCGTTGGGAAAGCGAGCCGGATTCGAGCACGTGCCGTTGACGGTGATCGTCGTCGGTTGCATGTTCGCCACTGTGGGCATGGGGGTTCTGCGATTCCACTCGAGGCTGTTCGCCTGGCAGCGCGGGACACGTCGGGTGGGGTTGCGGGTTGCGGTCGTCGGGAGCCGCGATGCCGGGGCCGCTGCCATCCGGGAGATGCTGCGCAGCCCGGGCGCCGGTTTGGTGCCAGTGGCCGTATTCGACGACGACGAGCGTGCGCATGGGCTTTCGATGGTTGGAGTCCCCGTGGTGGGCGCTATCGATGACATACCCAGTGCCGCCAGCCGGTACATGCTGCAACAGGTCTTGCTGACCATTCCGAACCCCCCGCCCGAAATGGTCGAAAAGGTGTTGCTGGCCTGCGAAAAGGCAGGCCTGACCATGAAGGTCCTACCCGGGGTGAGCCATCTCGTCGATGGCGCCGCATCGGTGGTTCCGCTGCGGCAGGCGCGCGAGCCCCGGATCGAGGACCTGCTTGGCCGCAGTCCCATACCGATCGATCTGGCCACGGTCAGGCGCTCACTGGAGGGCCGCCGCGTGCTGGTGACCGGGGCGGGTGGCTCCATCGGCTCAGAGATCTGCCGCCAAGTGGCCGAGCTCGACCCGGCCGTGCTCGTGCTCCTGGATCACGATGAGACGCACCTCCACGACACGGCGGCCACTATTCCGGGGTCAACCGAACAGGCGCTCGTCGACATCACCAATCGGTTGGCGGTGGTCGATGCCTTCACCCGATTCCGCCCTGAGGTCGTCTTCCACGCTGCCGGCCACAAGCATGTCCCCGTCCTCGAGCAGCATCCAATCGAAGCCGCTACCACCAATGTGTTCGGGACCCTCAATGTGGTAGAGGCGGCCACCGGGGTCGGTGTCCAACGGTTCGTCCAGATCTCGTCGGACAAGGCGGTGCGGCCTTCGAGCATCATGGGGGCTACCAAGCGGCTGGCCGAGCAGATCGTGCTCTCACGGGCCCCCGTCGGCCCGTCCTACTGCACCGTCCGGTTCGGAAATGTGCTGGGAAGCCGCGGCAGCGTCATCCCCACCTTCACCCGCCAGATCGCCAACGGCGGACCGGTCACGGTCACCGACGCCCGGATGACCCGGTTCTTCATGAGCGTCGAAGAAGCGGTACAGCTGGTGCTCGAGTCTTCGGTCCTCTCGGACGGCGGCGGTGAGATATTCATGCTCGAGATGGGAAAGCCGGTCCGCATCCTCGACCTGGCCGAGCGGATGATCCGGCTCTCCGGCTATCAGGTGGGCGAGGACATCTCCATCGACATCTGCGGGGCCCGGCCCGGCGAGAAGTTCGATGAGGAGCTCCGCATGCCGGAGGAGGAAATTCTCACTACCCACCATCCCTACATCAACCAGCTCATCCCGATCACCGCCTCGGCGGAGCAATTCGCATCGGGGCTCGAAGAGCTGAGGGCAGCCACCGAGGAACGGGACGACGCGTCGGTCAGGCGGCTGCTGTTCTCCGTCGGGACGTCGAGTCCCGCGGGTACCCAGCCCTTGAGCCCGGACCACAATGGCGCCCTCGACGGAGCCGTTGCGCCGTCCACGGACGCCGATCCCGGGTTGCAGCTGGCCAAGGACTCACCTGCGGAGAGCTCCGAGCAAGTCCTGGCATGAACCTGCTGCTAGGCGTGGCCGGGTGAGCCCGAGCGACGGGGCCACCAGGCTGGTCGTCGTCGGGCAGGGCTACGTCGGCCTTCCGCTCGCCCTCCGCGCCGTGGACGTCGGGTTCGACGTCGTGGGCTTCGATGTCGATGCCGAGAGGATCAAGCGGCTGGCCGCGGGTGACTCCTACGTCGAGGACATCCCGGATGATCGCCTGCACGCCGCCCTCGATTCGGGCCGCTACGAGCCCACGGATTCCCCCGACCGGATCGCCGGTTTCGACGTGGCGGTCCTCGACGTGCCCACCCCTTTGCGCGATGGCGTGCCAAACCTGTCCCATGTCGAGGACGCCGCCTCGGTGGTCTCTCGTCACCTGCGAGTTGGCGCCACGGTCGTCCTGGAGTCGACCAGCTACCCGGGCACCACCGAGGAGCTAGTCGCTCCCCTACTCGAACAGGGATCGGGCCTGATCGCCGGACGTGACTTCCACCTCGGTTACAGCCCGGAGCGGATCGACCCCGGCAATCCAACCTGGCGTCTCGAGAACACGCCGAAAGTGGTGTCCGGCGTGGACAAGGCTTCGCTGGAGGCGGTGCGGAGCTTCTACGGTCGCATCGTCGAGCGGACGGTATCAGTGTCGGGTACGCGTGAGGCCGAGCTCACCAAGCTCATCGAGAACACCTTCCGCCATGTCAACGTCGCTCTCGTCAACGAGCTGGCGATGTTCGCCGCGGAGCTCGACATCGATGTATGGGAGGCAATCGACGCAGCGACGACCAAGCCGTTCGGGTATCTGCGCTTCACCCCTGGGCCAGGGGTTGGCGGTCACTGTCTGCCCATCGACCCGAGCTACCTCTCGTGGAAGGTGCGGCGGAGCCTTGGCCAGCCGTTCCGCTTCGTGGAGCTGGCCAACGACGTCAACGAGCACATGCCTGACTACGTGGTGAGGCGACTGGCTCTGGCCTTCAACCGGATGGGGCGGGCCGTCAACGGCTCGAGGATCTTGCTGCTCGGTCTGGCCTACAAACGGAACACCGGCGACGCCCGCGAAGCGCCCGGCACCATCATCGCCCAGGCGTTGACGGCCCTCGGTGCCGAGGTGCACGTGGTCGATCCCCACATCGTGGCCGAATCGCTGCCGTACCCGTTGGTCGACTTGACGGCCGAAGAGGTCAGGGCATCCGATGCGACGGTGATCGTGACAGACCACGATGCGTTCGACTACGAACTCATCCGTGCCCATGCTCCCTACGTCTTCGACGCCCGGAACCGCCTGGACGGGCCGACGGTCGAGCGGTTGTAGCCACCGGTGCATCACGATGCGAGACGGCCTGCACCGGGGCTGCGCCAACGCGCTGACGGCGGGGCCGAGGACGGCTGATCGTCCGTGAAGGTCGTGGTGACCGGGGGGGCGGGATTCATCGGTGCCAATGTGTGCCGCGCCCTGGCGAACGACTCCGCCATCGCCGGGGTGGTGGCCCTCGACGACCTTTCGACCGGCTCTCGCCACAATCTGGAATCCATTCACGACGTGGATCTGGTCGAAGGATCGATCCTTGATGCCGACCTCCTCGATCAGGTGTTCGAGGATGCCGACGCCGTTGTGCACCTGGCCGCCCGGCCATCCGTTCCCCGCTCACTGGCCGATCCGATGGCCAGCCACGTGACCAACGCCACGGGCACCATGGAGGTCCTGGAGGCGGCGCGCCGTGGCGGTCGTCCACACGTGTTGGTGGCGTCGTCATCATCGGTGTACGGAGCCAATCCAGCCCTGCCCAAGCGGGAAGACATGGCCACCATGCCGGCCAGCCCGTACGCAGCCAGCAAATTGGCGGCAGAGTCGGCCGCGCTGGCCTACAGTCGCGCGTTCGGGCTCCCGGTCCTCGCCTTCCGCTTCTTCAACGTGTTCGGTCCTTTGCAGTCCCCCGACCACGCCTATGCCGCAGTGGTCCCCACGTTCATCGCCGCCGCCCTACGGGGCGATCCCCTGCCCGTGCACGGCGATGGCCGCCAGACCCGGGACTTCACCCATGTGGACAGCGTGGTCGCCGTGCTGAGTGACGCCATCCATCGCCGGGTGACCGATCCAGAGCCGGTGAACCTGGCCTTCGGTACCAGGGTTTCGCTCCTCGATCTCATCGGCATCCTCGAGAGAGTGCTGGACAAACCGCTCGCCCGTCGCCACACCGAATCGAGGATGGGAGACGTCCGCGACTCGCAAGCCGATCAGTCCCGCCTGAGGCGCCTGTTCCCCCGCATCGAACCAGTGGAGCTCGAAGAGGGATTGCGCGCCACGGTGCGGTGGTTCGAGGGGGTTTCCTGATCTCATCGGCCTCCCGCCTGCACCGGCGGTCTGGTTCGTTCGAGGCCCACGGGGAGGTCGACACATCGGCTATACAGCTCGAGCAAGCACTAGCTCGCCATTCGGTCGTCCCCGTCAGATCACGCTGAGGGCGCGGCCGACCACTCAACGTCAAGATTTGGTCCCCAGATCTCTCGCTCGTCAAATCTGATGACGTCGGCCTTGCGTTCGAGGTCGTCGTGGTTAGAATTGGCCAACGAAGGGGCACCACCGTGGGATTGCCTTGGGCGACGGGAGCGAAAGCGGTGCACAGGGGGGCGAGAACAATGGCGACCAAAGTCACAGATGGCTGGGTTGGACGTTACGCCGACCGGGCCGACCAGATGAGCCGAACGGTGGCGCTCGTCGATCTCCGACCGGCATCGATTGCAACGAGCGGCGAACGGTCCGGTGATTCGGAGCTGGCTTACGAGTTGGCTCTCCGGAGGATCGAGCAGGTCGTGCGGGACGATGACCGTGTATGCCCATTTGGGGTCTCCCGGGTCGCCATCGCCTTTGGTCCGGACGCTGAGGCGGTGGCGCCCAAAACGCTGGGCGTGCGGCTGGCGCGAGCCGTCCGTAAGAGCCAGACCTTCAACGAGCAGGTGGATCTTCGGCGTGGCTCGATCGATCCGAAGGACGTCCGACAACGGCGATTGCCCGGAGGCGAGGACAGCAAGGGCCTTGGCCAGGCCGGGAGAACCGCCTCGTCGACCACAGTCACCGTGGACAGGCTGCTGGGCAGCGCTGCCCTCCTGACCTATCCGGTCCTCGGCAACCAAGGACGCACGCGCACGGGCAAGGGCCCGGCTCCGGTCCGACCGCCCACGCTGGCTCGGCAGATAAGACATCGGACCGTCGTGCGGTACCACGCCGACGGTTTCGCAAAGTACGGCACTAGGCATGGCGACTCCGGGCCTGGCAATAGGGGAACCATTCTGGTAGTTAGTCCCAGCCGCACGTCGAGCGGTGTCCCAGGGGTGTCTGCAGTTGCCGCGACGGCACTAGCGGAACGGCTGGGGTTCCGGGCCGAAGCGACCGTTCTTGCCTGCGAAGACGAACTCGTCCTGGATGTCCACGGTGTAGAACTCGACCTGGTCGTCCTGGTGGTTGACGGAGAGCGAGAACCACCCAATGAAGTGGCGACGTGGACGTCAAGCGCTTGGCACATCGCCGCGCAACTGACTGGCAGGTACGACTCGAATGGCATTGGAGTGCTCGCCGTCGGAGCAGGAGCCGGTGCTGGGGCCCTGGCGGGTTGCCTGGCGCAGGGAGCCACCGTCCTGTTGGACCTTGACCAGCTGCGCTCCGAGTTGTGCCAAATGGGGACCAGTCCGGGAGCGGCGGACGAATCGTGGCCACCCGCCGGCAGCGGCCTTCGGAATTCGCCACCCATGGACGCCCTGGTCCAGTTGACCGCCAGCGAGCGCCGGGTCCTCTTCTATTTGACGACCGGAAAGTCGGCTCAGGACATTGCTGACGATCTCGTCGTGTCGGTGACCACCGTGAGATCCCATATCCGCTCGATTCTGCGGAAGCTCGGAGTCCGATCGCAGCTTGCCGCGGTGGCTATTGCCAATAGCCGGGACTTCGGACGCAGCCCATCCAATGGCTCGGGGGTAGAGCTGCCGCGGGAATCCGCTGCATCCGGAGTTGGATAGGAAGCGGTGAGAGAGGCCGTGTCAATTCTGCTCAGGTTGTACTTGACGATCTCGCAATCGGCGTCGCAATTGAGTCGTGACTCCCAAGGTCTATGGGGCACTTGCTGCTCGAATTCGGGGAGGAAGCCGTACATGGGGGAGGTAGAGGGGGGGTAGAAGAGTGGTCAATCGATGCCATGCTTTGTGCATGCGAAGCGAACTCTTGAAAGTCGCCGACTCCCTGGGTATTCGGCATGGAATCGCCCGAGGCCGCGATCAACTCGTGGAAGTTCTGACGGGAAGCGGTGCCAACTCGGTGCATCGTCGCAATCGTCTCGACGACATGCATGTCAAACTCCTGTTGAGCTTCTCGCTGAAGCCTGATTCAAATTGTCTGGATGTTGGCGCTCATCACGGCTGGTTCTTGAACCATTTTCGCCGTCTCGCTCCCGCTGGCCACCACATTGCCTACGAGCCATTGCCTGATCAGTGCCAGGCGCTGGTCCGGCAATTTCCGGAGATGGACATCCGACAGCGGGCGCTCTCGAGCGAAGAAGGCGTCAGCAGGTTCGTCCATGTGCGGGATGCACCGGCCTACAGCGGATTGAAGGAACGTCCGTACCCCAAGCAGATGGCCACCGAGTTGATCACTGTGAGGACCGAACGTCTCGATGATCATCTGCCGGAGGGGTGGTTGCCTGCCTTCGTGAAGATCGATGTTGAGGGAGCCGAGGCGCTCGTCATCGAAGGCGGGCTGCAGGTTCTTCGGCGGGCAAAGCCGGTGGTGGCATTCGAACACGGATGCGGCGGAGGTGAGCAGTTCGGTGCATCAGACGACGACATGTTCAATCTCCTTTGCCACGACGTCGGGCTACGCCTCTTCGACATGGACGGTCACGGTCCCCTCGGATTGGCTCAATTCAAGGAGGAACTAGCCACCGGGGAACGGTGGAACTGGATAGCCCACGAGTAGCCGGCGGATCCCCCTGGACTGAGGAGCAGGTGTGCCGTCAACACGACCGCACCAATACCAGTGCTTTGGCCAAGGCGCCCCACTCATAGACCACGTCATAGAGCAGGCGATCTCGCGGATCGGTGACCGGCACCATCTCCAGCTGGATCGGTGTGCACCTCTCGAACAACATACGGGCGCGGGTGGCTTGACTCCGCTCGGACACCACGATGATGCGATGCCAATGTCGTTGCGCTGCCAGCCGGGCGACGTATTCGGCCTCGCCCCGCGTCGTGAGAGGATCGGCCCGAAAGCAGAGGACCCGCACGTCACGTATGGGCTTCGGGCATGGGACTGCCCTCTTGCCACCTAGAGAGATCACCGCCACCGGGGCATAGCCTGATCTCGCCAGTTGGATCGCCTGCTTGGCCCGGAGCTGCCCGGTATCGCCCCCGAGCGCCACTGTCGCGTCCGCCCTGGTCGGATTGTCGCTGGGAGGCCAGATGAACAGGCGAGCCGTGGCCACCGGGATCGTGACCACCAAGAGGAGAGCCACTACCAGGAGCGTCATCAACGCCTTGCGGCGAAACGAGGACTTCGGGAGGGGCACGTGTGGAGGCTATCGGCCACTCGTTCCCAGGTAGGATCGTGTCGAGGAAATCTACGTGACTCGAACCCGACGACTCGCCATCAGCCTGGCCATGAATGCCGGGCTGGTCGTCGCCCAGGTCCTCCTCGGACTGGTGGCGCGTTCGACAGGTCTTTTGGCCGACGCCGGGCACAACCTCACGGATGTGGGTGCGCTCGCGCTTTCGATGGTGGCTGTCCGCTTGGCATTGCGGCCCCCGAACGCCGAGCGTTCCTTCGGCAATCACCGGGCCACCATCTTGGCGGCCCTGGCCAATGCTTCGCTCATCGCCGTCGTCACCGTCCTGATCGTGATCGGAAGCATCGACCGCCTCGGGCATCCCGAACACGTGCGCGCCGGCCTCGTGGTCCTCGTGGCCTCATTGGGGCTGGTCATCAACGGAGTGGCCGCCCTTATCCTCCGCGACGGGTCTACCGATCTGAACATGCGCTCGGCCGTCCTGCACATGGTGGGCGATGCCCTGGCCTCACTGGCCGTCATTGTGGCCGCGGTGGCCCTCCTCTTGGCACCCTCGGCAACCTGGCTCGATCCTGTATCGGCCCTGGTCGTGGCGGCCATCATCGTGTACCAGGCCTCCCGGGTGTTCCGGAGCAGCATCGCCGTGCTCCTCGAATCCACCCCGTCCGATGTGGATCTGACCGAACTCATCGCGGCCATGGTCGATGTCCAGGGCGTGGGCGAGGTGCACGACCTCCACGTCTGGAGCCTGTCGAGCGAGATGCGGGTGCTCTCGGCGCACCTCGTGCTCACCGGTCATCCCTCACTCGAGGAGGCGCAGGCGGTCGGAGAGCGGGTGAAAGCGGCCATCGCCGGCCCGTTCTCCATCTCGCACAGCACCCTCGAACTCGAGTGCGAGCGCTGCAACGACGACGAGGACCCTTGCCGGATGGAGTTGGTCGTCCCGACCACCGGCTCGACCCGCCACCGCTGAGCCACGTCGCCGGGGTGCCACCCGAACTCTTCACGGGCGCGACGCAGCCCCGAGTAACCGAACGGTCGGAACCGCCCGAGCTCCTCGGGGCCACGTTCACTGCGGACCGGTCTCACCCGTACCGGGCCGTGTCGGACGACCCTGCACTGGCACCGAACCCGGTACTCCGAAGAGCAGCCAAAAGCCCGTCACCGGTCCACCACGCCGGTCACCTACTGCCCCACTGCGCCCGAAAGTTGATCTTCGATGAGGTCTCTCAACCTCATTTCCGATCCCCTCCGGACTCCGGTGGAGCTTCGGTTTCCCGAACAATTGACACTGTGATCGGTGTCTTATCCGAGGTCAAGAGGGTGACGCGATATCCCTACCTTTTCCTCCGGATTTCTTGGCGTGTCCCCAGATCCCGGCGAGATGTCCACTGTTGTTCCCCAGGCGGCGATATCCTGTCTGGTGCCGTGAGCCCGGGGGGTCGGGCAGCCTGATTTGGCGCTCGGGAGGTTATTGGCTCGCATGATCGACAACAGGACTCAGGCCAGCACGGGGGGGAAGCCTCCCGTGCACCGCACACGACGCTCTACCGTCGTGATCGTCGCCAGTGTGCTTGCCGTCGCCCTGACGGTGGCCATCTCGGTGGCGGCCCTGGCCGGGCCCGCCACGACCCCGGCGCGCTCAACCACGGTCCACTCCCTGCCTGCGGCCGTCTCGACCACTCTGCCTGCCGCCGGCCCGGCCACCGTTGCCGCCGTCTCCCCCCCGGCCGCCGCCAACCCGCAATCCCCTGGGTTGCTGGTCTCGTCGGGCCAGAATCAGTCGGACCCCTTCTTGTACCTCTCCGGGGGTCGGTACTTCCTGTATGCCAGTGGTGTGCCGGGGACGCCACCGGTCAACGTGCCAGTGGCCTCCACCACCACATTCGACCACTGGAGCCAGGTCAGCGACGCCCTTCCTGCACTACCCGCCTGGGCGGTCCCCGGCTTTACCTGGGCCCCCGACATCCACCGGTTCGGCTCGACGTTCGTGCTCTACTTCACCGCCCTGCTGCAAGGATCGTCACCTCCCATGCAATGCATTGGGGACGCCATCGGAAGAGCGGCTGACGGTCCGTTCACCCCGTTCAGGACTCCGTTCATCTGTCAGACCGACCAGGGTGGGTCGATCGACCCGCGGGTGTTCACCGACGGCTCCGGCGCCAACTGGATGCTCTTCAAGTCCGACCAGAACATCGACGGGGCCACTACGCCGACGAAGATGTGGTCCCAGCCCCTGACGGCCGATGGGCTGGGCCTCGTCGGCCAGCCCTCGGAACTGATGGCTCCCGACGAGAGATGGCAGGGAAGCATTGTCGAGGCGCCCGACATGGTCGAGGTCAATGGCACCTATTGGGTCGTCTACTCGGGCAACTGGTTCAACCAGCCGAGTTACGGCATCGGAGCGGCCCGCTGCGCGGGGCCGGCCGGTCCCTGCGCCGACATCTCCCCACGTCCCCTCCTCGGATCGAACCTCCAGGGAGAGGGACCTGGCGAGGCCTCCGTGTTCAAGGACTCCGCCGGCGTCTGGATGCTCTACAGCCCGTGGCGCTCGCTGGCCCCCAAGCCTGACAAACCCCCGCGACCGGTGTACATCACCCGACTGGGCTTTGGCTCCACGGGGCCCTATCTGGCCGCAGGAGGGCCTCCGCCGAGCCTCTAAGGTGCCCCCCCTCCGCCACTACTGTGATCAGGCCCGTAGGCGCCGCAGTTCGGCGGCCACCGCCTTGCCGTCTGCCTGGCCCCGGGTGGACTTCATGACCAGGCCGGTGAAGAACTGGGACAGCTTCTTGCGATCGGCATCGTCACCGTGGCAGTAGCGCTCCCAGTCCTCGGGGTGGGCCGCCACCACGTCGGCCACCGTGGCGGCCAGGGAGTCCTCGGACATGGTCTCGAATCCCCTGGAGGCGGCGATGGCGGCCGGATCGCCGCCGCCGGCGGACAGCAGCTCGGCCAGCACGGCTTTGGCCTGGGTGGCGGTCAGCGCGCCCGACGCCTCCATGGTCAACAGGGCCACATAGCGCTCTGGGTCGAGGCGGCGGGCCGACTCGGCGTCGGTGGCGGCCTCGTTGGCCGTGCGGGCCAGCGCCAACCCCGAACCGACGCCCCCCGCCACCGCCGCCATCACCAGTCCGTCCAGACCCAGGTCGACCACGGTGGCCACCTGGTCCACCTGTGCTTCCGTGACGTCACCGGCGTCGCCCAACAGCTCGACCAGGCGGGCGCGCCTGACCGCGGGCATGGGACCCATGGTGTCGCCCACGGCGTGGATCCACTCGCTGTCGGGGACCAACGGCACCAGGTCGGGCTCGAGGAAGTAGCGGTAGTCGTAGGCATCCTCCTTCGACCGCAGGGCCACGGTGCGCCCGGCATCCTCGTCCCAGTGCCGGGTCTGTTGGACCACCCGCTCCCCCGACTCGATGAGGGCGATCTGCCGCTCCGCCTCGTACTCGACGGCGCGGCCCACCGATCGGACCGAGTTGAGGTTCTTGATCTCGCAGCGGGTGCCGAAGGCTTCGTCGGGGGATCGCCGCACCGACACGTTGGCGTCGACCCGCATCGATCCCTCCTCCATCTTGCCGTCCGAGGCACCGGAGGCGATCAGCACCGCTCGGAGCTCGGCGGCATAGGCGCGGGCCTGGGCCGAGGAGCGCATGTCCGGGGCGCTCACGATCTCCACCAGCGGCACTCCCGACCGGTTGTAGTCGACCAGCGAGTAGTCGGCGCCGTGGATACGTCCGGACGCCCCGGCATGGGACGTCTTGCCGGTGTCCTCCTCCATGTGGGCCCGCTCGACGCCCACGCGGGTCCCGTCGGGGAGGTCCAGGTACCCGTTCACATTGATCGGCTCGTCATACTGGGTGATCTGGTAGTCCTTGGCCTGGTCGGGATAGAAGTAGTTCTTGCGGTGGAAGGTGGACGGCCTGATCTCGCAGCGCAGCGCGGTACCGATGGCCATGGCCAGCTCGACCGCCTTCTGGTTGATCACCGGTAGCGAGCCCGGCAGGCCGAGGCAGACGGGACACACGTTGGTGTTGGGCTCGTCGCCGAACACGTTGGGGCACCCGCAGAACAGCTTGGTCGCCGTCTTGAGCTCGCAGTGCACCTCGAGCCCGATGACCATCTCCCATCCCGGCCTCATGCCCGGCCCCCCACGGCCAGGACGGGGGCCGCCAAGGGCGGGGCGGCGGCTTCGACCACCGCGGCCACCTTCAAGATGGTGCCCTCGGACAGGGCCGGCCCCAGCACCTGCACCCCCACCGGCAGTCCGTCATCGCCGGTCCCGAACGGGACGCTGACGGCCGGATGTCCGGCCAGGTTGGTAGGGATGGTGCAGACATCGGACAGGTACATGGTCAACGGGTCACCCGTCTTGGCGCCGACAGGGAACGCGGTGGTCGGGGTGGTGGGGCCGAGCAGGACGTCGCACCGCCGGTAGGCGGTGGCGAATCCCTCGATGATCTTGGTGCGCACCCGCAAGGCCTGATTGTAGTAAGCGTCCATGTACCCGGCCGAGAGCACGTAGGTCCCGAGCATGATCCGGCGCTTGACCTCCGCCCCGAAACCGGCCGACCTGGTGGCTCTGTTCATGGCCACGGTGTCGGCGGCATCGACCCTGAGCCCGTAGCGGACCCCGTCGTAGCGGGCCAGGTTGGAAGAAGCTTCTCCCGGGGCGATGAGGTAGTAGGCGGACAGACCGAGAACGACCTCGGGAACGGAGACCTCCTCCACCCGGGCGCCGGCGGCGGCGAGGGCATCAGCCGCCTCTCGTGTGCGGGCCACCACGTCCGGGTCGGCGCCGTCGAGGAACTCGGTGAGCAGGCCCACGGTGAGGCCGGCCACGCCGTCATCCAGGACGGAAAGGACACGCGGCGTCGGGCGGTTGAGCGAGGTGGAGTCGCACGGATCGTGACCGCCGATGACGTCGAAGAGGAGGGCGGCATCGGCCACGGTGGTGGCGAACGGCCCGATCTGGTCCAGAGAACTGGCAAAGGCCACCAACCCGTAGCGCGAGACTGTGCCGTAGGTCGGCTTCATGCCCACCACACCACACAGGGCCGCCGGTTGCCGGATCGAGCCGCCGGTGTCCGAGCCGAGCGCCAAGGGGACGAATCCGGCGGCAACCGCGGCGGCCGAGCCTCCCGACGATCCGCCGGGGACCCGGCTGGTGTCGTGGGGGTTGCGGGTGGGGCCGAAGGCCGAGCTCTCGGTCGAGGAGCCCATGGCGAACTCATCCATGTTCGTCTTGCCCACCATCACCGCGCCGGCCCGGTGCAGTCGGTCCACCACCGTGGCGTCGTAGGGTGGGCGCCATCCCTCGAGAATGTGCGACGAGCAGGTGGTGGGCACCCCTCGGGTGCACAGGTTGTCCTTCAAGGCCACCGGCACACCGGCCAGCGGTCCCGGGTCCTCCCCTGCATGCACCGTCCGGTCCACGGCGATGGCCTGTTCACGGGCCAGATCCACGGTGACCAGGTTGAAGGCATGGACCTCTCCGTCACCCGACTCGATGATCGCCAGGTGCTCCTCGAGGACGTCCACCGCCGATCGAGCCCCTGATCGGACCGCGTTGGCCAGGAACGTCGACGGACGCGGCGAGGTCACGGTGCATCTCCGAGAATGCGGGGAACCCGGAAACGATGGTCCTCCACCGATGGTGCCTGCCCCAACACCTCGTCCCGGTCCAGTGCAGGGCGCACCTCATCGGGTCGAAGGACGTTGCTCACGGCCATGGCGTGGGCGGTCGGGGCCACGCCGGTCAGGTCGAGGGAGGCCACGTCGGCAGCATGATCGAGCACCTCGGCCAGCTGACCGGTGAACAGCTCGAGCTCGTCCTCGGTGAGCTCGAGCCGGGCCAGATCGGCCACATGGGCCACCTCGTCTCGAGTCAGACGCCCGGGCTCCGCCATCAGGGAGCCACGGCGCCAGGTCCGTCCATGACTCTGGCGGCAAAGGCCACGACCTGCTCCTCGACAACGGGCGCGTCCCAGTCGAGGGTGGCCACGTGGAAGCTGCGCTCGAGATAGACCCGCTCCACGGGTCCGCCCACGGAAGCCGCGAACCGATCACCGGACTCGACCGGCACCACATGGTCGACCCGGCTGCTGAGGAGCAGGGCAGGGCACCGGATCTCGCCGAGACGCGGGGCGACGGCGTCGACCCCTTCGAACAGGGAGAGGGCAGCGGCCAGGGGTGACCCGGCGTAGGCGGCCTCGACCGCACCCTCCATGGCGATGTCCGAACCGATGCCGTCGACCACCTCGGCGCCATCGGCCAGCAGCCCACGGATCAGCGCCCGGTAGTCCTCGGCCGGCGGGTCCACCAGCGGGTTGACTACGGCGATGCCGGCGATGTCAGGATGCTGCTGCGCCAGCCAACAGGTCAACGTACCCCCCATCGACAGTCCGGAGACCACGATCTTGTCGCAGCGTGCGGACAGCGCCTGATAAGCGGATTCGGCGGCGGCCGACCAGTCCTCCCACTGGGTGGGGAGCATGTCCTCGACCGAAGTGCCGTGACCGGGGAGCAACGGCAGGTCCACGGTGAAGCCCGCCTTCGCCACCGCCTCGGCCAGCGGGCGCATCGACTGGGGGTTGCCAGTGAAGCCGTGGAGGACGAGCACGCCGTGGGATCCGCCGGTGGACGACCACGGCTCGGCACCTGGGATGATCGGAGCAGTCACGCCAGGGGATGCTACCGGTCGTACCGGGGGGTGGAGGACGACGCCTGGGGGAGGGAAGGGCCATCGGGGGTCGGGTTAGTGTGGTCGACCAGACGAACCACCGAGCGGCAAGGAGCACGGCAGCGATGGCCACCTATGAGTTTCTGAGCGACGAATGGCTGGCCGAGGCGCGGTCCATCCGGGCCGAGTTCGACGGCAAGGGCTCGGCCATCTCGCACTCGATCAGGATGAATCTGGTCATCGGCGCGGTTCCCTTCGGCGAGGGCACGGTGGACGCCCACGTCGACACCAGCAGCGGCGAACTGGTCCTCGACACCGGCCACATCGATCCGGTGGACCTCAAGGTCTCCCTTGACTACGACGTGGCCAAGGCCATCCTGGTGGAGAGCAACCCGCAGGCGGGGATCCAGGCCTTCATGTCGGGCAAGATCAAGGTCGAAGGGGACATCGCCAAGTTGATGGCGCTGCAGTCGATCACCCCCGATCCCATCGCCGTCGAGATCGCCGCCCGCATTCTGGCCATGACCGAATAGACCAGATCGATCGCCGCGGGCGGGTACGGCTCTCCATGAGCGGCGCCGTGGGTTGCGAAGCCGGAGGACGGCCAGCCCCTGCGACCGGCACCGGCCGGTTGGTCTATGGCGTCATCGGCTGCGGACGGGAGTACGCAGTGCCAGATTTCCGGATTGATCGAGCCTCGAGCCGGAACAGTCGGTTCTTCACCACGCGAGCGGGGTGGTCCCACCTCGACCCAGGACGGGTCACGACCGACATCGCATCGAGAAGGACCACGCCGCCCTCCCAATTCACCAGCTCCTGGGCGACGCAGGTCAGATCGGCTGCCTCGCTGAGTTCGGCGAAGCCGGGAGCCGAGACGCTCGAGGCCCGCCAGTGGGCGCCACGATAGAGGCCCATCCGCAGCAGACCGGCACGTGCGACCGTGGGCAGGCGGTCCAGCGTGGTCTGCAGCGGAGCCAAGGCGTTGGCAGAGCGCCGGTAGCTGCCGTAGTTGGAGTGGTGGATGAAGGCCACGCCATCGGGCTTCAACGTGCGGGCCAACTCACTCAGGTAGCCGGCCAAGGCGTCTGACTCGACGTGCACCAGCGAGTCGAAGCTGAAGGCAAAGTCGATGGAGTCGTCGTCCACCATCGGGAGCGATCGCCCGTCGTTGGTCTCGAACCTGGCCTGGGGATAACCGGCGAAACGCTGCCGACAACCCTCGATGCACTTGGGCGCGACGTCAACGGCGGTCAGCGTCTCGCAGTGGTCGAGCAGGAACGCCGTCCACCTCCCGAACCCAGGTGCGATCTCCAACACGGCCGCCGCCGGCAGGTAACGGTGGATCCGAGGGAAGATGCAGCCGTACCACTGCGACTCGGCACCGCCCCACGGTCTCGACCACGCGTCGCCCCCCAGCTGCCAGTCATAGTCGTCATTCCACTTCTCTATGTTGTCATCGATGCTGGGCACGCTTTACTTCCTTCCGCTCGGCGACGACAAGCCGACACCGATCGGGTGGATGGTAGGGCACAACCGCCCAGACACTCGGGTTGAAGCCCCGTGACCAGGGGTTTATCGACGCCCGACGGCGAAGTCACGTGTCGTAGGCACTCCCCTCAGTGGCGCTCGACCGCCTCCCGGGGCGAGGGGTATCGCGCATGAAGAAACCACACACCCCGGCGATGACAGCCACCACCGCCCCCACCGCATAGGCCCGGTGGAACGAGGAGAGCGAGCCCACGCCGCCATTCCCCGACGCCTGCACACTGACCATGACCTGAATCCCGGCGACGATGCCGATCTGGGTGATCAGCTGTTGGGCGGCGCTCATGACCCCGAGCTCGTCGGGGGCCACTTCGTTGGATGCCGACGAGGCCGTCGATGGGGTGGCGATGCCGATACCGATGCCGGACAGTGCCAGGGCGATGATGATGACCACCAGGGAAGGCTGCACTCCGAGCTGGGTGAACACCACCATGGACACGGTGAGAACCAGGGCTCCGGCCACCACCGACACCCGCTCACCCACTTTGACGGCGGCATAGCCGGCCGCCGGTGCCACCAACGAGAACATGAGCGGCCGGGCGGTGGAGACCAGACCCGCTCGTGTCTCGCTGTAGCCGTAGACGCGCTCCATCAGGATGGGGAACAAGAAGAACCCACCCATGTAGGAGAAATTGGTGAAGGCCCTGGCCCCCAAGGGGAAGACGAAGTTCCGCATTCTGAAGTAGCGGAGGGGGATGAGCGGATTGGCAGCGCGTCGTTCGTGCATCACGAAGAAGGCACCGGCCGCAATGCTCAGTGCGAAGATGCACAGCGTCGCCGGCGCGGTGAATCCCCAGGACGGCGCCTCGTTGAGAGCCAACAAGCCGGCGGTGACCGACACGGCCAGGGTCAACGAGCCGGTCCAGTCGAGCTGGCTCCAGGGGCTCGGAGGGTCGCTGGGGCCGGGGCCGGCGGGTTGGTCGTCCACCTGTCCGCCATGGCGAGCCGGGCGGGCCGGGCCCTCCTCCGGTGACTCCGGGTCGGCGACGGGTTCCCCCGGGTGATCGCGTGTGGGCAACACGATGACGGCCAACACGGCAGCGAAGGCCATTAAGGGCAACTCACCCCAGAACAGCGCCCTCCATCCGAAATACTGGATGATGGGGGCCCCGATGGTCACCCCGAGCACGGGACCCCCGGCTCCGACCAGTGCCCACCACCCCATGGCCTTGACCCGGTCTTGGTGGGAGAAGGCCTGCAGGACCAGGGCCATCGATGCTGCGCCGGTGGCCGCCCCCTGCACCCCGTCGAACAGGCGTGCCCCGATGAGGACGCCGGCGGTGGGCGCCGATGCCGTGAGGACCACGCTGAGGGCGGCCCCGGACAGCCCCCACAGGTAGAGGCGCCGGTAGCCTCGCAGGTCGCCGAGCTTGCCCAACACCGGCGCAGCCACCCCGAAGGCCAGCAGCGGACCGGTGGAGGTCCAGGTCAGGGTGGTGACCGACGTGTGCAGTTCCTTGGCCACCTGAGGCAATGCCACCACGAACACCGTGAACGTGATGTTGACCGACAACAGGCCGGCCAGCACCGTCCACAGCACCCACCACTGGTACCGGTCCGATCCGGCGACCCGGCGGTGCATCCGATGACGGAACAGGACGGGCCAGGGGACGACGATCCCGCCCTCGGCACCGGCGCCGGTGCCGCTCAGCATCGCTTCGGCCTCGATCACCTCGTCGGTGCCGAAGGCCTGGTCACCCCCTGATCGGCGGGGTCCCCTCCCCGGGGACACCGATCAGCCCACGAGCGGGTGCATCTCCGCCTGCAGTTCCGCCACGGTCCAGCGCTCGTCCTTCTCGAGGGTGTCCGTCATCGTCCAGGGCTGGAACAGCCTGATCCGGCCGCCCTGGACGAAGTAGACCTTGCCGGTGGCCGGGCAGCCCTCGGTGGACAGGTAGGCAACCAGAGGAGAGACGTTGGCCGGGTCCCAGCTGTCGAACACCGATGCGTCGGTGGGGGCCTGCACGATGTCGGACAAGCCCGGGGTCTGTTCGGTCATGCGGGTGCGGGCAGCTGGGGCGATGGCGTTGACCCGGACCCCGTAGCGCACCAGCTCTTCGGCGGCGATGGTGGTGAAGGCGGCGATGCCGGCCTTGGCCGCTCCGTAGTTGGACTGTCCCGGGTTGCCCAGCAGTCCAGACGTCGAGGAGGTGTTCACCACGGCCGCCTTGACCTCCCGGCCGGACTTGGTCTGCTCGCGCCAGTAGGCGGCGGCGTGTCGGGTAGGGACGAAGTGGCCCTTCAGGTGGACGTGGATGACCGAGTCCCACTCGGCCTCCGACATGTTGACCAGCACCCGGTCTCGCAGGATGCCGGCGTTGTTGATCAGGATGTGGAGGTTCCCGAAGGCCTCGACGGCCGAGTCGACCAGGTGCTTGCCACCGTCCCAGTCGGTGATGTCGTCGGTGTTGGCCACGGCCTGCCCGCCCCCGGCCGTGATCTCGTCGACCACCTGCTGGGCGGGCGACCGGTCGTCCCCCGAGCCGTCGATTGCGCCACCGAGGTCGTTGACCACCACGCTGGCGCCCTCAGCCGCGAACAGGAAGGCGTGCTCCCGCCCGATGCCACGACCGGCCCCGGTGATGATCGCGATTCGCCCGTCGAGTGCTCCCATGTCGAGGATTCCTTGTCTGCTGCGCTCAGGTCACGACACCCCACGAGGCATGGGCGCGACTGGTCTCCATCCACGTTGGCAGGGCTCCTGCACCCTGGTCAAACCGGCAGCGTCGCCTCTGCCGTGTCGACCGCCAGTGGCACCGGTCGCTCAACGGCTGCGCCCAGCCCGGCGCGGGTGACAGCGTCGACCATCGACCGGACCCTGGCCCGGTCCCCCGCCACCAGCACGTATTCGGTATTGCGCAGGTGGGAGACAGCGCCCACCTTGCGGCCGGCGGGATTGTGGATGCCGATCCGGGCTCCCACGTACCGGGCGGAGTCGAAGGCCAAGACCTCCACATGGCCCCGGCCGGCACAGAGCTCGAGGAGCTCATCGAAGCTCAACCATGACTCGTTGTTGTACGACAGGATGACCACGTCGGCCTGGACGGCGGCGACCACCTCGCCCAAGGCGGTCGGCATAGTCCGTTTCCCGTTGAAGGCGCTGCGACGGTCCGGCTCCCGCAGTTCGTCGCGCTTGCACGCCACGCCGTAGTGCGAGGGGGCGTCCCACGCCACAATCGTCTCCCACACGTGATAGTTGGAGTCATACCGGTGCTGGTTGTAGGGAGGATCGAGGTAGGCGAGATCGACCCGACCGAGCCCCGGAGAGCCGGCCAACACGCAGGCGTCCCCCCGCACTGCGGCGCCGGGCCCGGGGAGCAGCTCCGGCACCCGGAGGGTGAGGGGCTGGTTGGCCCGCGGCGCCCACGCCTTCAGATAGGCCATCTGGACACCCGTGGTCGAGTCGACCCGGTCGGCGGCCTCCAGCAGGCTCGTCACCAGCACCGGCCAGACGTCAGTGCCGGCGAAGTCGCGTTCGATGACGTCGCGCACCGCATCGATGCGGGCGCCGTTCTCGGGACGGAAGTACCGGGACGCCTGGCAGAAGGTCTCCGTGACATAGCCGGGCCGACCGACGAGGGCGTTGAGCTGGTCGACGGCGTCAACCACCTCCTTGGTCAGTCCGGGGGCGGCCCGGGGATCGGTAGCTACGTAGCACCGAGCCAACACGTGGGCGAATCGGGCACTGTCTACGGCCGTGACACTGATGCCCATCCGCTTCCACGCCTGGGCCACCCGCGTGGTCCCGCAGAACAGGTCGAGCCCCGTACTGGCACCCGACGCCTCGGCCAGCACGCTGAGCGCCGGCACCAGGCGACGCTTGGACCCCAGGTACTTGATCACCAGGAGATCACCGGCGGCTGAACCGTCGGAACCACCAGTTGGGGTCGCGGGCGTGGGCGTGGAAATGGTCGGGGATCTGGCGCATGACGCGGTCGAAGGACCAGACGCCCGTGCCGAGCTGTGCATCGGCGACCGCGCCCAGATGGCTCAGCATGTGCTCCACCTCGGCCGCAGGCGGCTCGTGGCCGTGACGTTTCCACACCACCATGGGCACGTCGCACACCTCGCAGGCGGCCACCCAGCAGACGTCGTCCTCGTGGAACCACTCGGTGAGGCGGGCGGCCTCGCACAGCTCGCACCCGGCGACCGGGTCGCTCACAGGGTGTAGAGGTTGACGGTGGTCCCCGGGGGCACCGACGTCCCCGGGGCCGGGTCGGTCTGGAGCACCTTGTTCGAACCCTTCGGGCCGTAGGGACCGGCGACCGTGAGGCCCAGCCCCTGCAGGGTGCTGGTGACCTTGTCCACTGACTCCCCGATCACGGAGTCGGGAATGGTCACGGGCTGGGGCCCGAGCGAGATGTTGACGGTCACCTTGGAGCCGAAGGGCTGAGGACCGGCTGTCGGATCGGGAGTGGTGCCGATCACCTGCCCGGGGGGGACGGTGGGACTGTAGGCCTGGTTCTGGGACGGGACGAACCCGACGGCAGCCAGGGCGGCCGAGGCGGTGGCGTAGGTGGAACCGCTTCCCGTGACCGGCGGGACGGTCACGGGGGCATGGCCCAGGGAGGTGATGATGGTGACGCTCGAGCCGTAGGGGGCGGTGCCGGTGGGCGAGGTGCCGAGGACGGCGCCGGCCACCACCGTCGAGCTGTACTGCGCGGCTGACGCCGGGCACACCCCGACTAGATGGACCGCCTGCAGGGCCTGGATGGCGTCGTTGCAATTCGAGAAGGTGCCCAGGTTGGGGATGGCTACCGGCGGTGGGCCGGCAGAGACCACCACGCCGATGGTCGACCCTTCTTTGACGCTGACCGTCTTGCGGTCCACTCGAGGAGTCGGCTGTTGGCTCACGATGAGGCCAGGGCCGAGGGTGATGCTGTAGGCCTGACCGGTCTGGTGCACCTTGAAGTGATCCGCCCGCACCGATTGGCTGGCCTGGGTGAGTGACTTGCCCACGAGCAGCGGGACCGGATGGCTGGGTGTGAAGATCTTACTCTTGGTGGCGAACACCGCCCCGGCGGCGACCAGTGCGCCGGCCAGTACCACGACGGCGGCGATCCAGGGCCACCGCCGCCGGGCCGACGACGGTTGGTCCTCCGGCTCCTCTCTTGGTGCGGCCTTCTTGTCTCTTGATGCAGCCTTCTTTGCTTCCTTGGCCGACGTGACCAGCGTGGGCACGCCGAGCTCGGTGAGGTCGGGCCCATCAGGCGGGCGCCGTTGTGGACGGGCCGGACGGACCAGGGCGCTGTCGATGTCGTCGAGCTCCTCCACGGGTACGGCGTCGACGATGGGCAGGGGGGCGGGCCCGGGGAGCTCGTGGGCCAGCTCGTCGAGTTGGAGCGCCAGCTGGGACGCGTCGAGCCGCTCTGCCGGGTCGGGGGCGGCCGCCCAGAGCAGAACGTCGTGGAGAGGGCCCAGCGCCTCATGCTCGGGCAGCAGCGAGTCCATGCGGGCCATGAGCGTCGCGATGGTGGTGTCCCCGATGAACGGAGCCTCGCCGGTGACCCCTTCGTAGAGGACGAGGGCGAGGGCGTAGACGTCGGCCTTCCCGTCGAGCACACACCCCTCCACCTGTTCGGGCGCCGCATAGCGGGCGGTTCCCAAAATGGCACCGTCCGGTTCGGTCCATGCCGCTTCGGCCAGGGCCCGGGCCAGTCCGAAGTCGGCGATGCGCAAACGCCGGTCGGCGTCGAACAACAGGTTGGCCGGTTTGATGTCCCGGTGGATCAGCCCTCGGCGGTGGGCATAGTCGAGACCGGTGGCGGCCTCCAGCCCCACCTGGGCCGCCTGCTCCGGGGTCAGCAGTGCGCCGGTGTCGTAGACCTGGCGGAGGCTGCCGCCGGCCAGGTACTCCAGCACCAGGTACGGCTCGCCGTACTCCTCACCGGAGTCGTAGACCTGCAGGATGTTGGGGTGGTTCAGGGCGGCGACGGCCTGAGCTTCGGCCCGGAAGCGCTTCAGGAAGGCCGTATCCCCGGCCAGTGCCGGGTGGAGCACCTTGATGGCCACCCGACGGTGGAGGGAGACGTCGTCCGCCAGGTAGACGTGTGAAGACGCACCGGTGCCCAGGGCGGTGATCAGTCGGTAGCGGCCGCCGAGGACACGCCCGATGGAGTCGGTGATACTCGGCATGGTTCTCCGCTGCAGTTTACCGAACCGCTCGGCCCAGTTGGCGGAGGGTCCAGGACGGCCCGCCGGTTGTCTCACCGGCACCCGCGAACCCATCGCCCTCGCCAGGCGATCCGATGGGCCCCTTAGCCTTGATCCACCGAATAACTGCCTGATCCGGTAACCGCTCATCCGCGGAAAGTGCCTCCCTGCCTGGGAGAATTGTGATTGTCGAAGTC